>CAYLMR010000048.1:0-18797 GCA_964384885.1 uncultured Bacteroides sp.
TTCGGAAAATAATCGGCGCGGATAGAAAAATAGTCACCTCATCATTGGGTGAAATTCATGACTAAGTATTATATTTGCAGTCGATAAATATCCTATCAACAGTATTTAACCAAAACAATCAACCCAAACTCATATTATGGAAGGACAAGGTTCAGCCGGCATGATGCAGATAGTAATGATTGTCGTGCTCATCGCGATATTCTATTTCTTTATGATCCGCCCTCAGCAGAAACGCCAGAAGGAGATTAAAAAATTCCGCGACGGCATTTCGGAGGGTGATAAGGTAATCACCTCGGGCGGTGTGTATGGCACCGTGCGCAAGGTTAAGGAAACAACTTTCGTGATTGAAGTCGACAAGAATGTGTGCCTGACCGTAGACCGCAACTCGGTTTATCCCTCGGCTCCCACATCTGCAGATCTTGCTTCAGATCAGAAATCATGATTTTCAACCTGATTACTCAGGAAGCAATAACACTCTGTTGAAATAATATGTTGATGCCGGTGGCGGACTTTACCTTCACCGGTGTCAACATAGTTTTTTATAACAAATACTTACTCCGGGCTTTAGGATATGAGTAGCGAGGAATCGTTTTCGGCACAAATCAACAAGCTGGTTGGCAAAACAAGGAAAGCGCTTGCTTCGTCGACAGGCAAAAACGTCACTGTCTATCTGATATGTCTGCTGGTGTCGTTTGGCTTCTGGCTGCTCATGTCGCTTGACACCGAACTGCAGAGAGACTATGACATACCGTTTGAGATCGAGAATGTGCCCGACAGCGTGACCCTCCTGTCAGAACCTCCCCGCATGGTGTCGGTGACTGTCAAGGGCAAAGGCTCGCAGCTGCTGAGGTTTAACTGGGGTAATCTCTCAACTCTCAAATTGCAGTATGACGAGTCGATGACCGAGGATGGCGTGGTGGCTCTTTCCCACATGAAGCTCGACTCGCGTCTGCGCGATTATTTCGGCAACACGCTGACGATTCTCTCAATGCGTCCCGACTCGATTTATGTGAAACTTACCACCGAACCGGGAGTGAGCGTGAAGCTCAATGTCATAGCCGATGTGCATCCCAATCTGCAGAGCATCATCTCGGGACCGGTGAGGGCCAATGTCGACTCGGTGAAACTTTATAGCGCCAACGCCATTCCCCGCAGTCTGAAATCGGTCGACACCGAACCTATCGTGAGGGATAACCTCAAGGATACCAGCCGCTATGAAGTGAGGATAAAACCGATTCCCGGTGTGAGAATCATTCCCGACAGGGTGATAGTGACAGTTCCTGTAGAGCCGCTTATCTCAAAACGCCGCATGGTTACTGTCGAGGCTCTCAATGTGCCTGACGGGGAGAATGTAATCACATTTCCTCTCAATGTAGAAGTGTCTTATCTCGTGCCTATAAGCGCCTATAACAACGAATATCCTGTCAAGGCGTATGTTGACTATAATGAAATTCTTTCGGCAACTTCATCTAAAGTGGCTCTGCATCTGAGTGTTTCACACTCGATTTATCAGAATCTTTCGGTGACGCCCGACAGCGTGGAATATATCATCGAGAAATTCGGCAGGGACTAAAAAATCATCTGAGAAATGAAAACGATAGCGGTATCGGGCGGAATAGGCTCGGGCAAAAGCGTGGTCTGCAAGATTCTGCGCACCCTTGATTATAAGGTATATGACTGTGACAGCAGGGCACGCCTCCTCATGGACAGCAACAAGGAGATGCTCGCCATATTATGCGCGGAGTTTGGCGAGGCAATCATTGATTGTGAGGGAAAGATTAACCGCCCGGAGCTTGCGAAGATCGTATTTGCAGACACCTCAAAACTTAACCGGCTCAACGAGATAGTGCATGGCGAAGTAAGGGCCGATCTCGGAAAGTGGTTTGAGAAATGCCGCAACGAGGGGTGTGATAAAGCGTTTGTTGAAACAGCAATACTCTATCAGAGCGGCCTTGACCGCATGGTTGATGAGGTGTGGGAAGTCGAATCCCCCGAGAGGGTGAGAATTGAGCGGGTCACCAAACGAAATTCTGTCAGCGTTGAGGAGGTGGAAAGCCGCATCCGCGCTCAGCAGGCTTATGAGGTCGAGAATCCGCATCCCAACAGTATCGTCGTGATCAACGACGGAGTGATGCCTCTGCTGCCTCAGATAGAATCACTGCTTGGCTGATTTGACTGAATTATGTTTGAGCTTAAGATGTCCGAGCTCATTCATTACGATTATTCTGACGCAGTAGCTCACGCCGGTAACAATGGCCACGGGGAGGAATAGCCTGAAACTCAGAGCCATCTCCATAGAGAGGAACATCGCCATAAGGGGAGCCTTGATGGTACCCGCCATAACACCGGCCATGCAGAGCATAACGCAGTCGGCAACGGGGAGGTCAACACCGATCCATTTCATTATTGAGGTGAAGAGATATCCCACTACGGCGCCGGCAAAAAGTGTAGGCGCGAAATCTCCGGCCACACCGCCGCCATTGTTGGTGGCCGCCGTGGCAAACACCTTGTAGAGCGCCACGCAGAGAGTCATCAGGAAAATGACCGAATAGCTGCCAAACTCATTCCATACCACGCTTCGGCTGAGGAAGGCTGCAGGGTCTCCGGCAAGCATTTTGCTTATCACTCCATAGCCCTCGCCATAGAGCGACGGAAAGCAGAACACGCCTATGGCAATCACCAGGCCTGAGGAGATGTTTCTGAGCCACTGATTGTTGAATGACTCAAAAAACTTGGAGAGTTTCTTCATTATGAAACTGTAGTAGCATGAGTATATGCCGCAGACCAAACCTGCCGCTGCTCCCCAGGCAATGGAGCCGATGTTGATGTATTGAATGTCGGGAAACGCGATGTCGGGCGCCATGCCGCTACACACAAATGCCACCAGAGCTGAGGTGAGGGTTGCAATGATGAGCGACACAATTGCCGACGACGACATGCTCACGGCCATAACCTCGATGGTGAAAAGTGCGCCGCCGATAGGAGACTTGAAGATGCCGGCAATGCCTGCTCCCGCTCCTATACATATCATGGTGCGGATTTCGTCGGGAGTCATGCCGAGTTTACGGGCCACGTTGCTGCCGATAGCTGCGCCCGAAGTAGCTACAGGGCCCTCCGAACCTGCCGAACCGCCAAATCCGAGAGTAATAGTGCTCGCTAAAAACGGCGCATATATCATATAAGGAGGGAGGTTGCTTTTGCCCGCTTTTACAAAATCGGTCACCCGGTCGGCGCCGTGGCTGATGTCATGTTTGAGAATATAACGCTGATATATACCGGCACACAAGATGCCGATTACCGGCAGGATAAGAAACGGCCAGTCTACTCCGTCGACTCTCAGGTGAGAGGTGAGCAACCTTGTGACCGATTCGATCGACCATTTGAGCGCCGAGGCGGTGAGCCCTGTCAAAATGCCTACCAAAAAGGCAACAAGGCTGAATCTCACGGCAGGTGAGAGCATACTTAATTTACCGCCATGACTTGTGGCGGCCGAAGATATATCTATACCGGATGTCAGGGAAGAATCCTGTGCCATTAACTCAGGGAAATAAACAGATTAAACATGAGAAGAGTCACTGACTCTATTTTATTAACGCCCCGGAGTTTTTAATTGTTTCAGCCGAGGAGGCTGAGCAACGCCTCATAAGTGGGAATTTCTTTAAGAAAGGTGACAGACTGCTCGCCTTTGACTATGGCGCAATAGTGTGTAAGGCCATTGCTGAGGATAAGCAGAGGAGTTTTAAGCACGATATTATAGCGGGCTGCCTGGTTGAAAACCTCGCGGGTGATTTTGATGTGTGGTGCCTTATATTCAACAATGGCAACCGGCGTAAGGCCGTCGGGAGCGAAGACCACGGTGTCACATCGGCGTGACATACCGTTGAGCGATATGGTCATTTCGTTGGCCATCAGACCGCTGCGATATTGCAGGTTGCTGATGAGCCAAGAGGTGAAATGTTGACGTACACGCTCCTCGGGAGTAAGTGCCACCCACTTTTTGCGGAGCTGACAAAACACTTCAAGGAAATCGCCACGCTCGCTTGGCCTGATGCGGAGGTCGGCAGGGGGGAGATTAAGAGGAGGAAATGTAGTCGAAGTGTGAGGCATAGTCAAAAAATGGGGGAGTTTAAATGACTGATTGGGAAATAATGTGTAAATTTACAAAAAATTTTCTCTACCGGAACAAAAAACACTCTTCCCGATGGCTGCTCCCGCCGTAAGTTTTGAATCGATACTGAGCGACATAAATCGCAACCGCCTCGCCCCGGTGTATATACTCCATGGCGAGGAGGGCTTTTATGTCGACCGTCTTACGGCAATGTTCGAGAGCCTTGTGCCTGAGAATGAGCGAGATTTCAATCTATTCACCTTTTATGCCCCCGAGACCGGCTCGGCAAGGATTATCTCTGCCTGCAGATCGTTTCCGATGATGGGTGAGCGTCAGGTGGTGATAGTCAAGGAAGCTCAGGCTGCCCAGGCCACCGAAATAAACAAGCTGAGCGGATATGTTGCTTCGCCGAGCAATACCACGGTGCTTGTGATATGTTTCAGAGGAGCCGAGGCCAAGGGAAAGGATCTCCTGGCGTCGGCCAAGAAGGGTGGAGCCGTTGTGTTTGGAAGCAAGCGGGTGTATGAGAGCAAACTGCCGACGGTTATTCACAGTTTTGTAAAGGAAAAAGGGCTTAACATCGAGCCAAAGGCCATCACGATGCTCGGTGATTATATAGGCACTGATCTTTCGCGTCTTTATGGCGAAATCGACAAGCTCTCGCTGGTGCTTGGCAAAGGTGCCATGGTTACTCCCGAGGCGATAGAGCGCAACATCGGCATCAGCAAGGATTATAACAACTTTGAGCTCGTCAGCGCCGTGGCCGCGCTCGACTATGGCAGGATGATGCGCATAGCCTATTATTTCAGGTCAAACCCTAAGAACAGCCCCACGACCCTCACTGCCTCGGCATTGTTTAACTTCTTCAGCAATCTGTTGAAATGTCAGTTTTCGAGAGATAAATCTCCTTCGGCGCTGATGGGGTTGCTCGGCTTGAAATGGCCGGTGCAGTTTAAAGACTACGAGCAGGGATTAAAACGTTACTCCGCGCGTCAGTCCCTGCAGGCTATCTCAGAAATAAGACGTTTTGATTGCATGACCAAAGGCATCGGCAGCCGACGGAACGAGTATGACCTGCTTCAGGAGCTGCTCTACCGACTCATAACCCTCAAAGGCATTTGAAGCTTTACATCAGGAAGTCTAAGGCCACTTTTACTCCAAAATTCTGAGCCTCAGGTAAATGACGGTAATTGAGCCTGAAGAAGCAATCCACATTCAGAAGATTTATAATATTGTGTATTCCTCCCCATGCCTCGACATAAGGCTTGGAGTAGGAAAGTCGTGAGGAATAGGTCGGAAATTGCGGTAACTGCAGATGAACTTGGGGATTGTTGCGCGACGACAGTGTGCCGGCCACAGCGCTGAGACCAACGACCCCCTTCATCGTGGTGTTGCGCAAGAAGCTGATTCGGCGAAATAGCGCACCGTTGGGAGAATAAGCGAGGAAACAAGCAATGTAATTGTCGGTGACAAACTCAAGGGGACGCATCAGCGAGAATGTGCCATAGAGAGAGGCCATCGAATAGTTGGCTGCGGGGAGCGATAGTTGAGGCCAGGGAGTGTGGCTCCATGTCGCTGCCGCCTCGACCGAAAAGTCAAAGTAGCCTCGGGTCATAACCGGTGTGCGCTTATAAATCCACGCTCTTGTTGAAAAGAGACTGAACGTTGATAAATCAAGACATCTCGGCGCACAGGAGATCGCGAATCCTATCTTCGGGCGATAGGGGCGGAGATTGTGTCGCAGATTGGGGCCGAAATAAAATTCGCCGCCGGGTATGACAGTCACCTCGGCATTTATGCCCGAGAGATGATAGTGAGCGAAGTCGCGGTTAAAGCCATTGACGAGAGGGAAATATTGAGTGGGGGTAATGCGGTTGTGAAACAACGACATGTCGAGGCGAAACCCGGGGGAAAACTCATAGCTGAATGTAGCGGTGGCCTTACGGTGGTACATCACCATATAGTTGGTGTCGACAAACCGTGAGAAGAGAAATGAGTGGAGGTTATAGTGAGGAATATCCTGACCGGGGAAAAAGGTGTTGTATTCATATTTCAGACCTATCTTCCTAACAGGGTAGTCGTCAGCCCGACCGGTCATTTTGTGAAGAGAAAAATCAATTCCGACACCATATTTAACCTTATGATCCTTAAAGCCATAGGCAATGTCGCCCGAGTAGATGAATCGGGAAGAAAGGAGGGGAGTCGTGCGTATGCCGGCCCGCAGTCTGAAACCCTCGACACCGTTGTCGGAAACGGTTGCTCCGAGAGGTCCTATTTCAATCGCACCCGGGCGCGGACCGATGAAATAGCCGTTGCGGAACATTGCTCGTATTGCATGGGCATTGGTCATTAAATCGGGCCCCGCCGATAGCGGCAACGATGATAAAAGCATCATTGCTACCGGCAGAAGGAATCTTATATGACGGGAAATTGAGATATGTTGACGGATCATAGCGGCTGCAAAAATAATCATTTTTGTTAATAGTGAGCAATAAAATTTGCGTGATAGCTGAAATTGATTAATTTTGCGTGCCTAAACAGAATCTGTTAATAATGTCACAAAAAATTATCACACACACGCTCAATGAAACTACCGCCGGAATTTTCCGCGATCTGATGAGGCTGACTTCCGCCATAAGGCAGCCGGGAGATGTGGAAAAGCTCCGCGGATTGTATAAAAGCATGAGTGAAACGATCGACAACTCGGTGACCGACTCGTTTACCGGTGTCGATTCGATAGTCCACACCCTGCTCACAGCCAAGGCATTGTGTGAAGGCATCAACCCCGACCGCAACATGCTGCTGGCGATTTTGCTTATAAAGCCGGTGGAGTGTGGCGTAATAATTGTTGAACAGGTTGCGAAAGATTGGGGGCATGATGTGGCAGCGTTGATAAGCGGCCTCGTAAAAGTATCGGGCCTCTACGGAATGCACGCGGCCGCCACCGACCCTGACAATTTCCGCAAACTGCTGCTCACGTTGGCTGAAGATGTGAGGGTGGTGATAATCATGATTGTGGAGCGCCTGATGCTGATGCGCGCCATCAACCATCATCCCGACCATGAGAGAGTGATTCAGGTGGCTTCGGAGGCTAACTATCTTTATGCCCCGCTGGCTCACCGTCTCGGCCTTTATGCCATAAAGGGTGAGCTTGAGGATCTGTCGCTCAAATATTCCAACCGCGAGATATTCACCCGCATAGCCCGACGTCTCAACGAAACCAAGGCAAAGCGCGACGCTTATATCGACGCCTTTATCGGCCCCGTGAAAGCCAAACTCGAGAAGGAGGGTCTTAATTTTGAAATCAAGGGGCGCACCAAGTCGATCTATTCGATATGGAACAAGATGAAAAAACAGAACATCGACCTTGACCATATCTATGATCTCTTTGCCATCAGAATTATCATCGACACTCCTCTGTCGCGCGAAAGAAGCGACTGCTGGCTGGCATATTCGATTGTGACCGACATGTATCAGCCCAATCCCGCCCGACTGAAAGACTGGCTCAGCATACCTAAAAGCAACGGTTATGAGTCATTGCACATCACCGTGATGGGTCCCGAGGGAAAATGGGTGGAGGTGCAGATTCGCACCCGGCGCATGGATGAGATTGCTGAAAAAGGTGTGGCCGCCCACTGGAAATATAAGGGAGGCCGCAGCGAGGGTAATCTCGACACATGGATGAACAGGGTGAGGGAGCTGCTTGAGCAATCGAGCGAAGCCTCGGGCGACATGATGAAAAACATGAAGCTCGACCCCTATTGCAAGGAGGTGTTTGTGTTTACCCCCCGCGGCGATCTGTTTAAGTTTCCTGAAGGGGCAACACTGCTTGACTTCGCATTTAATATCCACTCGCGCCTCGGTTGCACATGCACAGGCGGCAGAGTGAACGGACGCACCCGCAAGCTCAACTATCGTCTCAAAAGCGGCGATACGGTCGAGGTGTTCAGCCAGGCCAACCAGCAGCCTAAAGCCGACTGGCTTTCGTTTGTAGTAACCTCGAAGGCGCGAAACAAGATTCGCCAGAGTCTCAACGAGCAGGCTTCGCGTCAGGCCGAACTGGGTAGGGAACTGCTGCAGCGCCGACTCAAAAACCGCAAGCTCGAGGTAAGCGAAGCTGTGCTGATGAAAGTAATAAAACGTCTCGGATATAAGACGGTTTCAGACTTCTACAGCGCCATCTCGATAGAGGAGCTTGACATAAACCGTGTTGTTGCAGAAATCGAAGCGGTAGAACAGATGCTTTCAGGAGAAAACGGCGTAGCCCGTTCGGCCGAGGAATTCACCCTGCAAAATCATGACGAGGAGCAGGAAAGCAATTCCGATGTGCTTGTCATCGGCCCCGACAATATCAAGGGTCTTAACTATAGGTTTGCCCGCTGCTGTAATCCTATCTATGGCGACAAGGTATTCGGGTTTATCTCGTCGGAAGGCGCGGTGAAAATTCATCGTCTCGATTGCCCCAACGCCATGAGCCTGCGTGAGCGTTATCCCTACCGCATCATAGCGGTGAAATGGTCGGGAAAAGTCGGCGCACAATTTGGAGCCACTCTCAAGGTTGTGGGTCATGACGATATCGGAATAGTGACCAACATCACCTCTATTATAAATAAGGAGAAAGATTCTACCCTGAGGAGTATTTCGATTGATTCACACGACGGAATATTCCAGGGCTATCTGGTGGTGGGTGTGCCGACCATCAACACTCTCGACTCACTGATTAAAAAGATTAAAACCGTAAAAGGAGTAAAAAATGTTGAACGTAGCAACTAAATTTCGCAGTCTCCTCCTCTTAGCCGTCGCCGGATCGGCTTGTGTGTCTATACTCACGGCATGTAACGACCCCAAGAAAAAGGAAGCCGAGCATATGTTGGTGTCGGCTCAGGAAGCTTATGAATCAGGATTTTATCAGCAGGCGATTGATCTACTCGATTCGATCGACACCAATTATCCCCGTCAGATAGATGTTCGCCGCTCGGGCATGAGTCTCCGCCCCAAAGCTTTCGAGAAGATGACCATTGAGATGCTTGAGGAAACCGATTCGCTGCTGGCTTTTGCCGAGGTTAACGCCGAAGCGATGAAAAATGTGCTTTCTTATGTGGAACATCCCATCGAGGGCTATTATGTGAGCAGTCGCCTCAAGAATGCAGAGCCGTCGAAAGCCGAGGGAATATATGCGCGCATGTCGCCCGAAGGACTCTTTTATATCGTTTCTTCGGCTAATAAAGGCACTTTGTCAACCTCGATAACCCTTACTTCGGGGAATGAAAGCGCCACTTCGGCAACGGTTGATTATGACGGGGAGCGCAACGACCGCTCAATGGAACGCGAGATGATAACCTTCATGCAGGGTGAATGTGACACGATCGGTCATTTTTCATTGACTCATTCCATGCAACCCGTGAGCCTGACTTTCGGTGGCGCAAAACCCCACACCATCAAACTCTCACCAGAGCAGGTAGCCGCCGTAGCCGAAGTGTATGGAGCGTCACAGCTTTATAACCGCATAAAGCTGCTGAGACTTCAGAAACAGCATCTTGAGCAGCAGCTCACTCTCACCCGCAGCCAGATAGCCCGCACATTCAGAGAGGAGGAATAACTCAACGACCCCACATTGCCATCGGATCACACTCACCCCAATAGAGATGAGTGTAGGAGGCAAGAAGATTTTTATAACGGTAGAGAGGTGTGTCAACTGACTCACATCTCACATTTTTCTGGGAGGCTGCCGAAGGGAGAATGTCGGGATTGATGACCCGGGAATAATGAAACTCATGGCCGCGGAGCGAAAATGAGCCGAAATCCACCTCTCTATAACCTAACTTTAATTTGGCGCCCGACATGGTGGTATTGATAGGCAGACAACCGCACATCTCATGACCGTCGAGCTCCCGACCGAGATATATCATGCCTCCACATTCACCAAGCGTTAGGCCTCCCGCTTCGACAAATTCCCTGACAGATTTTCGCATGGATCGGTTGGCTTCAAGCTCTTTGGCATAGAGCTCGGGGTAGCCTCCGGGAAGATAGAGAAGATTTGTTCCCGAGGGTAAACAGGGGTCGGAAAGAGGAGAGAAAAATTGAATATCGGCATTAAGTCGGGTCTCGAAAGCGCGGAGGTTTTCGGGATAGATGAAGTTGAAAGCTTCGTCTCGGGCCACGGCCACAGTGGTTTTAGCAGCGTTGAGTGGCAGAGGCTTTCCGGCAACCGCGTCGACCGGCTGACTCGCGCATAATTCGAGAAGCTTGTCAAGGTCGATGTGTCTCTCGACAATGTCGGCAGCGAGTTCGATAAATGAGTTCATCTCATCTTTAGCCTTAAGGGTTAGGCCGAGATGACGCGAGGGGGTCTGGAGATCGGAAATGCGAGGAATAGTGCCGAGACATTCCGTTTGGGTGTCGGCACAAGCCTCTCGGAGAAATGAGGCGTGAGACTCCGAGCCAACACGATTGAATATCACTCCACGGATTTTGAGGCTGGGATTGAAACGGGTGAAACCATAGATAGTGGCGGCAACTGAATAGGCTGTTGACTTGGCATCGACAATCAATATCACCGGAAGGTCGAGAAGCCCGGCAATATCGGCACTGCTTCCCTCCGAACGGTTGTAGCCGTCGAAGAGGCCCATTACCCCTTCAACAATGCTGACATCCTTATCCCGGGAATAGAGATTGAAAATGTCTCTGACATGAGAGGGCGAGCTCATAAACAGGTCGAGATTTATTGACCGCAGGCCTGCAGCTTCATAATGAAACTGAGTGTCGATATAATCGGGACCGCATTTAAAGGGTTGAACTCTCAGGGCTTTGCGGGTTAAAGCTCTCATAAGCCCGAGAGAGAGGGTGGTTTTGCCACAGCCCGAAGATGTGGCGGCAATCAAAAATTTTGAAAAAAGTTGCTGCTTCATTCAGCAAAAATAGATATAATTTTTGTAACTTTGCGTTTAGGCGCGAGAAAAAATCCGCCGTCGCTAATAATTTAAAAATGAGTAAAATCACGGTCATAGGCATAGGCCCGGGTAATAGCGGCGACCTTACCGGTCGCGCTGTCAGCGCTTTGAGCAGCTGCAAGGTGCTTGTCGGATATAAATATTATATACCTTTTGTAGAAGAATATCTTAGCCCCGACACCGAGGTGTTGGCTTCGGGCATGAAGCAGGAGCGGCAACGCATCTCGCTGGCTCTCGACAAGTTGAGCGAGGGGAACGATGTGTGTGTGATCAGCTCGGGCGATTCGGGCATCTATGGCATGGCGTCGCTTGTCTATGAAATGATGAAGGAGCGCGGCATTGAGGCCGAGGTGGAAGTAATTCCCGGTATCAGCGCTTTTCAAAAAGCGGCATCTCTGCTCGGCGCGCCTGTAGGCCATGACTTCTGCGTTATTTCGCTGAGTGATCTGATGACTCCGTGGGCGCTCATCGAAAAGCGTATCAAGGCGGCCGCCGAGGCCGATTTTATCACGGCAGTCTATAATCCGCGTAGCAATTCAAGATACTGGCAGTTGTTCAGACTCAAGGAGATTTTTCTTGACAGTCGCAGCGGAGATACGCCGGTCGGCTATGTGAGGCAAGCGGGACGAGACGGCGAGCAGGTCACTCTGACCACTCTCTCGGAGTTTAATCCCGAGGATGTGGATATGTTTACGGTTGTGATAATCGGCAATTCGCAGACCTATTCCTGGAGCGGCAAAATGATCACTCCCCGAGGTTATTATCGCGATGTGAAAGAGGACAGTGAGGCGGCTCCCGGTCAGAACATCATGATTGAGAGTTTCCGCACTATCGAAAAGGAGATGAAACACCCCGAGGTGTCGCTCAATGTGAAGTGGCCGATGCTCCACGCTATCCACACCACAGCCGATTTCGATATGGAAAATATCGTTAAGGTTGATGACGACGCTTTGCCTCAGATATATTCAGCATTTGAGTCGGGAAGAGTCAAAACAATTATAACCGACGTCACGATGGCAGCCTCGGGAATAAGAAAAGGCGCTTTGGCGCGACTCGGCATTGAGGTGAAATGTTATCTCAACAATCCCGGAGTGGCTGAATATGCCAAAGAAAAAGGTATTACCCGCACTCAGGCAGGCATCAGAATAGCTGTCAGCGAACACCCCGACGCTCTCTTTGTTTTCGGTAACGCACCCACCGCGTTGATGGAGCTTTGCGAGCTTATACGCCGCGGAGCAGCTCATCCCTGCGGCATAATTGCGGCGCCGGTGGGATTCGTGCATGTGTGCGAAAGCAAGCAGATGGTCAAGCCGTTTGTAAATATCCCCAAAATCATTGTTGAGGGGCGCAAGGGGGGAAGCAATCTCGCCGCTACTTTGGTCAACTCGATATTGTGTTGGCCCGACGCCTCACAGCTTAAGCCCGGCCGCGATGTGTAGCAGAAAGTTTCATGTGATCGGCATTTCCGACAGCCGCGACTTTTATCTCTCGCCCAAGCTGAGAGAGATAGTTGGGGGCTGCAGAGTTTTTTCGGGCGGGAAGCGTCATTTTGAAATTGTGAAGGAGTTTCTGCCGGCCGGGTGTGAGTGGATAGATGTCACTGTGCCCTTGACGGATGTCTTTGCGCGCTACAAGCTGTATGACGAGATAGTTGTATTTGCCTCGGGAGACCCTCTTTTCTTCGGCTTCGGGGCAACTCTGATGAGGGAATTTCCAGAAGCGGAGATTGAAATCTATCCGGCATTAAACTCGCTGCAGCTCTTAGCTCATCGGCTCAAAATGCCTTATCATGATATGGTGTGTGTTTCGCTCACCGGTCGGAGATGGAAGAATCTCGATGACGCGCTCATAAAAGGAGAAGGCCTGATAGGGGTGCTGACCGACAGAGTGAAAACTCCTCAGGCCATAGCCAGCAGAATGTTGGATTATGGGTATGATAACTATGAGATGAGTGTCGGAACGGCATTGGGCAACGAGCGAGATGAGGAGGTTGTGACGCTTACTCCCGAAGAGGTCGCATTGCGAGATTTCAGGCAGCCTAATTGCTTGATTCTCCGCAAGACTCGGGAGCTTAAGCGCTATTTAGGCATTCCCGAAGGGGAGTTTCATCACCTTGATGGACGCGCCAATATGATTACTAAAATGCCGATAAGGCTGCTGAGCCTGTCAATGCTTGATCTGCATGACAAACACACCTTGTGGGACGTAGGTTTCTGCACCGGCTCGGTTTCTATAGAAGCACGTTTGGCATTTCCCCGCCTCAACATTATTTCATTTGAGAAACGCAAGGAGTCTGAGGCAATCATGAAGGCTAACTGCCGCAAATTTCACGCCCCCGGCATAGAGGCGGTGACAGCCGATTTTTTTGACCTTGACCTGAAGAATTATCTCGCTCCTGATGCGGTGTTTATCGGTGGGCACGGCGGCAGGTTAGCCGAAATGCTCGATAAAATTAAGGAGGTTTTGCTCACGGGTGGCTGCATAGTGTTTAACTCGGTAAGCGCCGAGAGCTGCGACACTTTTTGCCGCGAAACAGAGCGACTCGGCATGAGCATCCTTGCACGTCATAAGATTGCCCTCGACAATTTTAACCCTATAACCATAATCAAAGCACAATGAAAATACTGATTGTATATGTCAGCCCCAAAGGTATGGAGACTGCCGGAATTATTGTCGGAGAGATAGCCTCATGTGAGGTTATGAGCCACCGGGAGGTGGATGTGGCCGGGCTCGGCGAATATGAGTCGATAATCTTTATCGGGGCGATGGGTATTTGTGTGCGGATGATAGCCCCACTTGTGAGGAATAAGCATGTTGACCCCGCCGTGGTGTGTGTCGACAGCATGGGCCGTTATGCGGTTTCTGTCTTGTCGGGCCACGTTGGGGGAGGCAACGAATTGTGTCGCAGAGTGGCGAGGATTCTGGGCGCCGAGGCTGTCGTGACAACCCAAAGCGACAATGCCGACCTCTGGGCTCTCGACCTCCTGGCTGACAAATATGGTTGGGTTACTGACGTAAAGGCCGGCGAGATGAACAAAGCTATTTTCAGTTTTGTGAACGGTGAGCCGTGCGGACTGATTGTTGACGTGATGGATGAGGGAACGCGCGAATTGCTCCGCACTATTCCCCCTCATGTTACTCTGCTGACCGATGTTGCTCAGGCTGAAGATCTCGGGCTTAAACTGGTTATAGCCATTACCCCGCGGCTGTTGAAAAGCAGTGTGAGGATTCTTAGTTTTTACCCCAAAGTGCTGACCTTAGGGGTAGGTTGCCGTAAGAACTGCAATCCTGAGGGTGTGGCCGAATATATTATCGGGAGCATTGAGGAAAAGGGTCTTAGCCGCCACGCCGTTAAAAAAATCGCTACTATCGATCTGAAAAAAGATGAGTTGCTTATCGCTGAACTGGCCCGGAGATTTGGTAACTGCGATGTGGATATTTTCACGGTTGATGACCTCACCGGAATAGAAGTGGCTAATCCCTCTCAGAAAGTTTATGAGGTGACAGGCGTTTATGGCGTTGCCGAAAGCTGTGCCATAGCCGGTGCCGACCATGGAACGCTTCTAATTGAAAAACAGAAGGGGAGTTGCTTGAAAGACAATGAGTTTACCTATGCTGTAGCACTCCAGAGCGGAGTGTTGAAGCAGGGGCATATTGAAATTGTCGGAGCCGGCCCGGGTGATCCCGAGCTTGTATCGGTCAAAGGAAAAAGGTTTTTGGAAGAAGCAGACCTTATTCTCTATGCCGGAAGTCTCGTACCCATAGAGCTGACTCATTACGCCAAGCCGGGTTGTGTGGTGAGAAGCTCAGCTTCGATGAACCTCGAAGAGCAGTTTTCCCTTATGAAAGAGTTTTATGACAAGGGATTGCTTGTGGTGAGACTCCACACCGGAGACCCCTGTATTTATGGCGCTATTCAGGAGCAGATGGCCTATTTCGACCGTTATGGCATGAGTTATCACATCATCCCCGGCATATCGTCGTTTCAGGCGGCTGCAGCTGCTTTGCGGTCGCAGTTCACCATTCCGGAAAAAGTGCAGTCGATCATCCTCACCCGAGGAGAGGGGCGTACACCCATGCCTGAGAAAGAGAAACTTCATTTGCTGGCTCGTTCGCAGAGCACCATGTGCATCTATTTGAGCGCGGCGATTGTTGACGACGTGCAGCGTGAACTTCTCATGGCCTATCCTCCCGAAACCCCCGTGGCTGCGTGCTACAAACTCACATGGAAAGAGGAGCGTATCTATCGCGGACAGCTTAAGGATCTGGCCGAGATTGTTCACAGCAACAACCTGACGCTAACGACATTGCTTGTTGTGGGTGAGGCAATCGACAACCGTTGCGGCCTGTCGAAGCTCTATGACAGCCATTTCAGCCATATGTTCAGAAAATGATTCTGATACTCGGAGGAACTACCGAAGGACGACTGGCCGTTGAGACTCTCGACAATGGCACAGGTCGCTATTTCTATTCCACCCGCGACAGTTTTCAAAGGGTGGAATGTAACCACGGCACGCATCTCTGCGGAGCTATGGATGCTGACGAAATGACCTCTTTCTGCCGGGAGAATGACATAAAACTGATAGTGGATGCGGCTCACCCTTTTGCGCGGAATCTTCACGCTACGGTTGCTGATGCAGCCCGTAGTGTGGGTATCCCGGTGATAAGGTTCGAGCGCCGTTATCCATATTCCAACGACGGTGACCTGATATGGTGTGAGTCATATAACGACGCTGTAGACATGATGTTAGCCTACGATGTGAGGGGATTGGTAGCCCTCACGGGGGTGCAGACAATCGGCTCGCTAAAGCAGTTCTGGAGCGAGCGACCATGCCGGTTCAGGATTCTTGACCGCGAAGATTCGAGGCTTAAGGCTCGGCAGGCAGGCTTTCCTCCCGAGAATCTTTTTTATTATAAGGAGGGGAGTGAGATGCCTGATTTTGAGGGATTTATTGCTGATGCGATGATAACCAAAGACAGCGGATTGTCGGGAGGTGTGGCTGAGAAATTGGCCGCGGCGAGAGCTAAGGGGTGGAAGATTTTTATTGTGAAGCGCCCAGAGTTGTCGCCCGATTTTATCACGGTTGATGGCGTTGACGGCCTTAGAATGGAGGTTGAGCGGCTTCTTCCCGGATTTTATCCTCTTACGACCGGCTTTACCACCGGGTCGTGTGCCACCGCCGCGGCCAAAGCCGCTATAATGGCGCTTAAAGGGGACTTTAAGGGGCGGACGGTTGACTTCGCTCTCCCCTCGGGCGAGACAATGAGAATGGGCGTAGAGATTGATTTTGTCGACTCTGACAGCGCGAAGGCTCATGTCATTAAACGCGCCGGTGATGACCCCGATATTACCGACGGTGTAAAGATTTCAGCAACCGTGAGGCTCAGGGATAAGGGCACCCGGAGGGTCGGAAGTGAGGTGACCGATGGGGTTACTTTTATTGCCGGCGAAGGTGTCGGCACGGTTACATTGCCCGGGCTTGGCCTCCTGCCGGGGGAGGCGGCTATCAATCCCGTGCCCCGCAAGATGATAGCCTCCGAGATAAGAAAGTTTTATGACGGAGATGTCGAGGTTATAATCGAAGTTGAAGGGGGGCGCGAAATAGCCGAAAAGACCTTTAACCATCGTCTTGGAATTGTTGGCGGAATATCAATCATAGGCACTTCGGGTATTGTGAGACCCTTCTCGCATGAGGCTTTTGTGGAGTCGATGAAGCGCGAGATTGAAGTGGCGCAGGCTCTCGGTTGCCGCCGGATTGTGGTAAATTCCGGTGCTAAAAGTGAGGCTTTCGTTAAGCGTTTCTTTCCCAATCTCCAGCCTCAGGCGTTCATTCATTATGGCAATGCGATAGGAGATATAATGCAGTTGGCCGAAGAGCTGAAAGTCGAGCGGCTGACGGCTGTTCTCATGATAGGCAAGGCGATAAAACTTGCCGAGGGCCATCTTGACACCCACAGCAAAATTGCGACCGTCAATTCAGACTTTATACGCAAGATTGCCGGGGAAGCGGGGATTGACAAAGATGTGATTTCACAGATTGAAGATAAAATGCCGGCACGTCGGCTTTTCGATCTGATGCCGGTGGAGTCTTATCGTGAGTTCTATAATCTCATTCTTAAATCTTGCTACGGTCATTGCCGCCGGATATATTCGGTTGGGAATCTCGACATGCTCCTTATTACAGATAAAGGAACTGTCGCAGCTGAGATCACATCAGATTAATCAAATTTGAGCATTTTTGATATGTGAAACCGGGGCAAAACTGTTGTCTCGGTTTTCTGAATGATTATTCCTGTAACAATATTATGGGGATAAATGGCTTATATTCTTATGTTTGGATAAGCTTTGTGGCAGAATTAAGGCGCTGAGAATCGCATATTTCTCGTTTCGCCGATAAATTATCGGGATTTTTGGCTCTTAATGGTTTTATGCTCTCAAAAAAGCAGGAAAGTTAAAATGCTTAAATTTTAAAATTTAACAATTGGTTACAGAACTATTACAATATGGTTAATTGTTATATAGCTAAGAACAGAGGTTCGATTCATGCTCCTTTCAGCCGAGTTTCTCATGGTGAGAGGATGATTTGGAAAATCAAACATGATGCGATTAACAATTGAATATCATCTGAGTGATTTAACATTCAAAGCTGAATTTTAACATAGTTGAGTTTTGAGAACTTACAAATTAATGATATTTACAATGTCAAATATCTAAAATTCCTGATGAGAAATTCAATTTTTGAGATGAGTTGAAAAACGAAAATAACAATCTCAAACAGTATTTAAAAGCAAATAAATTGCCATTATAGTTTGTTAACAATCGCTTTTAATGGCTGAAAACCAATATTATAAAAAATAAAGCTTAATTGATAGTTTAGTTATTTAGCCCCTATCGGCCGGTTTTGGCTCAGATAGGGGCTATTTCTGTATATACTTGGTTGAGTGTCAATAGTTATACATATTTACCATAAACTATTAGTTTAACATATGAATTTATATTTGCAAATCTAAATTCATGTTTGCAATTTACGAATTACGTTTGTAAATTGTCTAAGTTTGGAATTGTTAATTTTATGTTTGCGAAAATAAATTTGCATAATCCAATTTTAATAATTACATTTGCAACCGATAACAAAATAAAATTCCCGTATGGATATAGTTTCTCGACTGAAAGACTTTCTTTCATACATAAATATTCCCTCAACACAGTTTGCAGATAATTGTGGAATTCCCCGCCCATCTTTCTCTCAGCTGCTTAGCGGCCGAAACAAAAAGGTGAGCAATGAGCTTATCGGTAAAATTCACGAAGCTTACCCGATGTTATCCATCCTGTGGCTGATGTTTGGCCAGGGTGATATGCTTGTCGAAAATTCTATGCAATTCTCGCAGCCTCAAAATGCGCCAAATTCCGGGAATTCGTTGAGCCAAAATACTGATTCCCAGCAGGGCGACGTTGAGATTGACTTCTCGGATAACTTCGCTCAAAAAAGCTCAAATAATTCTGAGGGTACTTCGATTGACTTTTCGGTTGCAAATCTGGAGGAAAACACGATGTCTGGAGGGGAGTCTTTTGCCACAACCTCCGGTTCTGACAATTTCTCAAAGTCGAAGGGGGAAAATAGCGGCGGGAAGAATGTAGCTCCTGCGATCACCCTCAATCCCGGGAGCGCCAAAAAGATTGTCAATATCATCGTTTATTATAGCGATAACAGCTTCGAGTCATTTGTCCCCAACCAGCG
>CAYLMR010000049.1:0-18335 GCA_964384885.1 uncultured Bacteroides sp.
TATCAGGCGAGGCATTTTTGAGGGGATGCGCGTTTGTAGACATGCCGGCGGCATGTCCGTACATTTTGCGGTGGTATAACTATGAGAATCAGAGTGTTATGGTTTTGTGGCTCTGTGACCGCACATTCCCTCCGCGAGAATGTGGCGGAAAAGTTGTAACTTTGTGCCCGAAACCAATTGCCCTATAAACATGGAGATTAGAAAACCGGCTGAAATCACCAAGGCAGCCGCAGAAGCCGGGGCTGTCAAAGCGCGCCTGCTCACCGCCGACTGGCATAAAGTGTTTATCGCCTCAATCCTTGCGGGAGCCTATGTGGCTTTCGCCGGCACGGTGTCGCTCATCGTAGGCTATGGCTTTCATGATCTCGCCGCCCTCAACCCCGGGCTTCAGAAACTGCTGAGCGGACTGATGTTCCCCGTCGGGCTGGTGCTCGTGGTGGTGCTCGGCGCCGAACTTTTCACCGGCAACAACGCCCTGCTTGTCCCCTCGATGTGGCGCGGGGAGCATGGCTTTGCCCTTATTCTCCGCAACTGGTCGCTGGTCTATTTCGGCAACTTTGTCGGGTCGCTGGTCTTCACCTATTTCCTTGTCTATGCGGTGGGTCTCACAGCTTGCGACCCGTGGCACGGGGCGATATGCTCTATCGCCGAGGCAAAGGTAGGCATGTCGTGGATGACCGTTTTTCTCAAGGGCATAGGTGCCAACTGGTGTGTGTGTCTCGCCGTGTGGCTCGCGCTGTCGGGCAAGACACTTCTCGAAAAGGCTCTCGGCTGCTGGCTCCCAGTCATGGCGTTTGTGATATTGGGCTATGAGCACTGCATTGCCAATATGTTCTATCTCCCCTTGGGCATGATGGAAGGAGCGTCGGTAGGTGTCGGTCAGGCCGTGTGGGCCAACCTCATTCCCGCCACGCTCGGCAACATCGTCGGCGGCTCACTGCTTGTGGGCGCCCTCCATTCCTACCTCCATTTCTCCGACTCCACCCCCAAGAGCTGACCGTTAAGTAATGGCTATCGTTACGACACATTTATGAACTATTCCGTAGCAAGAAGGCTATGAAATAGTCTCAAATATTTTTCAGCCATCTCCGTGGCAGAATATTTGCTATCCAATAGTCTACGATTATAAGACGCGTATTGCTTTCGTTGAGTGGGCGTAGTATTGAGAGCAGCTTCTAATTTATCAGAGATTCTTTTGGCATAGCGTTTTACTTTGGTAACATTTCCGATATGTGCAACAAAGGAATTTGCGCTGTCAACAAACATATCTCGGAGACCTATTCCATCTGATGAAACAACCAACAGCCCAGCGTCCATCATTTCAAGTGCTGCATAACTGCATTGCTCCGAATAGGATACCAGAGCACCTATATCCGCAGCCGCATACCATTTCCTAAGCTCAGATTTGTTTAAAAATCCGGGCATTATTATGTTAGCCGCGCACTCCTTATATAAATTCCAGCGTTTGATTATTTGATATACATCACCGGCAAAAACACATCTCAGGTCGGGATATTTTCTTCTTAAAAGTTTTATGGCTAATAGCAGAGCGTCACAACCTTTGTTTCGCACCGGACGGCCTGCATAAATAACTACATGTGAGGTTTGAGGAATGCCAAGCATTGTTCGGGCACGCTTTTTGGATAATACCTGACCGACACGTTGATCTGAAATTAGGCCATTCTCAATTTTCGCAATTTTATGCTCGGGAAGTTTATATATTTGTGTTAATATTTGCTGCATGGAATCAGACAAACAGACGACTTTATCGACCAATTGATATATTTCATTCTCTTTCGAGCAATAGTCTTTTACAAATTTCGCTGTGCTATCTGATACAATTTCAGGAGTGGCGCCCTTTAAAATTTCAGACAGCAATTTTTTATTCCCCAATAAGGGGGTACACCAACCTTGATCGTGAATTACAAACACACATTTTGATAACGGAAATACCTTTTTGAGTTCTGATACAAATTCAGCGCATGGTGAGTAGTTAAGTAGGAAAATATTATCGCATCTATCCTGCACTTTACTTTTAAGATCCTCAGCAATTTGCTCTCCACTTGTGCGCCACTTCCCATTATTATAACGAGGCACTTGAATCTCGTTATAATCTGAATGTTCTATTTCACACGCAGTGTCAAAATCAGAATTAAGGGATATCAGAGTTATACTAACATCGTTATAAACAGACATGGCTGTCCGAAATATGTTGCGGAATGTTCCTATTCCGTTTTTTTGGGAACATGGGTAGTCGTCTATGAATAAGATTCTCATAATATGTCGCTTATAAGTTTGAAATCTTCAGCAGAATATGGCCACGTAATTACTCGTCCGTTGATAAATACTTTTGGGGTTCCGGATAATACGTGATTTTTATTCCATTCCTGTTGTTTATGAAATTCAGACCAAACTTCGGGAGTGTCCGGATTAAGGTTGTATTTTTCAAAAAAAGTTTCACCTTCTTCTGACCCTTTTAGATGCCATTGATTAAGAATCTCCCAAGTTTTTTCTGCGCCTAATTGTTGGTAAGCAGCAATGATATTGCGGTTAATTATACTGAGATTTTCGTCGAAATATGTCAGTATATACCTGACTTTTGCGAGATCACCCGGTGTGTCTTTTAGTTTTTCATGCATTGCAGCACATGGCGAACAATATGGATTGCTGAACACTGTTATTTCTACGGGAGATTGAGGGTTACCAAAAACGAGTCCTGAACCTGCTTCTCCATCAATATACTTGCTGTCTTGAAAATAGGCGGAAAGCACTTCATCTTGCGACTTAAGATTGATTAAATCATATTGCCAATGCTCTGATTCTTTTTTATCGGCAAGAATATTCATAAATATATTGACTGCCAAATAGAAAAAAAGATACATAAAACAGGTAATAGACAAGGTAAGAATATTAACTGAATACTCTGCAATTATTCCACTAAAACAGTATAAAATAGCTTGAATCCACATTGTTAATAAAACACACAGACACAGCACACACCATTTTTTAGCTCTGAATTTCTGATACCAAACACTCCAAAAGCTGAATGGCAATACAAGATAGGATATGATAGCCAATATAGGAATTGCCTGTGAATATATTGTCAAGGCGACTAAATTAGTTATGAAAAAAGAAAAACCAACCTCGCTGAGTTTGAATATGCCAAATAAATTTGCTCCCGACGAGTGTGTAACACTATCACAGTCGCCGGATTTAACGAGTCCGCATATCCTTTCTGATAATGTAGTGTGAATATCCAACTGGTTCTGTAACAAAAAAGTAGATACAACACACCCCAATATATTTGTCGCTAAAATGCTCCACCATCCCCATTCTAAGGCATGAGAACTTTGACAGGCAAACAGGCAGGTCATAATAGCTATAATTAGGCCGAAACTAAGCTTGATTAATCTATTTTTTAATTCCGCTTTTCGATGAATTTTATAATCGGGCTCTCTTGATTGTGCTGTCAACCTCGGAATCAAGGCAATTCCATCCCATTTTTTGTCAAATTCTTCTCTATTGACTGAAACAGGTTGAGATTTGGATGATAGCATTATGACTTCCGACTCTGACACTTGTGTTAAAATAACAAATTCTCCGTCATATAATATGATACATGGCATTTCGTCGCTTGACAAATCGTGTTTGTCAGAGAGGCGCACATTGTCAGTTGCTATATTATAACGTGCCAATAGAAGACTCATCCCGTATAAGCTATTGTCATACGGAATAGACTTTAATGTTTCTTTTAAGAAGAGTTTTGTGTGGGGAATTTCAAGCAGTTGTAATAGAGTGCCAATCAGTTTTTCAATCATATGCTATAAGGATTTTAATAGTTATGGTTTTTGATAAAGCTTTATTAAAAATATCAAAGAGATTGCCCCGCAAAACTATTCGTAGAACAATCTCTTTGATATTTCAGAGATCAGTGAAGTTCACCAAATTACAGTTGCTTTATATCGTCAGACAAGGAGGCATTGTTCTTACCGTCTGTACCTGAGCCCTCCGATCCGGAGTCGCCTGAACCCGAGCCACCTGAGTCACCTGAACCCGAACCACCTGAATCACCGGAACCCGAGCCACCGGAGCCATTGTCATCTGAATTTCCGGGCCAAGTATCTGGGTTGCAAAGATATTCTACGCCGGCAAATCTTATTGATTCGCCGAGGTTACAGCTATGAATGAATTCATTACATCGAATATGGGTTACATAGCCGTTTATAACAGGGCCTAAAGATAGAGCCGCCCAATTACCATTGCAATTGGTCTGACATTCCATGATCATTCCATTTCCGCACATAAAAAAATGAGAATACTTGTACTCAGATTTTTCGGATTGTGCCATTTGAATTGACTTCATTTCAGAAGGAGTCAATCGAGTAACTTTAGATTCGTCTTTCATAATAAATGTTAATTAAGTAGAATTAATATTAAAGATATATCTCCTGTAATTATAACATACAGCATTAGTAAAAAGTATAATCGTTTTAATTGTTTTAGTGGTGGGCATGTGTGTATGCGTTATAAGACAGCTTGTTAGCTAATTTTAGTGATTTTGATTTTGGAACTGATTATATTCATTTTTTTGTTGCGTTTGTTTGTATTTTGTATTAGCAATAGGTGTGGTGATAGTTGGAGAAAATTTGTGGGATCGGAAAATAATGCTTAAATTTGTCGATATAATTATAAATTTAAGTCATTATGATAATAAATAAAAGAGTTGTTGTTTTTGTATGCTTTATTTTTTCGATTTTATTACTCAGGGCTCAATATAATTATGTTCAGATAACAATACCGGTCAGGGATGCTTTAGCAAAAAACTCATTAAATAACGATCGGCATAGAGTTGCATTTGAGATTTGCAATCCCGTTGACTCCGCCGAAATTGCTCAATCGATGCCTATGTTTAGTCCCGGAGTAGATCCATCTGCCATGATGGACAGTCCCGGTGGGGAATATCTTTTGAAAGTTAAGGTTTATGACACGGTTAAGAGTGCGGACGGGCGGATAGAGAAAAGCTTATCGGAGGTCTATGAACCTATATCGTGGCATAAAATCACCATTCCCGCGGGTGAAAATCAGGTAACACTTGCTCCGATATATATTTCGTTGAAACGACAAAAGAAATTAGACGAAGTTACGGTTACGGCATCAAAAGTAATGTTTTATCATAAGGGTGATACTTTGATCTATAACGCCGACGCGTTTGTCTTGCCTCAGGGCTCGATGCTTGACGCGCTGATTGAGCAACTGCCGGGGGTTAAGATTACTTCAACGGGCGTGATATATTGCAACGGCAGGCGAATTGACAATCTTCTGCTCAATGGCAGGGATTTGTTTAACGGCAATCAGAAACTCATGCTGGAGAATCTCGGCGCCTATACCGTTAAGGATATTGCCGTATATGATAAGAAAGGGCATTTGTCGGAGATGTTCGACAAGAATATGGGCGATATGCTCCATGTTATGGACGTGAGGCTAAAGCGCGAATATCAGCAGGGATATATTCTGAACCTCGAAGGGGGCTATGGCACCAAAGAGCGTTATCTTGCCCGGCTTTTCGGAATGTGGTTTATTGAAAATCTGTCGGTAACGGCCTACGGAAATGTCAATAACATGGACGACAAAGGCACTCCCGGTCGCGATGACAGCGCATGGTCGTATGGCAGATCAGGTACAGGCGTCGCCTCTACACAAAAGGGAGGATTGTCGTATTTTTATCAAGGCTCAGATTCTAAACTTGAATTAAAGGGTGATGTGGGTATCGAGCACTCCGACAGGCTGAGCACAACCTCCAGGTCGAGCCAAAGCTATTTCTCCACCGGCGATGTCTATTCCTATGCTCATAACCATAAAAACAGCAGGGATCTCTCTGTCAGAACATCCCACAATCTATTCCTGAAAGCGGGTGAGCGTGTGATGGTCAACTTCTCGCCAAAATTCCAATATTCAAGAAAAAAGGATGATGAGCGCGGACTCGACGTTAATCTAAACGATGAGCTGCAGGAATTTTCGATGGATCTTCTTGAGTCGATATATGAGGATGCTTCGGCCTATCGCACCACGGTCATTAACCGTAGCCGGACAAATAACCGGAATGTCGGAAACAATATCGGGGGATCTGCCGAGGTCAAGACTGACATTAAGCTCAACTCCGCCAATCAGCAGCCGTGGCTGCTTTCGCTTAAAGAGAGTGCCTCGCTCAACAGGACTCACTATGATTATTTTTCAAAATATTCAATCAAGGCCGAAGCCGACAACTCGCCCTATTTCGATGAAAACCGATACATCAAAGGCTATCCCACCCGCGATGAGGTCTACAAGGGGTCGGCGGAACTTTCAAAATGGTTGAAGTATGGCGGATTTAGCGGAACCCTGAAATTCAACTATACCTTTGACCGTACCAATAGTAAAGAGACGTCGGCAATGTATATGCTCAATCTCATACCCGGATATGAGGGCTTCGGCAGCTTGCCGTCGGTTACTGAATATCTGCCTACCTATTCCCCTATGAACAGTTATCAGACCTCGGCAGAATATAACCATCACCACATGGAGGTGAAATTTGAATCTTCAAAAAACCTTCCGCCCGCCGGAAATCTCCTGATGTTTTGGGCAAGCCTCCCGGTTGATATATATGACCGCAACTTAGTGTATGATGGCCGAGGGGCTTATAAGGAGATTAAGCGTAAGGACTACATTGTGAATGGGTGGGTCGGCGCCCGTTATTCCTTACCCCATAGCCGGGATTATCTGCAATTTAACCTGACGACAGAGTGCAGCCCTACCAATATGATGAATCTTGTTGCCGTTAAAGACGACACCGATCCGCTCAACATCTTTACGGGTAACTCTGATTTACGTAACCCGCGAAAATATTTGGCTAACATTCTGTTTAGTAAGGATAAAATAACTTCACATCATAATATCTATTTTGATTGGCAGACTGTGAGCAACGCTATCGCGCTCGGATATCTCTATAATCCCGAGTCGGGCGTAAGATCGGGCCGTATGCTCAACATCGACGGAAACTGGCAGGCTAACGGTTATTATGAATTTGATACCCATTTCGGCTCATTTTCCAAGCCGCAGCTTTCAACTAAAACGTCGGGCGCCTATCAACGAAGCGTTGATTTCTACGGAACGACAACTCAGAATAACATTTCCGAAATTCCGCTACGTTCGGTAAATACAATAACGGTCAAGGAAGATGTGAGACTTGATTGGCAAACAGGAAAACACCGTTTCTCGGCGTTTGGTGATGTGAGGTTTAACCGTTATCTGAGCAAAGACAGAGGATTTGAAAACTTCACTTCATGGAACTATAACGTCGGAGCTTCGGCTGTCATTAACTTGCCTTATGATTGGGGATTTTCCACTGATCTGGTGCTTCATGGCAGAAGTGGCTATACCGATTCGCGCCTCAACACTACCGACCTTGTTTGGAACGCGCGCCTTACAAAATCCATCCTTAAAGGAACGGTTATATTCATAGCCGACGGCTTCGACCTGCTCCATCAGTTAAGCAATATAAACTACACGGTCAACGCTCAGGCCCGAACCGAAACAGTCACCAATGTGATTCCCTCCTACCTGTTGTTCCACATTCGCTGGAACTTCAACAAGTCACCCCTGCGCAAGCAATCTCCGGGCCGAAATTCCACTGTAATATCGGTAAATTAGCCGAGGAAGATAATTTTTTTGGAAAAAGGCAATGTATATCAGATTTTTTTCATATTTTTGCGATGTAAACATTATTAACAATTAAAAGTTTTAAGATTTTGAAGAATATTAGTTTTATCCTGTTTTTGAGCCTGTTTTTATTATCATCAGGGGATTTATGGGGAAAAGAAAAAAAGATACCGGATTATTACTCTTTT
This sequence comes from uncultured Bacteroides sp., assembly GCA_964384885.1. Lineage (GTDB taxonomy): Bacteria > Bacteroidota > Bacteroidia > Bacteroidales > Muribaculaceae > Paramuribaculum. The sequence continues at coordinate 7,884 of CAYLMR010000049.1, forward strand.
TCAGTTGAGGTAAGGGATGCACTGACACACAGGTCGATTAACGGCGCGCAGGTTAATCTGTCAGTGGTAAGGGATTCAGTTAACACTACGATAGGAGGGGGAACCAATAGAGATGGCGTTGCGAATTTTACTACGGCTTCGGGGGCAGACAAATATATATTCAGAATTACCTATAATGGTGGCCCTCAGAATAAATCACTGTGGGAGTATGAACCTGAAAGTGTGGAATATACTATTAGCGATAAATATAAAAAATCTCATCATGTCGGCCCCGTTTATCTCAGACACAAAAGAAATATAGACCTAAAGGAAGTGTCGGTAACAGCTTCAAAAGTAATGTTCTATTACAAAGGGGATACATTGATTTATAATGCCGATGCGTTTATTCTGGCCGAGGGGTCAATGCTCGACGGTCTTATTTCCCAACTGCCGGGGGTGAAACTCAATCGCCGCGGAGAGATTACGGTCAACGGCAAACAGGTTGATGCCCTGCTGCTTAACGGAAAGGATATATTTAACGGTAAGAATCAGCTTATGCTTGAAAATCTTGCGGCATATACCGTTAAGGATATTGCGGTATATAACAAGGCTACGTTTGAGAGCAAGGCGCTCGGCATAAATGCGGGAAAACAGTATGTGATGGATGTGAGACTTAAGCGGCAATACCGGCACGGATTTCTCGCAAACGCCGAGGCGGGTTATGGCACTGACAACCGCTATCTTGCAAAATTGTTCGGGATGTGGTATTCTGAAAATTCAGGTATGACGATGTTTCTTTCAACCAACAATCTCAACTATGATGCCAAGCCCAAGCCGGGATATGCCGACGGCGCCTGGAGCGAAAAAGAGGCTTCGACAGGTGTGGGGTCATATCATTCAGGCGGCATAACCTATAATGCCGAGGGCCCTGACAGCAAATGGAAGGTGCAGGGTGACGCCGTGGCCAAATATTCAGACGGCAGGGTAAAGCGTACTCAAAATTCAGCCGCGCTGATTCCCGGCAATGAGATTTATCAATATAGTTTTGAAGATTCCCGCAACAAGGATTTCAGCCTCAACAGTTCTCATCAGCTCAAGCTGTCGTTGGCCAATCGAGCCGTTTTGGCTTTAAATCCGAAAATTGAATACACTCATATCCGCAAGGAGCAGGATGATGTCTCGGCGTCGTTTAACAAGGAGGTTGAGGAGGTTTCGCGTCAGATAATCGAAAACATCCATTCCGGCCAAACGGATTTCAGCCAATATCTGATCAACCGCAATCTTGTGAAAAGTCTTTCCCGCGAGGGGCGTTTCGCTTTTAATGTCGACGGCAATTCTCTGATCCGTCTCCTGCCTGATGACAGGCGCTCCATGCTCACTATTGGGGGCGTGGCCAGTATCGACAACCGAACCCCGAACCTCTACACCTACCGGCAGCTTGATTTCATGAGCCGCCCGGGTGAAAATTCGTCGATGCTTCAGCACAACGCCGGCAGCCCCTATCGCGACCGCCTTTATAAAGGATATGCAAAATATAACTTTTCATTAAGAACCCCGATATATTACATTGAAGTTAATGCTGACTATAATTTCACCCGCGACGAGCAAACGCGCACCTCGCAGTTCTATCAGGGTGAGCTTCAGGAGGATTATCTGATACCCTCACTCCTGCCTCAGCTGAGTGAGAATCTGCCGCTCGACTATGATGAGAGTTACCGCAGCAGGCAGTGGGAAAACCGCAACTCGCTCAATCCCTCAATAACCTTCAGGCGTAATTTGTCAATGCATAAAGGTGGGGGTTTTACTCTCAATGTGCCTGTTGCAATATCTCAGCGCACTTTGGATTATCACCGTGGCGCAAAAAGCCAGCATATTTCATCAACTCGATTCCTGTATGATTTTTCTGCTTCATTGTTCTTTCAGGACAAGCCCGAGAAAACAGGATATTATATTCTGAATTTGGGCTTTAAATCAACAGTTAGACAACCGCAACTGCTCAATATGGTTGACGTGGTAGACGATACCGACCCGATGAATGTTATACTCGGAAATCCGGAGCTTGGCAATACCCGCAACAACACGGTGTCATTTAGTCTCCATACGACAGGCAAAGACCCCGGTCACCGTCTGAATGTATCTTATACCTTCATCAGCAATGCAATATCTCAGGGCTATTATCTCATAAGCAACACCGCTCAGAGAATAAGCCGACCGTATAACGTTGACGGAAACCGTCAGGCAAACGTGTCATATTCAATTGCATGGTCAAAGTCGGATACCTATTGGCTTAACAATGCAATCAGCGGCGGGTATCAGCGCAGCCGGGAGCTGATCGGAGCCATTGCCGACTCAAATGAGAATCCCGATCTATTTGTCGCCCCGCCCACCAATGTAGTCAATAATCTGTCGCTGAGCGATAGGGTTGAGGCCAATTACAATATCTCAGGCAAATATAATATCAGGGCCTTTTTTGATCTCGGCTTGCGGAAATATCGCAGCGCTCACTCCTCATTTGTTGACGACCTTACTTTCAACGGAAGTTACGGAGTGTCGGGGCTGCTGAATCTGCCTCTTAACTGGAGTCTCAGCACAGACCTCACTCTCTATACCCGCAGCGGATATAGCTACAGTGAGCTTAATACCACCGACATACTCTGGAACGCCCGCGTCACCAAGTCATTCCTCAAAGGCTCGCTTGTGTGCGCTCTCGAGGGGTATGACATTCTGCGTCAGCTGAGCAATGTGTCTTATAGCCTCAATGCCCAATATCGTGTTGAGACTGTGACCAATGTCATACCCTCCTACTTCCTGTTTTCATTGCAATATCGCTTCAGCATCCAGCCTCAGAAAAAGCAGTCTCCGGCGAAAAAGCAATCTCCGGCCCGGGGAGGTGGAGTAGTGATTGGTTAAAAATTGTAAAATTTGTATAAGTCGCGCTAAATGATTGTTAATAAGATGACGGATTAGGTCTCGCTGTCGGGAGCGGAGCGCCGCTTTCTGACTACCTTTGCCGTCTCATAATCAGATTTCCCGCGTGGAGGAAAATGTCTCTCTCCCTCAATCCGCGCGTTATCTACTGCGACTTATGAACAACATACTCAACACTCTTCCCTCGATAAATGCGGAGCGGGACGGCGGACGCACGGCGTTTAACTATCTCGACCGGTCGCTCAATCTCAGCGCGGTTTCGCGCGCTGAGTTCAACCGCCGCACGCTCCTTATGGCCTATGCGCTCGAAACTCTCGGTGTCGAGCCTCAGCAGCGTGTGGCCGTGTTTTCTGAAAACAGGCTTGAAACCCTCATAATGGATTTTGCGATATATGCCAACCGCGGAGTGACGGTGAGCATCTATGCCACGTCGTCAGACGAGCAGGTGGAATATATCCTCCGCGACAGCGGAGCCGTGGTGGTGGCGGTCGACAGTGCCAAGCGGCTCGACGCCGTGATGAGGGTTAGGAAAAACTGCAAGACGCTGCGCCATGTGGTTGTCTACGACCCGGGCGTTGCCGCCGGCTATCCCGGCGAGGTGATGGAATTTGACAAGATGCTCAGTCTCGGCGAGGCAGCCACCGAGGCGTGCCGCAAGGAGGTGGCCGACCGCCGCGCGGCAGCGTTGCCCGACGATATGGCCACGATTATCTACACCTCAGGCACCACCGGCGAGCCCAAGGGAGCGGTGCTGACCCACAGGTCGTTTGACTCCGCTCTGGAGATTCACCGCGACCGCCTCGACATGCTCTCCACCTCCGACACTTCGCTCTGTTTCCTCCCCCTGAGCCATATCTTCGAGAAGGCCTGGACCTATTTCTGCTTCTACCGCGGCATTGAGGTGACCGTCAACAACGACCCTCACCGCATACAGGAAGCGGTGGCCAAGGTGAGACCCTCATGCATGTGCTCGGTGCCGAGGTTCTGGGAGAAAGCCTATACCGCCATTCAGGAAAAAATCGCCGGCATGGGGTGGCTGCAGCGCACCCTCGTGGCCCGCGCCCTCAAGGTGGGGCGCCGCCGCAACCTCGACTATGTGCGCTTGGGCAAGAAGGTGCCCCTGTGGCTCGAAAAGCAATATCAGTTTTTCTACAAACGCATATTCCTCACCATGCAGAAAGCCATCGGCATAGAGCATGGCAACATATTCCCCACCGCGGGCGCCCCTCTGTCGCCCAACATCGTGGAGTTTTTCCACAGCTGCGGAGTGAACGTGATGATAGGCTACGGCCTGAGCGAGACCACAGCGACGGTGACATGCTTCCCCAACGTGGGCTATGAGATAGGCACCGTGGGCACCGTGTTGCCCGGCATTGAGGTGAAGATCGGCGATGAGGGGGAGATACTTGTCAAGGGCCCCACCGTGATGGCCGGATATTTCAACAAGCCGGAGGCTACAGCCCAGGCGTTTACCGCCGACGGATGGTTCCGCACCGGCGACGCCGGCCGCTTTGACGACCGCGGCGCCCTGATACTCACCGAGCGCATCAAGGACCTCTTCAAGACCTCAAACGGCAAATATATCGCCCCTCAGGCCATTGAGAGCCGCCTGGGCGAGGATAAGTTTATAGAGCAGGTGGCAGTGATAGGCGACCGCCGCAAATATGTCACCGCCATCATTATCCCCGCTTTCGAGGCGCTCAAGGAGTATGCCAAGGCCAAGAAAATCAGCTATAAGTCGCTCGAGGAGTTGGTGAAAAACAGCGAGATACGCGACATGATAGCCAAGCGCATCGACGAGCTTCAGAGCAACTTCGCCGGCTTTGAAAGAATCAAGAAGTTCACCCTGCTGCCCAAGGCGTTTACTATGGAGGCGGGCGAGCTGACCAACACCCTCAAGATACGCCGCCCCGTGATAGCGGCCCGCTATGCCTCTGAAATCGAGGCAATGTATGCCTGATCCCTTCATTCTCTTCAGGGAGTTAAATATTATTTAATATGCAATAGAACCGGAGACTTCGCGTTATTTTCAATAATGACATGTCTCCGGTTTTATCTTTAATCCGGCATGTGACGATAAGATAGATTCAATATTCACATAACCAACCATATAAATCATACTAATTGATGAATATTCTCAAACGGATTTTCCTTGCATTGACAGTCGTGATGATTTCAGGGGTGTTTGCGCTCACTTCGTGCAAATCGTCGGGAGATGAACCTGAACCTGTCGTGCCCCCCGTTGAGGGCGACGAGTCGCTGATCGAGCTCAGAATAGCTGTCAACGACCCCGACGGCAACGATATGCTCACCGACGACCCCGATCGGTCGCTCTACTATGTGCCTGTGTCGGCCTCCTATAGCGGCGGCACCTACCCCATGTATTGGGATGAGGAGAAAGAGCGTCTTTATGCCGACCCCTACTATGTGAGCGACCTCATGAATATGCCCGCCGCCGAGGATGAGGAGGTGGCGTTTCACGGACTTGTGCGCCGCAAAATCAATGGCCGCAACTATCTCTGCTTCGGTTATTTCAGTGCCGACTCGGTGTTTGAGCGCAAGGTTGAGCTTAATCTCGGCTTTAATGAGCGCAAGGTCAGCATCGTGTTTAAGAATCAGCCCGACGAGGCCACCGGCGAGAATGTCGCCACAGTGAAGCTCGGCAACGGCCCCGAGACCCCCGGCAATGAGGTTGCCGTCACCGCCATAGAGTCTGACTATAAGGGATATGACAGCTCCAAGCAGTGGGACTACGAGCCTTTCGGAGTGAAGATAGATATTGTGGATTCCGACGGTAGGAGCCTGTTGTTGAAAAATGACATCGGCTCGGTGTATGGCGACTCGGTTTCGGTGACATTCTCCGACGGCACCATTCCCCTGAGATGGAACAATGTCAACGCCGGCTATGAGGAGAGCTTCGACTATGATGTGCCGGGCCGCTCGTCAAGAGCCGAAAGCGTGTTCTTCTACGGCCTCAAATATTTCTGGTCGACATTCCATAACGGCATCCGCCAGCAATACACCGGCAACGCCCTGCTCAAGCTCGGCGACATCAATACCGCCATTCCCATGACCCACGATTTCACCCTCAACTGGGACAACGGCAAGCGCCACGAGAAGATCAAAGTGGTGGTTGGCGAGCGGAAATTTTCGAGCAAAAACACTCCGCTGCCCCACGTCACCGTCTATCATAACGATAAGCTCTTCACCGGCGAAGTGATCCAACTCGTGAAGTAACACTCATCTGAAATATCTTAAATAACAATAGTTAAACACAGCCCCTGTCAGCCGATTGGGGCTGCCTTGCTATATATTATCATATCTTCAATTGGCGGTTCTTTGAAAAAAACGCCATATTTCACCCTTAAGTGAAACATTTGTTGTATCTTTGCGTTGTAATTATAAACTAAGTCCACGACTATGAGCGAAGTAGAACTTATTTTGTTGGAAGAGGGTAATCAATGCACTCTATATTCCATTCAATTCACCACTGAAGATAACTCCGAGTATCAACGCTTCTATAATAAATTTATAGAAGATGCCAAACTCAATCGGGATCTTCTGCGGATTGTTGAGATACTTGGTAAAATAGCCGATGGAGGTGCGCTTGAGCGCCTATTTCGCCCCGAAGGAAAAATGAAGGATTCGGTGGTGGCTCTTCCGGTACTTTCTTCCAAGTTGAGATTATATTGCCTGCGTCTTTCCAATGGTATCCTTATTCTTGGAAACGGAGGAGTGAAAAATTCGCGTACATACGAGGAAGATGATTCATTACGTGGATATGTGCTAACTCTTCAAAAATTTGAAGAACTGCTAAAGGAAGGTCAGAAAAAAGGTTCTGTGATTATCACGGAGAGAATTATTGAAACCGATAATAGTTTTGAAATATGAAAGAAGCAAAGAATGCATATCGGAAAATGCTTGCATCTGTTCCCGCTGACATCAAGGCGGAGATAGATTTGTCGTTTGCAATTTCAGATCGAATAGACGAGCTGATGCGCGAACGTGGTCTTTCAAAAAAACAGTTTGCCGATGCTTTGGGTCGTCGGCCGAGCGAAATAACAAAGTGGCTAAGCGGTCAGCACAATTTCACGCTTTCCACCATCGCCATGATTTCCACTTTCTTCGGACAACCAATTGTTACCGTGGGATAATTCTCATCTGAAATATCTTAAATAACAATAGTTAAACGCAGCCCCTGTCAGCCGATTGGGGCTGCGTCGCTATTTATAAGGTGATAATTGGTGGTGAAAAATAGTGTGGGTTTGGCCGCAGAGTGTTATCTTTGCAACATAATTACGGGCAATGCCCATAACTAATCTATCATTATCACATCTAAATGGAAAGTAAACGCCAGTTTGTAGACGGCCCCTGGTCAAAAGAAATCAACGTAAGCGACTTCGTAAGCCGCAACATCACCCCCTATACCGGTGACGCATCTTTTCTTCAGGGCCCCACGGCGCGCACCCTTCGTCTCTGGGACATCTGTAAGGAAGCCCTCGCCGAAGAGCGCGAAAACAATGGAGTGAGAGCTCTCGACAATGAAAACGTTTCAACAATGACTTCTCACGCCGCCGGTTATATTGACCGCGACGATGAACTTATAGTGGGTCTCCAGACCGATATGCTGCTCAAGAGGGCTATCAAGCCTTTCGGCGGCTTTAAGGTTGTGGAAAAGGCTTGCCGTGAAAACGGCGTGGAGGTGAGCGACCGCGTGCGCGACATCTTCACCAACTACCGCAAGACCCACAACGACGGTGTGTTTGACGCCTACACCGAGGAGATCCGCAAATTCCGCTCGCTCGGCTTCCTCACCGGTCTGCCCGACAACTATGCCCGCGGCCGCATTATCGGCGACTACCGCCGTCTCGCCCTCTATGGCACCGACCGTCTCATTGAGGCCAAGAAAGAGGACCTCCGCAACCTCACCGGCCCCATGACCGACGACCGTATCCGCCTGCGCGAGGAAGTGGCCGAGCAGATCAAGGCCCTCCAGGAGATGAAGAAACTCGGCGACCTCTACGGTCTGGAGCTCAACCGCCCCGCCGAAAACGCCCTCGAAGCAGTGCAGTGGGTCTACATGGCCTATCTCGCTTCGGTCAAGGAGCAGGACGGCGCCGCAATGAGTCTCGGCAACGTAAGCTCATTCCTCGACATCTACATTGAGCGCGACCTTGCTGACGGCACCATCACCGAGGAGTTTGCCCAGGAGCTCATCGACCAGTTTGTGATGAAACTCCGCATGGTGCGTCACCTGCGCATGGCTTCATATAACGACATCTTTGCCGGCGACCCCACCTGGGTTACCGAATCGATCGGCGGATGCTTTAACGATGGCCGCACCAAGGTGACCAAAAACTCCTTCCGTTTCCTCCAGACCCTCTACAACCTCGGCCCGAGCCCCGAGCCCAACCTCACAGTGCTCTGGAGCCCCGAGCTGCCCGAGGGCTTCAAGGACTTCTGCGCCAAGGTGAGCGTCGACACCTCTTCGATTCAGTATGAAAACGACAACCTCATGCGTGAGGTGCGCAACTGCGACGACTATGGCATTGCCTGCTGCGTGAGCTATCAGGCCATCGGCAAGCAGATTCAATTTTTCGGCGCCCGCGCCAACCTTGCCAAGGCACTCCTGCTCGCCATCAACGGCGGCCGCTGCGAAAACACCGGCACTCAGATCGTAGAGGGTATTCCCGTGCTCAAATCCGACCATCTGGTGTTTGAGGAGGTTATGGCCAACTATAAGAAGGTGCTCACCCAGGTGGCAAGAGTCTACAACGAGGCCATGAACATCATCCACTACATGCACGACAAATACTACTATGAGCGTGCCCAGATGGCTCTCGTCGACACCAACCCCCGCATCAACCTCGCCTATGGCGTGGCCGGCCTCTCTATCGCCATCGACTCTCTTTCAGCCATCAAATATGCCAAGGTGACCGCCCGCCGCAACGACATCGGCCTCACCGAAGGCTTTGACATCGAAGGCGAGTTCCCCTGCTTCGGCAACAACGACGACCGCGTTGACCACCTCGGCATCGACCTCGTGTATTACTTCTCTGAGGAGCTCAAGAAACTCCCCGTTTATAAGAACGCCCGCCCCACCCTCTCGCTGCTCACCATCACCTCCAACGTGATGTATGGCCGCAAGACCGGCGCCACTCCCGACGGCCGCGCCAAAGGTGTGCCCTTCGCTCCCGGTGCCAACCCCATGCATGGCCGCGACCGCAACGGCGCCATCGCCTCGCTCAGCTCGGTGGCCAAGCTCCGCTATCGCGACTCTCAGGACGGCATTTCAAACACCTTCTCGATCATTCCCCGCTCGCTCGGTCCCACCGACGACGAGAGAATCGAGAACCTCGTGTGCATGATGGACGCTTATTTCATCAAGGGCGCTCACCATCTCAATGTCAACGTGCTCAACCGCGAGACCCTGCTCGACGCAATGGAGCATCCCGAAAACTATCCGCAGCTCACAATCCGCGTTTCGGGCTATGCCGTTAACTTCACCAAGCTCTCGCGCGAACATCAGCTCGAAGTAATCAGCCGCTCTTTCCACGAGCGTATCTGATTGGATAAACGATGATCAAGGTACACTCCTATGAGTCGATGGGCACCTTCGACGGCCCCGGCATACGCCTTGTGGTGTTCCTGCAGGGTTGCCCGATGAAATGCCTGTTTTGTGCCAATCCCGACACTATCTCTCCCCTCGGCGGCAATCCCGTCGAGGCGGAGAAAATAGTGGCTATGGCCGTTGACGAGCGCCCCTTTTTCGGCAAGCGCGGCGGCGTGACCTTCTCCGGCGGCGAGCCTACCATGCAGGCCGAGGGTCTGCTCCCGGTGGTCAATGCTCTGAGCCGCGAGGGGATACATGTGGCGCTCGACACCAACGGCGCCATCCGCTCGCCCAAGGTCTCGGAGCTGCTCCGGGCTGTCGACCTCGTGTTGCTCGACATCAAGCAGCCCGACGAGCAGTTGCATAAAGACCTCACCGGCCTCCCTTTGGCCAACACTCTCGCCACAGCCCGCGAGCTCAACGAGATGGGCAAGAAGGTGTGGCTGCGCCATGTCTACCTGCCCGGTTGGAGCGACCGCCCCGGCATGATCGAGAAGATAGGGGAGCTGTTTGGCGGCTATGACAACATAGAGCGCTTTGAGCTGCTGCCCTACCACACCCTCGGCGTTCATAAATATAAAGCGATGGGGTGGCCCTATAAGCTCGAAGGGGTCAAGGAGCCCAAACCCGACACCCTCGCCGACGTCCGCGACACCCTCGCCTCATACTTCAAGCTCGTCGTCGTCAACTGACCCTCCACGGGATTTCCCCCGCCCAAAAAAATACCGGCTGTCAATTTTCCGCGTCAGGAAAATTGACAGCCGATATTTTTTTTGATAGAAAGTCCGAATGACACCTGCAATGTACGGACGCCGGCATGTCTACAAACGCCGCCCCCCTAATGCGGATACATCCATCCCCCTCCCCCCGCCGAACTCTTTTCCGAGCGAATCTGTTAATATTAAAACAAATAAGTAATACTATGAAAAAAA
>CAYLMR010000050.1:0-18159 GCA_964384885.1 uncultured Bacteroides sp.
CAAAAAAGTCGAAATGCACCTTTTTGGGATAAGTTTCCTGTGTTTCAAGCACATACTCACGCTTTTTCCAAGCGTTGCCGGCTTTTGAAGTGCCCGACATTTCGGGAAGAGCCACTATGATTTTTCCGGAAATTTCCATTTTAGATTCTGTTGTGATAAAAATCGCTTATATTAATTACCCCGCAAAGGTAATCAATGAATCGCTAACCGCAAAAAATTGCGGCATTAAAGATTTACTGACCAAGATAGGCTTTGAGCTGACGGCTCCTCATGCCTTTGAGGCGGCGGATGGCGTTTTCCTTAATCTGACGCACGCGCTCGCGGGTGAGATTGAGTTTGGCGCCGATCTCTTCGAGGGTCATCTCCTGACAGCCGATACCGAAAAACATCTTCACTGTGTTTCGGTCGCGCTCGGGGAGCTGCTGAAGCACACGCTCAATCTCCTTCGAGAGAGATTCCTGAGCGAGAGGCGCGTCGGTGGCGGGGCTGTCATCGTTGGTGAGCACGTCGAGAAGCGAGTTATCCTCACCCTCCACAAAGGGAGCGTCGACACTCACCTGACGGCCTGAGGCCTTGAGGGTGTCGGCAATCTTCTCAACAGGCACGTCGAGACATTCGGCAAGCTCCTCGGGCGACGGACGACGCTCGTTTTCCTGCTCGAACTTCTGGAGGGCCTTGGTGATTTTGTTGAGCGAACCAACCTGATTGAGAGGCAGACGCACTATGCGGCTCTGCTCGGCAAGAGCCTGCAGAATCGACTGACGAATCCACCACACGGCATAAGAGATAAACTTGAAGCCACGGGTTTCATCAAATTTTTCGGCAGCCTTGATAAGGCCAATGTTACCCTCGTTGATAAGGTCAGAAAGCGAAAGGCCCTGATTTTGATACTGTTTGGCCACCGACACCACAAAGCGGAGGTTGGCCTTAATAAGCTTATTGCGGGCCTCTATATCGCCGTGGCGTATACGGCAGGCAAGTTCAACTTCCTCATCAACCGATATAAGTTCCTCACGGCCAATCTCAACAAGAAACTTGTCGAGAGATGCGTCACCACGTCGGGTGATTGATTGTCCTATTTTAAGCTGTCTCATATTCTGGATACTTCAAAAATCTTGCAAATTTACTTATAATTCAACGCAGCAACAAGCGAAATAGCATATCTTTAAGTTATTTTAACTTTGTAAGATATGCTATGTCGTTTACTTACCGAGCTGAAAATCAAGCGTCGGCGAGGAGATGAGCTTGTCGTGCGACACTCTCATGTCCTTCAATGGCTTCGAGTCGAGAGTCACCTGCCTGAGGTCACCCTCGCCGCTGCGGGTAATCACGAGCTCCGAGGCGCCGTAATATTTGGGGTCGAGGTCGATTTCCACCCTGTCAAATGCGGGCACGGTGAGGGTATAGTAAGGCTCGCCGGGGCAATCGGGATAAAGGCCCATCATAGAGAAGACGGCCCAGGCCGACATTGTGCCGGTATCATCATTGCCGGGCAATCCGTCGGGGGTATCCTTAAACGATGTTTCGAGCAAGCGGTCAACCTCCTTGCGGGTGCGCCATTCCTCCCCTTTCACACGGCTGAAAAGATAGGGGTAAGCAATGTCAGGCTCGTTTGAGGGGTCATAGAGGCCGAGGTCAAACACGCTCTGGAGCTTGTTGACAAACTTCTTCTTACCACCCATGAGGCTTATCATACCGTCAACATCGTGAGGCACGAAGAAAGTGTAATTCCACGCGCTACCCTCATGAAATCCGGGCACCGGCTCGAAATTCTCACCCTGACGCGGGTCGAAGGGGTCGAGGAATGAGCCGTCGGCATTGAGGGGGCGCAGGGTGCCGGTCTCCTTGCTGTAGTAATGGCGGTAGCCTTTGGCCTGTTTGCGCATCGAGTCGGCAAATTCCTTGTGGCCCAGCTCGTCGGCAAGACGCGCCAGAGCGTTGTCGGCCACATAATATTCCAGAGCGTGGCTCACCGAGTTGTCGCCCGAATTGTCAGCGGCATAAAATCCAAGGGGGATATATCCTTTGGCGAGATAGGGGTCGTTGTCGGGGCGCATGGGGTTGGAAGCCGATGGCGACAGGGCGCTTTTTCTCATCGCCTCATAAGCGAGGTTGATGTCAAAATTCTTCAGGCCCTTGCTCCATGTGTCGACAATCACCGGTATGGCGGGGTCGCCCTCCATAGTGAATGTTTCGCGGCCAAACAGCTCCCACTTGGGCAGCCAGCCCCACTCGCGATACATCTCCACCATCGAGTTGACCATATCCTCCTGCTTCTCGGGATAGACAAGGGTAAGCAGCTGATGGAGGTTGCGGTAGGTGTCCCAGAGTGAGAACACTGTATAGCGGTCGCGGTCGGTGGTGAGTATCTCGCCGCTCTCCATGCCGGGATACTGTCCGTTGACATCCTGAAGTATGTTGGGGTGAATCAGCGAGTGATAGAGCGCCGTATAGAATATGCGCTTCTTTCCCTCGTCGCCCCACACTCTTATGCGGCCGAGCTGAGAGGCCCAGTTGTTGCGGGCGTCGGCGAGGATGCTCTCGAAGTTCTTGCCCGACTGCTCGACGTTGAGATTGGCCAGCGCGTTGCTCTCCGACACAAACGACACCGCCACGCTCAGCTCCACCTGCTCGCCCTGAGCGAGCGAGTCATAGGTGAACCAATAGCCGGTGTCATCGCCCGAAATCGAGCGCAGGGTATTGTCATAAATCTTATAGGTGCCGTTGTCGGGAGTCCATGCGGCCTCCACTCCGGTCATGAGCGGCTGCTTCTTCCAATAGCCCGACGATGAGGGCTTTTTGTTGACACGCGCCGCGAAATACATCACGAATACAGCCTTGGGATTATAGCAGAATGTGCCGAGTACACGGCTGCCGGTGATTTCGGTGTCGCTGATGCGGGTAATCGAGCCGCCGGTCTCATTGCTGAGGCCTATACCGAGATTGACGAGTATATTGCCCTGGCCGGCGGGAAAGGTAAATCTTTCTACCGAGGTGCGGGGCGACGCTGTCACCTCGGCCTTTATGCCATATTCAGTGAGAGTGGCGGTATAGTAGCCGGGCGAAGCTGCCTCGTCGGTATATGTAGAGCCATATTTTGTGAAGTCGGGTTCAAGCGGGCCGGTGGTTGCCATTGTTATCACCGAGCCCATCTCGGGGCAGCCCACACCGCTGAGATTCACATGCGAAAAGCCGGTGAGATAGCTGTTGGTATGGTCGTAGGGGGTTGACCACCAGCGGCTGTCCTTGTCATAGCGGTTGAGCTCCGAGCCGGTAACGTTGAAGGGCGACACCGACATCAGGCCGTTGGGCACCAGCGCGCCCGGGTTGGTGGTGCCATAGTTGGTGGTGCCGACAAACGGATTCACATAATCGAGAATCGTCAGATCGGCAGTTCCCTCACCATGAGCTGAAAATGAAGCAAGAGCCGAGACAAAGGCTGCCGCGATCAATGATTTCTTATTCATTCGTCAGGGTCGGTTTTCAGGAGAAGTTGCGAAATCAGAGGGTGTCGGGCCCATAGTCAGCTCGAGCACTCCGCCGGCCATAATATCGTTATAGTCGATATAGCCTTTGGTGTAGGGCTTGGAATTGAGGGTTGCCGACTGAACATAGATATTTTCTGGCGAATTGTTGATGGCCTTGACAACAAACTGCTTATTCTGAGGCAGAGCCAAAGTCACGCTGTCAAACACCGGCGAGCCTATCACAAAGCGTCCGCCGGCAGGCTCAACCTGATAGAGGCCGGCCGACGAAAGCACATACCATGCCGACATCTGGCCTACATCCTCGTTGCCGCACAGTCCGTCGGGAGCGGCGTCATAGAGCTCGTCAACCACACGGCGCACGATAGCGGCGCCCTTGGCCGGCTGACCGGCATAGTTATAGAGATAGGCCACATGATGGCTCGGCTCATTGCCGTGGGCATACTGGCCTATCATGCCCGAGATGTCGGGAGAGGCATCTTCGCCAAGGTCGCCCTCTATGATGAACAGAGAGTCGAGCTTTGCCACAAACTTATCCTCGCCGCCGAGCATTTCGATGAGGCCGTGGGGGTCCTGGGGCACCATCCAGAGATATTGCCAGGCATTTCCCTCACAATAATCATCGGCGCGGTGGGTGGTTGAGAAGGGGTTGAACTCTCCGGGGCGGAAGTTGCCGTTTGAGTCACGTCCACGCAGGAATCCGGTCGAGGGGTCATAGTAGAGCTTGTAGGCCTGACCGCGACGCTCAAACATGGTGTCGCGCTCGCCGGTCATGGCGGCCACGCGGGCTATGGCATTGTCGGCCACGGCATATTCAAGGGCTTTGGCCACGCTCTCGTCTCCGTCGGGGAGGTCGAAGGCGATGAAGCCGGGCGATTTGAGGCGGTAGAGCGAACGTTCGTCGAGCAGGGCCGACTGTCTCATGGCGTCGAGAGCGCGGGGCACGCTGTCAACAAATCCTTTCAGGGCAAGGTCGCCGAGCACTATGATGCCTGGATTGCCCACCATGCAGTTGGTTTCGTTGCCATGCAGGTGCCACACGGGGAGCTTGCCCTGCTTGTCATAGATGTCGAGGAATGTGTTGGCAAATTCTTTCTGCTTCTCGGGCAAAACGAGGGTATAGAGGGGATGAGCGGCGCGATAGGTGTCCCAGAGCGAGAAAATGGTGTAACGGGGCTCGGGATCATCGGCGTCGGTAAACACCGCCGGGGCGGTCATGGTGTGGAACAACGAGGTGTAGAACACCTTTTTATCCTTTTCGCTGCCACCCTCCACAGTCATTTTTGCAAGATGCTCGTTCCAGGTCTCGTCGGCGCGGTCGGCATAGAGATTGAAGTCAAAGTCGGGAGCCTCGGCCTCGAGGTTGGTGCGGGCCTTGTCGACACTGTTGGGCGAGAGACCCACGCGGGCAATGAGCGGCTGCTCCGAGGGAGCGAAAACCAGGGTTGCCAGGGTGTCGCTTATCTCGCTTCTCACAATGGGGCGCGAGAACTCGGCATGGAAATAAATCTTCTGGTCGTGAGCCCAGCCGGTCGAAAAACGGTGGCCGGCAATCGAGGCTGAGTCGAGGCCGGTAAAACCGGTGTCATAGGGGCGGTCCCATCCTATGCCATATTTGAGGTTGATTTTGAGATAGGCGGTGTCGTTGGGGTTGAAGTCATACTGATGTATGCCTGTGCGGGCGGTGGCGGTGAGCTTCACATCCACTCCGGCATCCTTGAGCTTCACGCTGTAGAAGCCGGGGCGGGCCACCTCATCATCGTGTGAAAACGACGAGATGTTGAGCGACGGGTCGGCGGTGGGAAAGAAAAGTATGTCGCCGAGGTCACCTATGCCGGTGCCGCTGAGGTGGGTGTGGCTGAATCCCACCAGCGCGCTATCCGAATAATGGTAGCCCGAACACCAGTCCCAGCCCTTGCCCACCTGCGACGGGCCGAGCTGCACCAGGCCGAAAGGCACATTGGAGCCGAGAAACACATGGCCGTGACCACCTGTGCCTATCATCGGGTCGACATAGTCGGTGAGGCGGGGTGATTCCTGTTTGGCGGTGCTGCCACAGGCAGTGATGGCGGCAGCAATGATCGGCAGCAAAGCCGAAGATATGTTGATTTTCATGACAATTACTGTTGCTGGTTTTTACGGGCCTCACGGTCGAGCTGAGAGAGCGCAAACACATAAGCGCCGGCCGAAATGGCTTTTGAAGCGCCGATTTTCGAGAATATCAGACCAATGCGCTTCAGGGGGTCATAGACAATGGTTTCGTCGGTGCCGTAGATTCTCATGGTGCGACGGTCGCCGCGGGCAAAGAGGCTGAACTCCTCAGGGTCGTCGAGATTGAACACCTCCATCTGCACTCGCTTGATGTTTTCGCCGTTGAGAGTCGAGATGCGGCCTCTGAGCTCCTCAAGCAGCGCGGGGGCGATATATTTGCGGGCGGCTGTGATACCACCGCCTATCACGATGATACCGTCGATGAGCTGCACGGCGGCGGCGATAGCGTGACCGGCCACGCGACCCATCTTCTCAAAGGCTCCGATGGCGGCCTCGCGGTTGCCGGGACGGAGCCCCTCGGCTATCTCAAATATATCCTTAGGCTCATAATTGTGGTCGAGGTGACCCGACAGCTCGGCATATACACGCTTGATGGCTCTCACGGCCACACCCTCCTCGATTATGATGTTGGCATCGTCGGGATGGGGAAGGCAATAGGTCTCCACACATGAGTTGTCACCGCGGTTGAGCTCGCCGTTGACAACCACACCCACACCGAAACCGGTGCCGAAGGTATAGCCGAGCAGATTGTGATACTGCTTGGGGCTGCCCATCTCAGCCAGGCGGGTGTTGATGTCGGGCAACACGCCATAGAGCGCCTCGCCGAAGGCATAGAGGTCGCCGTCGTTGTTGATAAAGACCGGCAGGTTGAACTTGCGGCTCAGAAACGGCCCGAGGGCCACGCCGTCACGAAACGAGGGGAAGTTGGGGAGAAAACCGTCGATAATGCCCATCGAATAATCGGCCGGGCCGGGGAAGGCGAAGCTTATTGCCGAGGGCTTGTCGTCAAGCGAATCAATGATCTGCTGAAAACCGTCAACCATCGTGGCCAGACATTTGTCAAGGTCATGGGCGTTTGACGGCATGGTGATGGGTTTGACAATATATTCACAACCTCTCATTGCGCCGAACACAAAGTTTGTGCCGCCCGCATCGAGGGTAATAACGATTCGTTTATCGTGGCGATACATGGTATTATTATATAAAAATATGAAACAGATTGGTAAGAAGTCAAAAAAAGGTGAGGAGAGAGGAGAAGTTATTTCTCACCGGCACTCTTGCCGGCTTCGGGATCTACTTCCTCTACGGGAGCCATGTGGTTGAAGCCCTGGGCGCGAAGGGGAATTTCGGTGCCATCGCGGGTCACGAGCGCACACCCGAGCTCAGGTTTGGTGATATGGCCTATCACCTTGATGCCGTCGATTTTTGAAACGGTGTCGTGGAGGTGGAGGGGCACGGTGAAAAGCAGCTCATAATCTTCGCCGCCGTTCATGGCTGCGGTGACGAGGTTCATGTTGAGCTCTTCGGCCATCACCGCGGTCTGATAGTCGATAGGAATACGGTCTTCATACACACGGCAACCGGTGTCTGACATCTTGCAGATGTGGAGAAGCTCTGACGAGAGGCCGTCGCTGATGTCGATCATCGAAGTGGGGTGAATGTCATGCTTGCGCAGTGCCTCGATTATGTCGCGGCGTGCCTCAGGTTTGAGCTGACGCTCCACAAGATATTCCTTACCCTCAAATCGGGGCACGAAATTCTTGTCGCCGGCCGATGCCACCTTTTCGCGTTCGAGCAGCTGCAGGCCCATGTAAGCGGCGCCGAGGTCGCCCGACACACATATCAGGTCGGTGTCTTTGGCAGTGTCGCGCCCTATGGCCTGACCTTTGGCCACATCGCCGATGCAGGTCACCGAAATGACGAGGCCGGAATGGGAGCCGGTGGTGTCGCCACCCACGAGGTCAACCCCATAGATTTCGCAGGCAAGACGTATGCCGGCAAACAGAGCCTCGATATGCTCCACGCTAAAACGGGCGCTGATGCCGAGGCCCACGGTGATCTGGCGCGGGGTGCCTCCCATGGCATATATGTCGGAGAAGTTGACCACGGCAGCCTTATAGCCGAGATGTTTCAGAGGCATATATGTGAGGTCGAAATGCACCCCTTCGAGCAACATGTCGGTGGTTACCAGCACATCGCTTTCGGGATAGCTCATCACAGCGGCGTCGTCGCCCACGCTCTTACGGGTTGATTCATTGAAATGAGGCAGATTTTTGGTGAGGCGGTCTATCAGGCCGAACTCCCCTATTTCAGATATTTCCATAGTTTTATTTCTTTGGTCGATTAAGATAAATTCTGTTTAACGGGCCAGCATCTCCTTGATGATTTCCATCATATAGGGCTGGGCTTTCTGAGCGGCGAGCTGCACCTCCTCATGGGTGGGAACGTCGGTGACATCCTTGCCGCCGAGGTCGGTGATAACCGACACGCCAAACACCTTGATGCCGGCATGGTTGGCTACGATAACCTCGGGCACTGTCGACATGCCCACGGCGTCGCCGCCTATCACACGGAAGTATTCATATTCGGCAGGGGTCTCGAAAGTGGGGCCGGGGGTGCCGACATACACGCCGTGCATCACTCTTATCCCTTTGTCGGCGGCAACCTTGTCGGCCAGGGCGATAAGCTCAAGGCTGTAGGCCTCGGTCATGGCGGGGAAACGGGGACCGAGCTCCTCGTAGTTTTTGCCGCGCAACGGATTTTCGGGGAAGAGATTGATATGGTCGGTGATGATCATGATGTCACCCACGCGGAACTCCTTGTTCATTCCGCCGGCGGCATTGCTGACATAGAGGGTATTGACACCGAGAGCCTTCATCACTCTCACGGGAAATGTAACCTGCTTCATGTCATAACCTTCATAGTAATGAAAACGACCCTGCATGGCTATCACGGGGCGATTGCCGAGCTTGCCGAAAATAAGGTTTCCGCTATGGCCCTCTACGGTCGAAACCGGAAAGTTGGGTATCTCCGAATAGGGAATGAACTGCTTGTCGGAGATATGGTCAACCAGCGCACCCAGTCCGGTGCCGAGAATGATTGCGGTGTCGGGCACTTCTGAGACTTTGGCGCGGATATAATCGGCGGTCTGTTTGATTTTTTCTAACATGGCTATGAGATATAAAGTGGTTTTGATATAACAATTTTTATAGTGAAACGGCTCACCGCATTGCGGTCGCCGCTTAGATTTTCGAGCGGATTATCTGGGTTATCCCCTCGGCAAGCTCCACATCGCTGTTGGGCAAGATCCTCACCTCGATGGGCAGGTAGAAAATCCACGGCTTGAGCTCGGCGGGGAAACAATCGCTGTCGGCGAGTCTCACGGCGTCTTTCTCGGTGGTGAGAATATATTTGCGGCGGTTGCCGGCCGATTTCCATTTGGCCACCACAGCCTGCATGTCGGCGGGGGTAAACTGATGGTGGTCGTCAAAGCGGAGTATCTTGACCTTGGCATTGAAGGTGCGCAGGTATCTCACGAAGGGACGCGGATTGGCAATGCCGGTGAGCGAGATGAGCACATCGTCAGAGGTGAGCGATTCGAGCGGCACCATCGCTCCCCCGGCGTCGGGAAACACCGGCCTGGGATCGAGATAGTCGTAGGTCGAAAAGACCAGTTTCTGATAGGGATAGAGATTGAGCTGCTCCTTAAACACCCTGAAATCCATCGGCTTGACATCGGCCGGGCATTTGGTCACCACGACAATGTCGGCGCGGTTGAGCGCACGGAGCGGTTCGCGCAGACGGCCGAAAGGCAACAGCGCGTCGTCGAAGGGAGAATGGAGATATTCGGTGAGCACAACCGACACCGACGGCTTGACATAGCGATGCTGAAAAGCGTCGTCGAGCACTATAATCTCAAGATCGGGATTGAGTTTGAGCATACGGTTGATGCCGGTTACCCTGTCCTCACACACGGCCACCATTACCTTCCCCCCGAATTTACGGTAGATCTGATAGGGCTCGTCGCCTATCGCCTCGGGGTGGGAATCAGGCCGGGCGAGCACAAACCCTTTGGTCTTGCGCTTATAGCCGCGGCTCAGCACTCCCACAACCCGGTCATGGCAGAGCTGCGACACGATATATTCGGTGTGGGGCGTTTTGCCCGAGCCTCCCACAGCGATATTGCCCACCACCACAACCGGCACCTTAAACGAGTGTTGCTTAAGGATATTGTTGTCAAACATCTTGTTGCGTATATACACCACGAGCCCGTAGGCCTTCGACACAGGCCATAGCAGCGTATATTTCAAGAAGTTGTAGAGTTTAGGCATGGATAGGGATGTCGCGGAGGGAAAGGGGGGATTATCAGTTGATGAGAATGTAGTCCATGCGGCACTGCATCGGGTCGAGATTTCTCATCTGCTCGACCGAGCGCACCACCGGAGCCAACGGGCCGAGGTTGGTTTCGATAGCCCTGGCGCTCATGATGTCGCCGGCGCTGAGAATCTCGTCCAAGAATGAGAGCTTAACCTTGGGATATTCCTGAACGTAGTAATCTTCATCGTCGAGCACACCGAGCTCCCCGGCCATTGCGGCGATAGCGTCGTTGAGGCTGCCGAGCTTGTCAACGAGGCCGATTTCAAGCGCCGACTTTCCGTCCCACACGCGACCCTCTGCAATGGCCTTGATCGAGTCGACCGACATGTGACGACCCTCGGCGCAACGCGAGGTGAAGAGTTCGTAACCGCGCTCCACAAAGGCCTGCATTTTCATGCGCTGGGTTTCGGTCATCGGTTTGAAAAGGGTTATCGAGCGGGTGTCGTTGGTGGCCACGGTGCCGCTGTTTACACCGAGCTTGTCGGTGAGCAGTTTTTCGGCAGAGGGGATAAGGCCGAAGATGCCGATCGAACCGGTGAGGGTGACAGGCTCGGCAAAAATCTTGTCGGCGCCACACGAGATGTAATAACCTCCCGAGGCGGCATAATCGCCCATCGACACATAGAACGGTTTGCCGGTAACGGCCTTAAACTGCTGAAGGGCCTGCCATATCTGTTCGGAGGCGAAAGCTGAGCCGCCACCCGAGTTGACACGCAAAATCAGGCCGTCGATTTTCTCATCGTCGATCAGATCGTAGATTTCAGGCACAAGGCGCTCGGAGGCTATTCCCTCGGTAGCGTCTTCGGTGATGTCGCCCACGGCATAGAGCACGGCGATCTGTTTTTTCTTCTTGTCGGAATCCTTTGATTTGGTGCCTGAGGTGAGGCCGCAGGCATTGACATAGTCGGCCAGAGAAACCATTTTGGGCTTATAGGCTTTTTCAGCCTCGGTAAGCTCGCCCATGCGGGTCAATACCTGCTGGCGGTAGCGGATAGCGTCAACGATGCCGTTGTCAACGAGCCATTCGGCCGGCATGGTGTAGGAATAGCAGTCGGCCCATGCATTGACGGTGTCGACGCTCACCGAGCGGGCTTCGGCAATGTTTCCGGCCACGGTGTTCCATATCGAGCCGAGGAAATGTTCCTGCTGCTCGCGGTTGGCGCTGCTCATCGAATCGAGTATAAACGGCTCGACGGCGCTCTTATAGGTGCCGACCTTGATTACCTGCACATCCACGCCGAGCTTGTCGAGCAGCTCCTTGAAGTAGAGCGTGGTGGCTTCGAGGCCGTGGATATCCAACATGCCCACAGGGTTGATCCAAACCGAGTCGGCAGCTGTGGCTGCGAGATAATAGTCGCCCTGGGTGTAGTTGTCGCCATAGGCATAGACCCATTTGCCGCTCTTGCGAAATTTTTTGAGAGCGTCGGAAATTGCGAGCAGCTGAGCCATGCCTGCCGTGAGGCCTTTGCAATCGAGAAAAACACCCTCTATGCGCTCATCGTCGGCGGCATTGTCGAGAGCGGCGGTAAGCTGATTGAGCGCTATGCTCTTGTTTTCAAAGCCCCCCGACAAAGCTGCCATAAACGAAGTGGGGGCGGGACGGTCAACCACCACACCTTCGAGCGAGATGGCAAGCACCGATTTTGAATCAACTTTCTTGATGCTGCTCCCCGAGGCCGAGGTTATGCCGACAACAGTCACCAGCACGAGGAAAAACGAGATGATGATAGTGATCCAGAGAGCTGTGAGAGAGCCTAAGAAACTGATTATAAACCTTTTCATTTGAGTATAATAATTAGCTTTGCGCCCGGGGCGACCTGATTGGGGGCAACGGCGGGCAGTTTTCCGATTGTTTTGAGACTATGCCGCCGGCTGACGACAGCGCATAATCAGCGCAAAAATAACTAAATTTCTTTAAATTTCGCGGATTAACTTACCTGAATATGTGCGGCGAAGCTGTTTTTTCTGAATAATTGCTTTAGGAGCGGAGTCGTGGCTCAGGGTGTCTTTGATTTTCTGAAAGAGCGATTCCACCTCCCGGGGGGATAATTCTCCCTCCATCACCATCACGAGCTCCTCACCCCAGCGGTCGGAGGAGCGCCCGGTGAGAAAAAACGGTCGCCCGGCAACTATCGGTGCTATCTGCGGCTCTATCAGCTCGGGATGAAGCTTTTTACCTCCCGAGATAACCACATTGTCGATGCGTCCCAGCCAACGGAAAGAGCGGGGCGAAACGAGCTGAGCGAGGTCGTTGGTGGTGACGCTGCTCCATGAGCTCCCTTCCGACGATATTACCAGGCAGCCGCGGCTGTCGGTGGCGACCGTGATGCCGGGAAGACACTCATAAAGCTCGCCTCCGAAACGCCTCAGAGCCACATGCGAGCAGGTCTCGGTCATGCCGTAGGTCATCCACCATTGCGCGCCGGTGAGCCGCGAATGTTCAAGGGCCATCCTCTCCTCAACGGGCGACACCGGCCCTCCCCCCACGATTATGTGGCGGAAGCGGTTGGGCGACTTGATCAACCCCTCAATCTGCTGAGGCACTATGGCCGCGAGGTCGACATCCCTCCCGAGCGGGGCGCTCAGGGGGGTGCGGGATGGCTCTTCCATCACAAGGCGCGCGCCCGAAATTTCAGCTCTCACCACCATCATCTTGCCCGCTATATAGCTTTCCGACAGCGGGCACGCAAGGAGCGAGCCGCTGTCGACAGCAAAAAATCTATTGGTAGCTTCGGCCGATATTCTCATGTCGGCTTTGAGAAGCTTTATCGCTTTGGGAGCGCCGGTAGAGCCTGAGGTGTGAGCATCGACAGTGGCCGAGCCGTCGCGCCACTGCTCAACAAAGCCGCTCATTTGGCTCTGAAAATAAGCTGTTCACCCTTAAGCCGCAGCCGTGTGCGGAAGTTGCTGCGATAGAGCTGCCCGGTGCCGAGACCCTGAGGTTGGTCACCCACGCCGAGCGTAGCGGTCCACTGGGCAATGGCGTTGAGGCCGATGTTTGATTCGAGCGCCGAGGTGGCCCACCACCCTATGCCTTTGTCGGCGGCAGCGTCGATCCACTGTCGCGCGCCTCTGAATCCTCCGCAGAGCGTGGGTTTGAGAATCACATAGGCGGGATGAAGGTCGGCGAGGAGTTTGGCGGCGTCGTTGTCGGGATTAACCCCTATCAGCTCCTCGTCGAGCGCAATCGGTATGGGCGAGAGGGCACACACCCGCGCCATGACACGTTTGCGTCCCTTGGCGACAGGCTGTTCGAGCGAGTGAATGCCATAGCGCAACAGCTTGCAGAGCTTGTCGAGCGCCTCGGTGCTGCCCGAAAAAGCGCCGTTGGCATCAAGGCGTATCGTGAGCTCATCGGGGGAATAAACGTCGCGTATGCGGGCGATAACCTCGAGCTCATCCTTAAAGTTGTTTGACCCTATCTTAAACTTCAGGCACCTGAAGCCCTGCTTGATTTTGAGCATGGCGCTCTTGACCATTTGGTCGGGATTGCTGATCCATACCAGACCGTTGGTTATCAACGAAGTTTCGCCACGGGTAAACTCAGAGGGAAAGGGAATGAAGTTGCCCCCGTTGTCAAAGTCGGCCATCGCGGTTTCGAGGCCCATCAATATCGAGGGAAAACGGCTCAGATCGGGCAACTGGGCTCCGCGTCTGAGAGCCTTGCAAACCTTGTTGAGCATCTCCTCATATTCGGGAATGTCGTCACAGCTCAGGCCTCTGAACAGGCCGCACTCCCCCACCCCCTTGCGTGAAGGGTCGTCGGGGTCGCTGACGGTGAGGATAAAGGTTTCCTTTTCAGTCATCACAGCGCGCGACGTAACCGCCGGCACCTTGTAGGTGAGGATATATTTCTTGACTGTAGCTTTAAAATTCATCCGGGGAATTTGGGGAATTTATCAAAATCGGGATCTCGTTTTTCGAGGAATGCGTTTTTGCCCTCCTGGGCTTCATCCATGAGATAGTAGAGCATGGTGGTGTCGCCGGCAAGCTCCATGAGGCCATGCTGACCGTCGAGCTCGGCATTGAGGGCGCGCTTAATCATTCTAACCGCCATTGGGCTGCGCTTGAGTATGGTCTCGGCCCATTCGACTGTCTCGTCTTCAAGACGCTCGGGCTCGACCACGGTGTTGATCATGCCCATTTCGAGAGCCTCCTGAGCGGTGTACTGGCGGCAGAGAAACCATATCTCACGCGCCTTTTTCTGACCCACACAGCGGGCAAGGTAGCTCGAACCGAAGCCGCCGTCAAAACTTCCCACCTTGGGGCCTGTCTGGCCGAAGCGGGCGTTGGTCGAAGCAACGGTGAGGTCACACACCACCTGGAGCACATTGCCGCCGCCGATGGCATAACCGTTGACCATGGCGATAACAGGTTTGGGGAGCGAACGGATGGCTTTGTGAAGGTCAAGCACATTGAGTCGGGGCACACCGTTGGCATCAAGATAGCCGCCGGTGGTCTTGACACGCTGGTCACCTCCCGAGCAGAAAGCTTTGTCGCCGGCACCGGTGAGAATCACAACTCCGATTTCGGGAGACTCGCGGCAATAAGCCACAGCGTCGAGCATCTCGAAGTTGGTCTGAGGCCTGAAGGCATTATAGACTTCGGGGCGGTTGATGGTGATTTTAGCTATTTTGCCATACTTCTGAAAGAGTATGTCTTCATACTCCTTGATGGTTGTCCATTCTCTCATATCAATAGTTGAATTATATTATCGTGTTTTGGGAAAAGTCAGTTTAAGAATTCCGAAAGCTGTTCGGCGTCGAGCGCTCCGTCGGTCACTATTCTCATCAGCGCGGGCAGTTGGCTCTCGGCGGCAAACTCGCTCCATTGAGAGCGCAGAGCCTTTTCGTCGGTGGCCTCAAAATATCTCATGCCGAATCCTTTGGCGAGCTCGGCCAGGGGGAGTTTCATGCCGGGAGGGGAGATGAGACACTCCCCGGCGCAATTCAGCGAGCGGGTGGTTTGGGAGAAGTGGAATATCCCGCCGCCGCCGTTGTCGATCACCACCATCTTAAATCGGGGTGTCATGCCTACCGAGGCAAAGGCGCCGAGGTCGTAGAGCGCACACATATCGCCGCTGACAAGCAGTGTAGCCGAAGCTTTATAAGCTAAGGCGGCTCCTATGGCGGTAGAGGTGCAGCCGTCGATTCCGCTCACTCCGCGATTGCATGAGCAGCGGTGAAAGCGTCCATTGTTGAGCAGCGAGAAATATCTAACAGTCAACCCGTTGCTGAGCTGAAGGTTCCAGTTACGGGGCATGAGGGCTGTGATAACCGACATCGCTTTCATCTCACACCACGGACTGCGGGCCACGGCCGAGGCGAGAAGCGACTCACCCTTGCGGGCGGCATGTTGCCACAGGTCGGAATAATTGCTTGGCTCACGATGGGGCTGCATGGCAGAGGCAAGCTGCTGCATAAACACTCCCGGGTCGGTATCCACATTGATTGTGAGGCTGCGTAAGCAGTCGGTAACTCCATGCTCATGGCCCACGTTGATAACGCGGCAGCCCTCGAGCTTACGCAACCACCGTTTGAGCGGCGCGCTCAATATGCTGCCACCCAAAGTTATCACCACATCGGGCTGAGCCTCGGCGGGAATACCACCCTCCCGGCCCGCAAGGGCATAAATGGCCGAGTCGACCGAGTTGACAAACATAGGGTTATGGAGATTGGCCAACGGCTCGGCCATGACTATCACGTTTGGCTTGGCGGCGAGCTTGCCCAGCGCCTGATTGAGCCGCTTGTCGGGCGCCATAAATCCGGCCACCACCATCACCTTGCGGGGCGAAGCGAGCTCACGCGACAGCTCCCTCACCCGCGACACCTTAAGCTCATTTTCGGCTGTCATGGCGGTTATGATTCCGGGCTCGGGGCGGCGGTAGGTAAGATTGCTCTCCTTTTCGGGGCGCAGCGAAATCTGCACATTGATATGCACCGGGCCGCGCGGACGGCTCATGGCTTTGAGCAGGGCGTCGTTGATAAGCCGGTCGCAATGCCACTCCCCGCTGAGGTCAGCCTCAGGTTTGAGCGGAGGGAGATCATAACTCTCTTTCACGATGTTGGCCAACACGCCGGCCTGGCGTATCATCTGCCCCTCGTTTTGGTCAACCCACATTCTTTCGCGGTCGGCCGAAATGACTATGAGGGGCAGGTGGCGGTAGTATGCCTCGGAGATTGCGGGAGCATAGTTGAGCACCGCCGAGCCGGAGGTGCATACCAAGGCCACAGGCTCTTGGCTCACTTCGGCGAGGCCAAGGGCTATAAAGGCTGCCGAGCGCTCGTCGATCACGCTCCTCACCTCTATCTCTGCCGACTGAGCGAGACTCTCGACTATGGTTGATGAGCGTGCGCCGGGCGACACTATTGCTGTTCTGACACCATGCGCCTTGAGGATATTTGTAAGTAGAAGGGTAATTCGAGACATACCTGAATGGTGTAGAGGTTGAACTACCGCCACACATCATTGTGTGGCACCGATTGAGCTGCAAAGTTAGTGATTTTGCCGCTCAGAAACTCTACCACCCCCCACGTTTTCTCCACCCCACACTCCCCCTTTTAGCATTATTTAACGCAACGTTGTCTCTCCCTTAATTCCTGATCACCGGCTGTCCGCCCCCTCATCAAAAAAATTTCTCGGGGCGATGCAATATTTTTATGTTTGGCTCATCAATAGTTTATACATTTGCATCAATGGATATCGAGTCGATAGTCACAGACTGTAAAAAAGGAAACACCAATGCTTTTGGTAAACTCTACAACAGCTTCTCGCGTCAAATGCTTGAAGTGATAGACCGGTATATCCATGATAAAGATATTGCCAAGGATATTCTCCACGACGGATTTATCATTGCCTTTACCTCTATATCATCGCTTAAAGACGGGGCAAAGGCCGAGGCATGGCTGACAAGAATAATGAGAAATCTCTCCCTGCAATATCTGCGCAAACAGTCTGAAAACATCTCAGTGCCGCTCTCCGAGACAGCGATTCCGCAGCAAATGGCAGATTCGCGAGATAATGAAGAATTGTCGTGGGAACAGCTTGAAGCCATTATCGACCGTCTCCCCGAAGGATATAATAAGGTGTTCAGGCTCAATGTGCTCGAAGGCTTGTCGCATAAAGAGATCGCTCAATTGCTCGGCATTTCTCATCTCACCTCGGCCTCTCAGCTCCATCGCGCCAAAGTGATGTTGAGGCGCATGATAAATGACTATCGCATAGGTATAGGTGTTTTCTCACTGCTGCTGATTATATCTATATGTTTGTATAACCTTCTCAATAAAGCCAATCTTGAGAATAGCCTGCGGGATTCATCTCTTGCCGGGACCGACAACAAAGGCACCCCCTCCCCGGCGGTCACTCAGCCGATAGCCGACCAACCCAAATCTCTCACGCCTCAAAAACTCTACCGTCGGCCTCAGGCATATATCCCCGAAGCTATCGACGCTGCTGCCGACACTGTGAGTGAAAAAAGCACCGTTATCAATGTTCCGCAAGATAGTGTCGAGGTTGATTCTGTAACGATGATTCCCGACACCGATCCCTATGAGCCTTTATTGGCCTATAATGAAACGACTGTGCCGAGCCGTTCAGCTAAAGAGAGCGACTGGTCATTGTCGGTGGGCTATTCCGGAGCTACGGCTAATACAAGCACGCGAAACCTTCCTCCTGATCTGTCTCTCGGAGACCCGAATAGTCCCCCCGCAGATGCTGAACAAACCGAACACATCAGGTATTATATGCCCTTGACATTCTCTCTGTCTCTCAGCAAAGCCCTCTCCGAGCGCTGGGCTATTGAGAGCGGACTGAGATACACCTATCTCAGGTCGGACAAAACCGTGGAAAACAGGTATAGTGTCACCGAGACGATACATAAAGCACATTATCTCGGTATTCCCTTAAAGGTTAATTATAATATCCTTACTACCCACCGATTCTCACTTTACGGTCAGGGAGGCGCGGTGTTGGATATACCTCTCCACTCCACATCTACTGTTTTTGAAAAGTCGACCTACGAGTCCATGCCTTCAATTACAAAAACCAATTTGCACATACCCGCTCAATGGTCAATTGAGGGAGGCATTGGCGTGGAATATCGACTCACTCCGTCGATCAGTATTTACGCCGAGCCCTCGTTTAAATACTACCTCAACTCCGGCTCCGAGGCAAACACCCTCCGCGAGAAAAAGCCCCTCGAACTCACCCTCCCCCTCGGCCTCAAACTCACCTGGTAACCCCCACC
>CAYLMR010000051.1:0-17409 GCA_964384885.1 uncultured Bacteroides sp.
TTAAACTTATGTTAAAATTACCCTCGCCTCTTGCACCACAACATAGAAGGGACATACCAAACATAAATGGTTAGGCAGTAATCTTAAGTGAGTACTACCTAAGAATATAATATGTTTACTGAATATAAGTTTTTTTCCAAGCTTTCCATAATGTTTCCCAACATTTCCCAGCTTGGGAATTTGCTTTAAACAAATGCCTATATATCGGTTGTTTTTAAGTCAAACCGATGCAGACAGCAAAGCGGGATTATCCTAAAAGGTCTGATTCGAACGTTAGGATCTGGCGATAGGTTACCGCTCTTGAAGTAAGAGTTTCATCGAAGGAAATACGCGGTTCCTTAATCGTTTTCTCAAATATTGTTTTGTTACATTTGAATGTACACAATCTCTGTATGCATTGAATCCCTAATTTTTTTTGAAAATTATTTTTGAGTTATCCAATCCACTTAAAAGATTGGCAGTGGGGATTATACACTATTATGAAGATGTAACCACACACATACTCAAATCTTAGTAAATCTTAAAAAACAGGGAACTACCTGAGGAAGTTCCTAAGTTACCTTATGCGAAATGACGAACTTTGCAGCGTAAACAAAAACTTAATCGTAAAAGAAAATGAAAACACACACGCTGAAACATCAAATCGTAGCACTCCCCGGTAACTTCGTTACGGGTCTCATCATCCGCGAGAATAATCCAATGTCAAACCTATGTAAAGAATCAGAATCATGACATCAGCAGAATTCAGGATACTGAGCCAGATGCTCAAAGAACTCAAGACAGAGATGCGGGCAATCAAACAAGGAGTTGACACAAAGATAGAAGTTGTGGCAAAAACCGTAATGGACGCATTCCAAGGATTCGGGATTCTTGATCCGGATGAAGATACATGGACAGAGACACAAGTATGCGACAGATACCACGTATCAAGACGCACCATGTATAACCACCGAAAAGAAGGCAGGATAGCTTACACACGAAGTGGGTCAGGACGTAACTGCATGATACGTTACCGCAAGGCTGATGTAATGGAGCTGTTTGCCTCCGAAAGAGCATGACAACACACACTTACCAATATAATAGTTATCGTGTGATAGTGTAAATCAATTATTGACGGATGCGAAAAGCTCCATTACATCGGCTTTACGGTAGTAAATTTTGCAATTCCTGCCTGTCCCGTTCTTATGACCGGTTATTCTGCCACTTTTACGGTGATTATACATCGTCTTTCTATCGACGTGATACCGCTCTCTCACCTGCTTTTCAGTCCACATGTCTTCATCAGGATCAAGAATACCGAATCCTTGGAAGGCATCCTTTATGCTACGTATAGCACCGTCAATGCGATTGTGAACTCCTTCCTTAAGGTCCCGCACCTCCTTTTAGATTTCAAGGAGCATGCGGCTTAGAATGTCGAACTCTGCTGAGGTAAGTGCTTTATTTGTTTTCATTTTTTCTTTGGATTTAGTGTTTGTTTACGCTGCAAAGTTCGCTATATCCCGAGAGGTAACTAAGGAACTTCCTCAGGTAGTTCCCTGATTTTTTAAGATTCATTAAGATTTGAGAATATGGGTGGTTTTGTCTTTAAAAAAGCGTATAATCCCTACTACCAATCGTTTAAGCAGATTGGATGTCTCAAAAATAATTTTCTAAAAAATAGGGAGAATGATACAGACAGGGAATAGGTTACATTCAAACCGGACTGTTACATCCTAAATGAACCATCAGGAAACCGCGTATTTTCTTACTGGTGTTTCCGTATCCGGAAGGTTTAACCTGTCGGATGATTTCAAGATACAAATCAGACCCTCCGAGTATATTTCCGTTCTCACTGTCTGCATCGGTTTGACTTAAAAACAATCGAAATATCAGTGTTTGTTTAGTGCTAATTTTAAGGTTGGGGAATGTAGGGGAAACTGTGGGGAATATTGGGAAAATGCTGCTATTCAAGCAACTATTTTCATTATTCCTGTGTTGACAAAGCGAATGGAAGATACCTCACGCTCATCCGGCGGATAATGGTGCCTACCCTGAGAAATTGAATTTTAAAGCACATAGTCCGGAATATCGCAGGCAATTCTTTCTCTCAAACTCATCACCCACTAAACCCATGTTAATATGAAAAAAGATCCCACCACTTTAAGCGATGGGGAGATGTTGAAAAAGATCCTCGCACTTGTTGAGACTTATATGAAATCACCACCTTCTCCTACGCCTGAAAAGGTCTATGACAACAAGGCCTTAATGACGCTATTAAACATCAAAGATAAATACCTAAAGCGATTACGTGACAACGGGTATTTAGGATATTCTCGTTGTGGAGATAAATACTGGTACTCCCAATCTGATGTTGACTTATTTCTCAGCCGCTTTCACTATAAGGCATTTGCCACGATAGGTGAACTGCCTTCTATATGAAGATATTTTTATTGTTCTGTGATAAAGAAGTACCCGGCTAACTCGAAAAGGAGTCAGCTGGGTACTTCTCATATGTATGATGATCCTAAACTAAATATTGAATGAAGACAATCCTGAGAGACGACCAAGTTCTGATGAGAGAGTTTCCGGAAGGAAGCGTGCATAAACTTTTTCGGTTATATCTGTACTACCATGACCGAGAAGTCGACTAACTACAGACATTGATAAACCTTCATTTAAAGCATAAACTGCAAAAGAATGGCGCGCTACATGCATCGTTAGGGGAAATTTAAAATTTAACTGCTCTCCCACCACTGTCAGCGATTGATTTATGCTTTTTGTGACTGTATTTCTTACTTTGTACAGCGCTTCAGCCTCATCAACATCAAAACTATCTTTAACAAGATTAAAGACAAAACGAGAATCACCATTCTTTTCCTTCCAACATTTGAGAATCTCAATAGCTGAGTCAGATAATGGGATAATATGACGTTTCCCGGTCTTTATCATTATTTTTCGGAGTTCCTTTTTTTTTAAGTCAATACTTGACCATTGAAGAGTCATGACATCAACAATGCGTAATCCACATGCATGAAATGCAAACAGGAACATTTCTAAGTATTCTTTTCTTCTGGGTTCCTTACACTCATGGTAATAATTGATTAATTTAATCAATTCTTCTTTTGTCAAACTCTTTCCATCGTATGCCGCTTCGTCGCCAGAAAGATTGGGCTTTACAGAGATGCGCATATCTTGAATCCGAGCATTTAGAGACGCATCAATAATCTGTAATTCTGCTGCGTATGCACATGCTTTCAGAATTGGAGTGAGGGCATGATTTATAGTATGATCACTATTTTTCTTAATATCCCGCCTCCATTCTATATACTCCTCAAAAAGTTCAATTGACACCTCTCCAATATAAATACCATCTTCACTGTAGGTTCCACGATTTTTTGAACGCAAGAACTCTTTAAAGATATTCATTCCACTCTTTCCGTTCTCGTACCTACTTCTACCAATGCGATTGCGATGATACTCAGAATCCAATCGCTCAATAACAAACTCAATAAAGTCTTTCCCTTTATCCTTCCTTACAGCTACCGGCTTTTCAAGAAGAAATCCATCAATTACCTCTGTGGTGAGTTGATGAGGATGAGTCTGAGAAAACTCAGCCAAAAGAGAATCCACACGTTCAACTCTTGCAAGAAGAACACTGTTAATACGTCTTGCTTCGGAACCGTAGGAAGGTCGTACACCTCCACGTCCACCATGAAGGTTCTGATTCCAGTCCGCAATCCTTACAAAAACATTTGTTGTCTTCCGAATTATTTTCCGATTCCATGTGTACTCAATGTCAACCGGATATGCCTTATTCTTATCCGGATTCTTCGGAACTCTAAGTCTATATTTCCCTAATGGGTACAATCGTTTCGTTCTGCCCATACATCATAATTTGTTTGTATTTTCAGGATGCTCACACATGTCTTCAAAGAGAGTGAATTATATTCAAACAAAACGGAAATATCATGGCAAATATTGTTTTTACACAAACAAATAAGGCTATTTGAGACTATAAAAAACCAGCCATACAAACAAATTATAATAGTTTATATGGCTGTTAATCATAACTTTAACTGGGTTGAGGTCCTTTAGTATTCGTCTTCGTTGAAGAGGAAGTCGTCTTTGGTGGGGTAGTCGGGCCAGATGTCTTCGATAGATTCGTAGGTTTCGCCTTCGTCTTCCATTTCCTGGAGGTTCTCGATAACTTCGAGGGGAGCGCCCGAGCGCATGGCGAAGTCAATGAGTTCTTCACGGGTAGCGGGCCAGGGAGCATCTTCGAGTTTGGATGCGAGTTCAAGAGTCCAATACATTGTTTATTGAGTAGTTAAGGTTGATAATAAATAATCGTGATTATAAGGGAGCGCAAAATTAGCTCTTTTTTCTATTATTCAACAATCAAGCGGGCGGAATATTGCGTCAAAAGGGTTATTTTTTTCAAAAAAATTAATGCCGCAATCTGTCGGAGAGGGAGATTGCGGCATTAAGGTCAGGAGAATTTACTCCCGGGAGGGGTTATTCCTCGTCGGAGATAGAGTTGAGGTTTACGCAGAAGGCACCGTTGGGATTTGAATAGTAGAATCCTTCTCCACCTTTAAAGCCTACAAGAAGTGATTCAGCGGGGAAGGTAATCAATCCGTTTTCAACTGAGCCAAAAACTCCTTCTTCGGCTACCTCGGCGGGTGTCATTCCCCGGTTGAGAAGGAGGTATGCCATTGAAGAGCAAATGAAAATACCGTCGCCCCAGTTGGCCGCTGTCTCGCAGGTGGGAATATAGACTTGCTCGGGATTCTGAGCGTTGATTTCGAGATAGGTAGTGACGGAGGAATCCCAATCGCCGGGCTCATTATAGGGGTAATAGTAGCCATAGGGATCTACGAGGCGATACACTCCTTTACCGGCTTCTTCGACAGGAACTTCGATAGGCACACGATAGGTTACCGGAGGAGCACCATATAAAGCACCGATCATGTCGTCGGTATAGTCAACCCATCCGAGTGATTTCCATGTGTAGTTGAGACGCACGTTGAGAGTGAATTTGCAGTTGGTCTGCGAAGGGTAGATGTCGCCGGGGTAGATAGGATTGAATTTACCGTCGGGAACAAGAAGAGAGTCGGCTTTGGTGAGGGTTTCAAAGTTGGGGGTGGCGAGCTGAGCGGTGTAGGTCACGCCGATAGCCATAACGTCGGTGTTGATGCTGATAGTGCAGACAGTGGAAGTCTTACCGGCAGCGAAGGTTACCGATGAGGGAACGGAGAAAGCTTCATCATCGTTGAAGTAGGTGATGAGGTCGATAGTCTCTTCGGGGCCGGCGTTGTTGCGGGTGATGACCACGTCGTAGGGCTCAAGGGTTTCGCCGGCTTTGAGGTTGAATGTAGCCGCGGGCTTGGGGAAGGTGTATACGGCGTTATCGGCCGGCTCATCCCAATACTTACCTTCCGAGCAAGAGCTTATCAGAGTCGCAGCGGCAAGGAGGGCGGCAAATGACGATATTTTGAATTTCATTGTTGAGAAATTTTGTTGTGAGTTAAGAATTTGGGATTACTGATAATCGTCAACAGCGGTGGGACGACCAACCGGATCGTTGTTATCGTCGGGAGTGATGAGAGGGTTGCGGTTGGTTTCCGACTGAGGAATCACAAAGACATTGATCTGCGAACCGGGCTCGATAACGTAGACATATTCCTTTTCCCAGCCACCACCGCGGCGATCCATACCCTTGCGGAGACGCACGAGGTCGAAGAATGAAATGCCTTCACCCCAGAACTCAATGCGGCGCTGCAGCCATGCGGCTTCCTGAACGTCGGCTGAGGTAGTGGCTTTGAGGACATACTCGGGGTTGCGGTAGGTTTTCACGAAGTCTTCGAGAAGCTTGCGACCGGCCTCGGCGTTGCCGCCCATGGCGGTAGCTTCGGCCTCGATGAGATACATTTCCTCTACGCGCATCAGGGGCACATCGTTGGCGTTGGTAGACTGATAGAGCACATCCTGATAGGGAGCGAATTTAACCTGAGCATAGGGAGGAATACCGGCTACGTTGGTGGCATAGTTTTGCTGGGCGGGAGTGAGCGAGGTGCTCTGGCCGTTCTTGTCAAGGAACCAGCCTTTGCGCACGTCGGTAGCGGGAATTTTGTTGTAGAGGTTGATGTCGATAGAGCGCCATGCGCCAACCGAGGCGTAGCCATAGTTGAGCGAGCCCATGTGAGAGGGCCAGTTGACGATTTCAGAAGTAACGAGACGATTCTGCTCGTCGATATAAATGCCCCACATCCAGGCGTGTTCGGTCATTTTCTGGAAGGTGGGATGATTAACCTCCTCAATCGAATAGGGGGTAGCGCCCGAGGCCGAGATGGCTGCGCGGGCATCCTGGGCGGCTGCTGTCCAGTTTTGCATCACGAGGTTAACGCGGGCACGGATGCCGAGTGCAGTGCCGAGATTAACGAGACGCTTGGCGCCGGCGTCAATCACATCAGCGGGAGTGATGCCGCAATTGTTGAGATCATCGATGGCATTGTTGATGTCGTTGAGAATGAAGTCATAAACTTCCTGCACGGTGCTACGGGCCACGCCGTCAACAGCAGCGGTGGCGCGATTGCTGAGGTCGATGATGGGCACACAGGGCAAGGATTCGTGGCCCTTGTATGTGTGCTGATACATCTGGGCGAGGATGAAGTAGGCGTTGGCGCGCATGGCGAGAGCCTGCGAGCGGAAGAACAACAGCTCGGGCTCGGTGGTCTCGGGGTCGATGTTTTCGAGCACAGCGTTGGCAGAATCGATCTGGCGGTAGAGGGTGTACCATGTGATAGCGGTACATTCTCCGTTAGAAGTGATATCCGATAATGCACATGACTGTCTAAACCAGTTGTAACCAAGTGAATTACCTACCATGTCAGACGCGTGATGGTCAAGATAGATCATTGAGGCGGGCCAGCCGAAGTCATTATGACTTTCGTCGACATAGGTCTGACAGAAAGGGATAAAGTTGGCGGTAATGGCAATTACACCCGATTTAGCAAGCTCGGGGTTGGAGGCGATAGCCTCACCTTTCTGCTCGGAGGTGATATATTGACCCTGGGGGAGTGTGTCAAGGTCGTTGCAGGAGGTAGCTCCGACCATTGCCATGACTACGGCAGGGAAGATTGCTTTGTTATAAAATTTCATAATTGACAATATGAAGTTTTTTGAATGGGAGAAAAGTGAAAATTAGAAGCCGATGCGGATACCGCCCGAAATGCAACGGATGCCGGTGTAGACTTCACCCTCAGAGGTGGTGTAGCTCTGACGGGGATCGAGACCTTTGCGGGCTGACCAGAGAGCCACGTTTTCGGCAGCGCCATAGATGCGGAGCTGAGAGAGGTGGAGCTTCTGAACCAAAGTTGAGGGGAAGGTATAGCCGATGGTCACGTTGTTGAGGCTGAGATAGTTTGATGACACGAGCCAGCGGTCAGAGGAGCTGTTGGCATAGTTGTCGAGAGCGTCGAGACGGGGCACATCGGTGAAGGGGTTTTCGGGAATCCAGGCCTTGAGGATATCCTTTGCCCAAACACGGCCGAAATCGTTGGCGTGCATGTTGCTCTGATAGGTGTAGTCCCAGATCTTGCCGCCAAACTGATAGGCGAAGGCAAGCGAGAGGTCGAAACCATAGGCCTGGAAGGTGGTGCCGAAGCCGCCGTAGCCTTTAGGCATGAGGTTGCCTGTGGGAGCACGGTTGAGGTTGGAAGCGGCGCTGTAGTCGGTCGATGCATATTCAAACTCCTTGCCGTTTTCATCCTTACCTTTCACCCAATAGAGAGCGAGACCGGTAGAGGGATCAACACCTGCATATTTGGGGAGGTAGAGCTGATACATCGAGCTGCCCTCGGCATAGTAGGTCGAGCCGTTGATAAACTTACCCTCAAGGTCGGGGTGGAGCTTGAGAATCTTGTTGTTGATGAATGTGATGTTGGCGTTGATGTCCCAGGTGATGTTGCGGGTTGAGAGGGGACGGTAGTTGAGCTCGATTTCGCAACCGTTGTTGCGCATCGAACCGATGTTCATCGACATGATGGTGTAGCCGTTGGAGGGAGCCACGGGCTTGTTGTAGAGCATGTCGGAGGTCTGACGGTTGAAGTATTCAACAGTACCGCTCAACATGCCTTTCCACAATGAGAAGTCGAAGCCGACGTTGAAGCTGTTGGAGGTCTCCCAGGTGATGTCGGGGTTGCCTTTATAATAGCGTGTGCCGTCTGACCACACGCCGTTACCGCCGGTAACCTGATACTGGTCCATCCAGGGATAGTAGTTCACATAGCCGGTGGAGTAGAGCAGGTTGTCGTTGCCCTGCTGACCGAAAGAGGCCTTGAATTTGAGCTGGTCAACCCATGTGGCATCGTTCATGAAAGATTGCTGAGCGATATCCCAGGCTGCAGAGAGCGACCAGAAGTTACCCCAGCGTTTTGAGGGAGCGAAACGTGAGGAAGCGTCGCGACGGTAGGAGGCGCTGAGGAAGTAGCGGTTCATGAAGGTGTAGTTTATACGGCCGAAGATGCCTCGGGTGCTGTAGTTGTTGGTGCTACCGCCGCCGTTGCGGTTGTCGATGGTGTTGCTGACAACCCACGAGGTGGGGAGGTAGAGGTTATTACCCTGAGCGAAAGCTTCTTCATAATAGTAGGCATACTGCTCATAGCCGAGAAGGGCGTCGAGCTGGTGGTCGTCGCCAAACGAGCGGCGATAGTTGGCGAGGGCCTGGAGGTTGAGGGCCGAAGTGTGCATGTTGACCTGAGCAGCGCTACCGCCTGAAGCAGCGCTCTGACCGTAGAGGGGATTGCCGAGGTCGTGATAGCGGGTGTTGTCGATAAAGAGACCTGCGCTGCCGGTCACGGTGAGGCCGGCGATGGGGGTGAGCTGAACGAACCACTTGCCGTTGATCACGTCGGTGAGATATTCGGTGGTGTTGTAGAGCAGGTCACCTTTGGTGTTTGACATCGACATGTAGTTGCGGGAGTAGGGAGTTGAGCGGCCGTCGCCATAGTCGTAGATGGGGCGGTTGAAGAGCTCGTTGTAGAGAATCTGACCGGAGGCGTCGCGCACAAACACGGGATAGACCTCGGCCATGGTGTTGGCGAGGTTGAAGGCATTGCCCGAGGAGGTGGAGCTCTGGAGGTCGGGATAGCCTGAGTTGGTGTAGGTATAGGTGACGTTGGTGCCGACCTTCAACCAGTTGTTGACCTTATAGTCGAGGCTTGCACGGGTTGAGAAACGGTTGAAGTGAGAACCGTCGATGAGACCCTCGTCGTTGAGGTAAGCGCCCGAGATATAGAAGTTATATTTCTCTGCGCCACCCGAGATGCTGAGGTTGTATTCCTGACGGAGACCGTTGCGGAGCATTTCCTTCTCCCAGTTGTCTGGAGTGTAGTAGTAGTTGCCTTCGGTGAAGCCGCGCTTGGCGTTGGGATTCATCACGCCGCCGGGGAGCACGAGGCTCTCGCCGTCGGGCACGGTGAAGGTGGTATAGCCGATGCGGGGAAAGATATTCTGATTGGCATAGGCATGGGCCGCAGCGGCTGTCATGGTCTGGTTGTAGTAGGCCGAGTTGTAGAGCGATTTATAAACGAGGGGGAGATATTCTTCGGCTTTGCTGATCACGTCATAGTTGGGCACAGCGCGTGAGTTACCACCCCAGCGGGCATCGAAATTCACCTT
The DNA here is from genome assembly GCA_964384885.1 of uncultured Bacteroides sp. GTDB lineage: Bacteria > Bacteroidota > Bacteroidia > Bacteroidales > Muribaculaceae > Paramuribaculum. The sequence continues at coordinate 9,661 of CAYLMR010000051.1, forward strand.
GGTGTTGCCTGCCTGACCCTGCTTGGTGGTGATGAGGATAACGCCGTTGGCACCGCGGGCACCGTAGAGGGCGGCAGCGGCGGCATCTTTGAGCACAGTCATGTTTTCAACGTCCATGGTGTTGATCGAAGCGATGTCGCCGTCATAGGGGAGACCGTCAACAATATAGAGGGGGCTCTGGCCGGCGTTGATGGAGCCGACACCGCGCACACGCACCTTGGGAGCCACACCGGGCTGACCGTTGCTGCTGAGAGTCTGCACACCCGATACCTTGCCCGAGAGAGCCGAGGTGACGTCGGTGACGAGAGAGTTTTCGATAGCTTCGGCCTTGACCACCGAGGCAGAACCGGTGTAGGCCGATTTCTTGGCAGTGCCATAGGCCACGACCATAACTTCGTCGAGCTCGTTTTCATGATTGCTGAGCTCGATGCGGAGGGGCTTGTCGCCGACTTCAACGTCGCGGGTCACCATGCCGACATAGCTCACCTTGATGTGAGTAACCGAAACCGGAAGCGAGATGGAAAACTTACCGTCGAGGTCGGTTACGGTAGCCGAACCACCACCTACGGGTGAGATAGTAGCGCCTATGAGGGGCTCGCCATCACCGGCATAAACCACCTGTCCGGTGACAGTGCGGTTTTGTGCTGAGGCAACGGCCACCCAGGCCACTGTCAGTAGTAATAAAAACAGCTTTTTCATTTTTTATTTAGAAATTGTGAAAAAATAGTTGTCAACGCGAAAGTGAGTCAGAAAGCGTTGAAAGATCAACTTTTCCCGACTCTCACGGAATAAAATCTACTGGAAACTACTATTTAATTAGAAACCGAAATGTTTGATAAATCTGAAAACTTCGGCAAAGGTATAATAAATTTTTGGAATGATTAACATTTGTGTAGATTTTTTCAATAGAATATTTAAAAAGTGTTTCCTGATGAATATATAGCGATGAGGAAAAAATTGCTATCTTTGCAGTTGATATGAACGAATCAACCCTACAACCCGGCCTCCTGCCTCAAAGCAAGTTGTGGCACATGGCTCTGAGGCTCGGCCCGGAGTCGATCGAGGCTCTGTTTTTGCCTCCGGTGAGCAGTCATCCTCCGGTGTGGCGCAGTGTGGAGGTGAGCCAGTCGTCGCCTTCGCGCCTCAAGGATGTGCAGGATGCTATCTACGACAACCCCTTGCTGCTGAGCGAATTTAAGGCTATCGACTGTGTGGTGGCCACTTCGCGTGCGCTCATGCTTCCCCGAGCCATAGCCGACGATGAGCAGCTTGCAAAGGCGGCGATCGAAACGGTGTGGGATCATCCGGCCGATCATCTCCATGTAGCGGAATGTGGGGTGGAAAACGCTGTGGCCGTGATGGCGCTCGACCGGGAGACGGAGAGCTTTCTCACCCGCACTTTCTATGACGTGAGACTGAGCCATCCGTTAGGGCTGCTCACAAAGATGGTGAGCCTGCAGTCGGCGGAGTCGCCCGTGATGTTGGCGAGCTGCCGGCGCGGGGGAGTGGATGTGGTGGCGTGTAGCGGAAAACGGCTTCTGCTGGCCAACAGTTTCAGCAGCGAAGTGACCGTAGACACCTTATATTATATCGCGGCTTGTCTGAATCAGCTCGGGAGGTCGGAAAAATGTAACGTGGCGTTGAGGATATGCGGCTCGGCGGAGCTGCTTGCCGAGGCCCGGCGCCTGCTCCCTCACCACGACCCGGCACCCTTTGTGCTGCCGTCAGAGCTGTGGGGCGCAGGGAGTGAGGCTAACAATATTCCGCCCGAACTATTAGCAGTGACACTATGAGAATAATCAGAGGAAAATATGGCAGACGGCGGTTTGACGTGCCGTCAAACATCACCGCGAGGCCCACAACCGATTTCGCGCGCGAAAATCTGTTTAATGTTATAGAAAATATCATTGATATCGAGGGAATCAGCGCCCTCGACCTCTTTGCCGGCACCGGGGCGGTGAGCCTCGAGCTGCTGAGCCGCGGCGCCGCGAGCGTCACCTCGGTTGAGAAAGCGGCGGTGCAGAGCGCTTTCATAGCCTGCACCGCCAAGACTCTCGGCGAGGAGAATCTCTATCTCGTGAGGGGCGACGCCCTGAAATATATAGCCAACGCGCCGGCAAAGTTTGATTTTATCTTTTCCGACCCTCCCTATAATCATCCTAAATTCGGAGAGATAGCTCCGGCAGTGCTCGCTTCGGGCATGCTGAAGCCGGGGGGAATCTTCGTGATGGAACATAGCCGCGACTACAGCTATGAGGATCATCCGTGGTTTAAGGATCACCGCGCCTACGGGTCGGTCAATTTCACAATCTTTCAGGCACCCTCCGAACAGTGAGCCTATGAACGATTATTCACACATCTGTCATATAGTAGTGGCTGCCGGCGAGGGGAGCCGTTTCGGAGGCCCGCTGCCCAAGCAGTTTCTCGAGCTTGACGGCAAGCCGGTGGTGGTGAGGGCGGTGGAAGCTCTCCTTCAGGCCACTCCCGGCTCGGGAATGATAGTGGTGCTGAGCGGGCGATATGAGGAGTTGTGGCGCGGCATGAGCACTCGGTATGGCCTCGACGGGGTGACCACCGTGAGAGGGGGAGCCACCCGCTATGAGTCGGTGAGCAACGCTCTCGGCAAGGTGGATGAGGGCGTAAGACTGATAAGCGTGCATGACGGTGCCCGCCCTCTGGTTACCGAGTGGATTATCGCCGACGCCATAGAGCGCTGCGAGTCAGCCCCCGAGGGATTTTGCGGCGCGGTGCCGGCAGTGGCTGTCACCGATTCGCTGAGGCGTCTCGACGGCAGGGGAGCGCAGAGAAGCGAGAGCGTAGACAGGTCGCTCTATATGGCCGTGCAGACCCCGCAGGTGTTTCCCGCCGACAAGTTGCTTGAAGCTTATGCCAAGGCCGCCCGGGAGGGGTATGGCCCCGAACTTACCGACGACGCCTCGGCTATAGAGAGGGCGTTTGGCCTCGTGCCGCTGCTTTCGGCCGGCGATCCCGATAATATTAAAATCACTCATCCGTCTGACCTCCTCAGGGCGGAGGCTCTGTTGGCCGGCAGAAAATGAATCCGCTCGATTCAAACGACATAAAATATCTCAAGGGGGTAGGGCCGTCGCTGGCCTCGCTGCTCTCCAAGGAATTAGGCATAGCCACCTACTTCGACCTCGTGAGCCATTTCCCCACGAGCTATCTCGACCGCACTTCGGTCTACCCCATCAGGTCGTTTGAGGGGGAGATGCCGTCGGTGCAGGTCAAGGGGCGCTTCATAAGCTTCTCAACCCAGGGCGAGGGGGCCAAGACGCGGCTCACGGCCCTGTTCAGCGACGGCACGGGGGTGATGGAAGTGGTGTGGTTCAGGCGTCTGAGCGAAATCAAACGTGCCTATACCACCGGTCAGGAGTATATCATATTCGGCAAGCCGTCGGTGTTTAACAACCGGTGGTCGATGGTCCACCCCGAAATAGATACCGAGGGGGCTGTCACCGCTGCCGAGGGGCTGAGGGGAGTCTATCCTCTCACCGAGCGGCTGCGTCAGCGCGGCATAGGATCGCGGAAAATCTATGCCCTCGTGCAGCAGGCGCTGGCGATAATGCTGCCGCGCGAAATCGACCCCCTGCCCGAGTCTATCCGCACCCGCCTGAAACTTATGCCTCTCGCCGAGGCGCTGGCCCAGATCCACAATCCGCGCGATAATGCCGCCCTCAATGCCGCGCGGCTGAGGCTGAAGTTCGACGAGCTGCTGTCGCTTCAGCTCAACATTCAGCTCTTTGCCCGGCGAAGGAAAGCTAAGTCGGAGGGGCTGGTGTTTAACCGCATCGGCCGATTCTTCAACAGCTTCTATTCCACTCAGTTGCCCTTTCCGCTCACCGGGGCGCAGAAGCGTGTCATAAAGGAAATACGCGCCGATATGGCCACAGGGCGGCAGATGAACCGCCTGCTGCAGGGGGATGTGGGGAGCGGAAAAACCCTCGTGGCGCTGCTGACCATGCTGATAGCTCTCGACAATGGTCATCAGGCATGCCTCATGGCGCCGACCGAGATTCTCGCCACCCAGCATTTCGAGACCATCTCGCAGCTCGTGGCTCCGATAGGGGTGAATGTGAAGCTGCTCACCGGGTCGACCCCCGCCAAGGCGCGTGAGCTGATTCACAGTCAGTTGGCTGACGGCTCACTGCATATTCTCATCGGCACCCACGCCGTGATCGAGGATAATGTGAAGTTTAATTCGCTCGGATTTGTGGTTATCGACGAGCAACACCGTTTCGGAGTGGCTCAGAGGGCGAGAATGTGGAAGAAAAGTTTTATTCCGCCCCATGTGCTGGTGATGACCGCCACCCCTATACCGCGCACTTTGGCCATGACTGTCTACGGCGACCTCGATGTGTCGGTGATCGATGAGCTCCCCCCGGGGCGCAAACCTGTCACCACGCTGCTGAGATATGACGAAAAGCGGTTTGATGTCTACAAGGCTATCGGGGGCGAACTCCGTCAGGGGCGCCAGGCCTATATCGTTTATCCGCTTATCAAGGAGAATGAAAAGGTTGACCTCCGCTCGCTTGAGGAGGGCTATGAGCAGATAAGCGAGATATTCCGCGACTATAAGGTGGCGATGGTCCACGGCAAGATGAAACAGGCCGAGAAGGATTATCAGATGGAGCTTTTTGCCTCGGGAAAGGCCAATATCCTCGTGGCCACGACGGTGATCGAGGTGGGGGTAAACGTGCCCAACGCCACGGTGATGGTGATTGAAAATGCCGAGCGGTTCGGCCTCTCTCAGCTTCATCAGCTCAGAGGCAGGGTGGGGCGCGGAGCCGACAGGAGCTATTGCGTGCTGATGACCAAGGTGAAGATTGCCCGCGAAACCCGCAAGCGCCTCGAGATCATGACCTCGACCACCGACGGGTTTGTGGTGGCTGAGGCTGACCTCAAAATGCGCGGTCCGGGCGACATAGAGGGCACCCTGCAGAGTGGTCTGCCGATGGAGCTTCATATCGCCAACCTCGCTTCCGACGGCCAGATAATTCAGCTTGCGCGCGACACTGCCGACTCGATTCTCGACGCTGATCCCAACCTGTCGCAACCCGCCCACGCGCCGCTGCGCAAGGAGATGATGAGGCGGTTTGACAGGGCTTTTGACTGGAGCAGAATATCCTGAATGTTAAAATTTATGTGGTTTTGAAAACATATTTTAACACAATTTTAACAGTAAAATAAAGCCCGGAAATCGGTTTTAACTCGACAACAATTTTTCACTTAATTTTGCACTTCTCGGCTTGGTGTTGATAATCAAGAGATTGCGATGTTGCTCAGAATGTCTTTTGAGGGGAATGAGGCAAAAAAAGCTTTTTGAATTTGTGTGTTAAGCTCAAAATCACTAACTTTGACCATGAATAAAGGCCAAATGTGAATGAATCTTAAAATTCTCATTTCTACCTTGTTCAAATACTGATTTAATATTTCTCCTTAAAAACATCGAATAAGAATGGAAACAACATTGGTGATATTCAAACCCTCAGCAGTAGCCCGCGGCCTCGTGGGCACGGTTCTCTCCCGTTTTGAGCAGAAAGGCCTCACCATTGTTGGCATGAAGATGATGAAGCTTGATGAGACTATTCTCCGCGAGCATTATTCACATCTTGTTGACAAACCCTTCTTCCCCTCTATTCTCAGTTCCATGACCGCTACCCCGGTGATCGTTGCCGCTCTCAAAGGCGTTGACGCCATCAAGGTAGTGAGACTTCTCACCGGCGCCACCAATGGTCGCGAGGCTCTGCCCGGCACCATTCGCGGTGACTTCTCGATGAGCAACCAGGAAAATATCATCCACGCCTCTTCCTCTCCCGAGGATGCCGCCGCAGAACTCACCCGATTCTTCAAGGAGGGCGAGATTCTCGACTATACTCCCGACAATGTCTCGTTTATCAATGCCCGAAACGAGCTCTGACACTGAGCCGCTTCGGGATTTATTGTTAACCCGTAGTTCTCTCCACAACCAATCATTTTTCAGGCCTTGAAGATAAGGCCATTGTTTCACGCGACTTTTGCCGCAATTATCACCCGCCACTGACGATGTGCCTGTCACATCGCTTGTCATGTGACATAAATTGTGTTTAAAATTCAAATGATCATTCTTAAAAAAATTGCCATAGCGACCGCCTCGCTGATTGCCTTAGCCGGAGTTTCGGCCAACGCCCAGATCAAGCTCCCCGCCAATCACGACGCTCAGCACAGCGATCTTCTTGCAGCCCAGCGCCCCATCGCCGCCGACATTCAGTTGGTCAACACCATGAAGTTTCTCGAGGAGCTCCGTCAGGACGAATATCTCGACGAATCGATTTTCGGCGAATATTGGGAAAGCCAGCTTGTCAACCCCTATGGCTCAATCGAAATTCCCCAGACCAAAGATCTCGATGTGAGCAGCTTTGTGATGCCCCTCGACCGTTATACCGTCAGCTCTCATTACGGCTACCGCAAGAGATTCCGCAGAAACCACTATGGCATTGACCTTGCCACTCCTGTGGGCGACACCGTTAGATGTGCCTTTGACGGCAAAGTGAGAATCGTTAAGGATCAGGGTCGCAGAAAAGGTTATGGACTTTATGTTGTGGTGAGACACGACAACGGAATGGAAACCGTCTACGGTCACCTCTCGAAATTTCTCGTTTCTCCCGACCAGCGCGTTAAAGCCGGCGAGCCTATAGCCCTCAGCGGCAACACCGGTCGCAGCACCGGCCCTCACCTCCACTTTGAGACCAGATTCCTTGGTGTGGCAATCAACCCCGACGCCATTATCGACTTTGAAAACCGTGTGCCTCACAAAGATATCTTCACCTTCGACAAGGCCACCCACAGCAAGAGTCAGAACTACAAGCCTACCACCACAACAACCCGCAAGAAAACCACCGCTTCGCGTAAGCGCAAGACAACTACCAAGACTTCTACGAAGCGCAAATAATCTCCTAAAGCAATCTCTTTAGCTTGGAACGCCTCCCCATCACCCCCGATGAGGAGGCGTTCCGGCTTGATAGGGCTAATAAGGCTTATAGGGCTGATAAGCCAAATAGGGCTGATAGCCGGCGGCCGAGCTCCCATTGGGCCAATTAGACCAATTGGCCTAATTAGTCTAATTGGCGAGGCAAAGCCACCACTCTGAGATTGAAAAATCGGCGCCATAGGGCGCCGCTCGGAGCAAATAGAGATAAGCGCCACCCTGCGCTCACGCTCCGATTGAAAAAAATGGCGCCCTCACGCCGCCCCGATGCCAGCCATGAGCTGCCTAGCGCCACCCGGCGCTCACGCTGTGAGAGCAAAAATGATAGCGCCCTTGCGGCTCCCACCGAGAGCAGTTGTGGCAGCTGAGCGCCCGGCGGGCGCTCGGGGTGGAGAAGCGGCGCCCGGACTTCTCGGAGGCTCATTGGGCCAATTGGGGGTCTGCCCTATTCGGCTTATTAGGCATATTCGCCTTATTCGTCTTATTGGGCCTATGGCCTATCTCTTATTTGGCTTCTTAGGCCTATATGGCTTATTGGCCCTATACCTATTAGGCCTATCAGGCTTATTGGCCCCATTGGGGTTAAAAAAATAAGGCCACCAAAAGGCGGCCTTATCGCGCTTCAGGATGGGCTTGAACCAACGACCCCCTGATTAACAGTCAGGTGCTCTAACCAACTGAGCTACTGAAGCAAGGATAGTATGAGTAAAGTATTTTGCGCTTCAGGATGGGCTTGAACCAACGACCCCCTGATTAACAGTCAG
>CAYLMR010000052.1:0-17047 GCA_964384885.1 uncultured Bacteroides sp.
GGTCTCGTCAACGATCCCCGAATCAAGGAAGCCGCCATCGAAGCAACCCGCAAATACGGCACAGGCTGTGCCGGCTCTCCCTTCCTCAACGGCACTCTCGACCTCCACAAGAAACTCGAGGCAAGACTGGCCGAATATATGGGCAAGGAGGATGTGATGATCTACTCCACCGGCTTCGGCGTCAATCTCGGAGTAGTGTCATGTCTCACCGGCCGCGAGGACTACATTCTGTGGGATGAACAGGACCATGCCTCGATCATCGAGGGTCATCGTCTGTCGTTCAGCCAGAAGCTCAAATACAAACACAACGACATGCAGTCGCTCGAAAAGCAGCTTCAGAAATGCCCCGACGACAAGGTGAAACTCATCGTCAGCGACTCTGTGTTCTCGATGGAGGGTGATGTAGCCAACGTTGAGGAGATGGTTGCGCTCGCCAAGAAATATAACGCCTCGGTTATGATCGACGAAGCCCACGGCATCGGCGTGTTTGGCGAAGGTGGTCGCGGTGTGTGTCATCACTATGGAGTAGCCGATGATGTGGATCTCATCATGGGCACATTCTCAAAGAGCTTCGCTTCGCTCGGAGGATTTATCGCCACCGACAAGACCATCACCAACTTCCTGCGCCACCACTCACGCTCCTATATCTTCACCGCCTCGATCACTCCCGCCTCGACAGCCGCAGCGCTCACAGCGCTCGACATCATGGAGAAGGAGCCCGAGCGTCAGGAAAACCTCTGGAAGCTCACCAACTATGCTCTCGACGGTTTCCGCTCACAGGGCTTTGAGATCGGTAACACCTCCACTCCTATCATTCCGCTCTTTGTGCGCGACAACTTCAAGACCTTCGCCATCACCCGCGATCTCCTTGAAGAGGGCATCTTCGTAAACCCCGTCGTTTCGCCCGCCGTTGCTCCCCAGGACACCCTGATTCGTTTCAGCCTCATGGCCACACACTCGATGGACCAGGTGACCACCGCGCTTGAGAAGATCACCAAGGTGTTTAAGAAACATGGTGTGATAGCTTAATCAGCCACCTAAAAGATATTTTCAACCTATCGAGCCGGAGCAAATGCCTGAATAATCATAAGGCAACTGCTCCGGCTTATTTTTTTTGCCGACGGCATGAAGGAATTGTCAGAAGAAATGATGAGGTGGATTGACCTCCACCGCGGTGACGACACTATGAAACTGCGTCTGCGCTATCACGGCGACAAGGAAAAGACCGACGCGATAATGCAGATAGAGTGCCGGCGCAAGGCCGCGTCAAAGCTTGCCGAGACACTTGCACGAAGTGACCGCTTTCTCTTTCCGACCACTCTTTCGGCCGAGCAATCCACAAGCGACAGGATAGCGCGCTTTCACTCCACATTGCTCGGCAATCCGGGCAAATTACTCGACATGACTTGCGGCCTCGCTATCGACGCTTTCCATGCCGCCGATGCGGGAATGGAGGTAACGGCTATCGACATCAATCCCGAGGTGGCAGAGACAGCTGCCGTAAATGCCCGCGCGCTCGGCCTTAAGAACTTCACCGCCATAGCCGCTGACTCGGCGGAGTGGCTCGCGGCTCAAAGCGACGACACTCAATTCTCTTGCATCTTCATCGACCCTGCGCGGCGTGGCGCCCACGGCGAGAAGCTCGTCACCCTCTCGCTCTGCTCGCCAGATGTCGAGGCGCTGTTGCCCCTTATGCTACGACATTCGCAGAGAATCGTGATAAAGGCCTCGCCGATGCTTGACGTGTCGCTCACCTTGAAGCGCCTCGCCTCAATAGCCACGCCCCTCGGGGCAGGTGTGAGCAGCATTATGGCGATTGGCAACACACGCGAGTGTAAGGAGCTGGTAATAATCGTTGAGCAGGGATGTGGCACTGAAACCAAAGAAATGGCGGTTACTTTCCTCGCCGACGGAAAGGAGAACCGGTGGGAAATCTCTCCCGCTGAAACTCCTCAACAACTTAAAAAAAGCGCAATGCCTGAGGAGGGAATGTTTCTCTACGAGCCTTACCCTGCGGTGATGAAACTCGGCAAATGGGACAATCTTCTCGCCCAATGGCCCGAAGCAGCGCAGCTCAACCCCAACACTCACCTCTATGTCAGCGCTTCGCCTCTGAAAGATTTTCCGGGCGAGGAGTTCAGAATTATCGAGGCAACCGCTCCCGGCTCACGCGCGCTCAAAGAGATAGCCGCGAAGTATAAGGGAGCCAACGTGACGACCCGCAATTTCACAATGACGGCGCCTCAGCTCATGAGCAAGCTGAAGATGAAACAGAGCGATCAAACAAGAATCTTCGGAGTCAGAGCCGGCGACGGAAGGGGTGTGCCATTACTTCTTGTCACAACCCCGGTCAACGACGCCGATTAATATTTCTGGAACATACGCGCCATCGCACGGTTATCATCCCGCTCCTTGATTGACTGGCGCTTGTCATATTCCTTCTTACCACGGCCAATGCCGATAACAAGTTTTGCCAACCCGCGGTCGTTGATAAACAGCCTCAGAGGCACAATGGTGAAACCGCTTTCCTTGCCCGACTTGGCGAGGGTGCGTATCTCCTTTTTGTTAAGTAGCAGCTTGCGGTCACGGCGGGTGGCGTGATTGTTATATGAGCCGTAGAAATATTCGGCGATATACATATTCTTGACCCACACCTCACCCTGCTCGGTCACAAGACAATAGGTGTCGGCCAGACTCGCTTTGCCCTGACGTATCGACTTGATTTCGGTGCCTGTCAGCACCAGTCCTGCCGTAAAGGTATCTGAAATTTCGTAGTCAAACGAGGCGCGACGGTTTTTTATATTAATATCTTTTGATTTCATTACAGGGAGGTTGGAGAATTAAACCAATATAAGTTCTATAACCAGCGGGGGCATTATCACGCAGACCACCGAGAGCAATACGAATCTCAGCTTCATGTCGGGCATGATGTCGAGATAATCTTCAGCGCGCCAGAGTATAATAACCAGGTAGATGAGCAGAAAATACACAATGGCGAAATCGCTTGGCAAACAGTTTTTGATAAGCCCGAGCAAGGCATACATACCCACACCGCAGAGGCAAAACACCCGCACACGCTTGCGCGACGGTTCCTCGAAGCATATCGAGGGCAACGACGCGCTCATCACTGCCGCAGCGAGATAATATCCGGCCATCAGTGCGCCAAACTCTATGATACAATCTATCAGCAATCTCACAGGCGACAGAGCCGGATGATAGAGCAACTGCATGAACACGCTCATGGCCGAAAGCATTGCGAAAGGCAGGAAGCCGCGGCGCTCGAGCTTTGTTTCATCATAATCGTCAAGCTCTATATCCTTCCATCCCTGAGAGGGTGCGAGGAGCAGCTGAAGAAGATATAATAGATAGCGTTTCATGAGGTCGATGGGATAAGTGAATGCAAAATTACAAAAACTTGAATGATTAATTGAGGAAATTTGACTATTTTTGCCGAGGAATTGGCCGGAGGCTGCCTTAAAACGGTTTCACATGCGCAGCCGTCGGTCAATTTCAACCAATAAAATATTTAGAACGGAGGGAAAACCCTTCCCAAAAATCAAAAACTCATGCTCAGACCAATACTTTCAATCTCAGGCCGTCCCGGTCTCTATCGCCTTGTTTCTCAGGGCAAGAATATGCTCATCGTTGAATCACTCAAAGACCGCCGCCGCTTTCCCGCTTATGCCAACGACAAGGTTATCTCGCTCGGCGACATCTCGATCTATACCGACAACGGCGACGTAGCGCTGGCCGACGTGCTTGAAAAGGTTAAGGCAAAAACCGAGGGCAAGACAGTTGATGTGAAAGGCCTCGGCAACGATGCCGCCGTGAGAGAATATTTCGGCGAGATACTCCCCGACTTCGACCGCGACAGAGTCTATACCACCGACATCAAGAAATTGCTTAACTGGTATAACGCACTCACCGAAGCCGGAATCACCGACTTTAAGGAAGAGGTTGTTTCGGCCGAGAAACCCGCCGAGGGCGCCGAAGAAGCTCCTGCCGAAGAGGAAAGCAAGTAATCCTTCGCTCCACTAAACCCGTTTATCCTTGAAAAGATATTTCACCAAGGCTGATTCGGTTGTTGATCTCATCGACGCCGATTTCAATATCCTTCCGATTCTGAGCCGGTTTTCTATTCCGCTCGGTTTTGGCAACAAGACCATCGAGGAGGTATGTAAGGAGGCTCAGATCAACACCGACATCTTTCTGCTGGTGGTGAATTATCTGCTGTCGGGTCATCTCCCTACACCCGACTATGCCAACAGTCCTGAAATTGCTCGTGGAATTGTGGATTTTCTCCACAAATCCCACGACTATTTCATGGCTTATAAATTTCCCCACATCAGGGCCAATCTGCTTAAGGCGCTCGACGAAGGACACTCTGACATCAATCCGGCGATAGTGAGATTTTTCGACAACTATATCGCCGAGGTAAAACGCCATTTCGCCAACGAGGAAAAACATGTTTTCCCCTATGTGAGGGCCATCGCTGCCGGAGAGAAACCTACCGATTATTCGATTGACAAGTTCCGCCGTCATCACGATGAAGTGGCACTTAAGCTTTCAGAGCTAAAAAACATCATAATGAGATATTACACCACCGCGGTGCCCGACAAGATGTATGATGTGTTGGTGGATATCTACAGCTGCGAAACCGACCTCGAAAGCCATGCGGAGATAGAAAATCATCTGCTTATTCCTCTGGCAACGGCAATAGAGCGTAACATTAACGGCCGCGACAACTGAGACTGATGTCAATGAACCAGGCTGCAATAATTCTGCTCGAACTCCCCCCGGTGGTCGGTGAGGGGTTGAGGCAATGGCTCACCAAAGCAGTTAAGCTCGACTCAGCTGCCGTGTCGATCGTTTCGCTCGACCGAAACCGTGTCACGGATTTTGTGACCAACAACCGCTATTCGCTGATTTTCACCGACCCGATCGCCATTTCTCCCCGGTTGATAGAATCGTTGCGTCAGGACTCCGACCGCAATGTCAAGATAGTAGCCGTTTATCACAGCGCTCTGCCTCGCGAAACGGTCAATCTCTATGACGAAACTATCTCGATCTATGACACCCCCTCGCGCCTCTCGGAAATAATTGAACGATTGTTGCAACCCGACGACTCCGACAGCGATGATGACGAGCGCAAAGAGCTTTCGCCGAGAGAGAAAGAGGTGGTTATCGGCATAGTAAAAGGGATGTCAAACAAAGAGATTGCCTCGTCGCTCAATGTGTCGGCCAACACGGTGATGACCCACAGGCGCAACATTGCCTCAAAACTCAAGATTCATTCACCCGCGGGTCTGACGATCTATGCCATTGTGAGCAAGCTCGTTAAAATCGAGGAGGTCAGCGGGCTTTGACAGCTCAGAGCTGATTGAGCCAGTTGGAGAAAAGAAGGTGAGCGTGAGAGCGCCACAACACCATCGGCTCCTTGTCGGGATCATCGTCGGGATAGTAGTTGGCCGGAATTTCGGGATTTATTCCTTTGGCTAAATCGCGATGATATTCAAAATCGAGCGTAAGAGGAGAATATTCCGAGTGACCGGTCACATAAACAGCGGGAAACTCCTCCGATTCAGCCATATACACTCCGCTAAGCTCGCTTTCGGCTATAAGTTTCAGTCCCGGAGCATTTATCACGTCGTCGCGGTCAACTCCGCTATAACGGCTGTGGGGCACATAAAATCTGTCGTCCATTCCCCTGAGAATATAGCTCTGATTAACAGCCTTATGCGGATAAACGCCCGAAATCTTGCGGGTATAGATCTGCTTCTTCACTCCATGATTATAGTATAGCCCCGCCAATGCGCCCCAACAGATATAGAGGGTGGGAATATGCTTGTCGCGCAGCTCGGCAAACAGACCCGTGAGTTCGGGCCAATAGTCCACCTGCTCAAAATCTATCTTCTCGACCGGCGCGCCGGTTATAATCATTCCGTCGAGCCCCTTGTCAAGCGCCTGGCGCGGAGTGACGTAATAATTGGCGATATGCTCGGCTGAAGTGTTACGCGAGCGATGGGTTGCCGGAGAAACAAGAGTCAGCTCAATGTCGAGCGGAGAGAAGGAAAGCAACCGCAGATAGTCAATTTCAGCCATCTCTTTGAGCGGCATAAGGTTGAGCAGACCAATCGTCAGCCGTCGGCCTCCGCGAGGTTTGGCAGGCAGAATAATTCCTTCTTTTCTCAACTCCTCATAAGCCGGGAGCTTTTCGGGCAGTATTACCGACATAGTGATGTAACTCAGTTTAAAAGATATCGTTGTTTTGCTCGCGAAGCTTTTTCAGCATCCGGCGGCGGGCTTCATCGGCTGAAAGAGTGTCAGCGGCAGCCTCGTTGCGGCGCGCTATCCTGATTATAGAGTCACGCGGCTCGGAAGGAGTGGTGCTGACCTTTTTTGCAACTCTTGCAGGCTTAGCCGGCACATTAGAAGGCATAGCAGCCACCGGCTGATTTACCTCAGCAACCTGAGTTACCGCTACTGCCGGACTTTCCTTTGCTTTCCGCGCTTCGGCCGCCTCGATCATAGCATAATAACGGGCTACTCTACCCGACGAGTGATAGCGCTTGTCGAAATAAGGTTCATCAAGACTGCTCACAATCACGCCCGAAGATGTTGAGGCATGAACAAACTTGTTGTTTCCCAAGTATATACCCACATGGTTAACTCCCCCTTTTTCACCCTTTGGGGAGAAAAACACGAGGTCACCCTCGCCCAACTGCTCGCGACCGAGCGGCTGACACCATTGGCGCTGCTCGTCAGAGTTGCGGGGCAACTTGATGTTGAGGGCATTGTTATAAACCTGCATCGTCAGGCCCGAACAGTCCACTCCGTCGCGGGAAGTGCCGCCATAGCGATATTTCACACCTATCCAGTTGTTGGCTTCCTTAAGTAGGCGCTGCTTAGGCTGGGGAAAGGTGTCGAGGGTGGCTTTACCCACACTTTCAATCACGCTGACAGCATGGACGCGATGAGTCTTTTTGGTGGTGCTACACCCCGCAATGACAGATGCCACAACTGCAGCTACCAACAATCTGCCTGTAAGTGAGCCGGCAATGCGGCCAAAAACCGTCATAGACAATTATCAGCGGGCGTCGGGATAGCGCACGGCGTTGAGGGCGCGCATGAGATTGCACACTATTCGGCTCCAGTAATGCTCAAAGTCCTCCTTAACAGCTGAAAGAGCTGAGGACACACGCGACGAGGGAGCATCTTTGACTGTCTCGACAAAATTATAGAGCACCTGAAACAGATCGGCCAATCCTTCGGCCACCGAAGCCGAGACAGGAGTGTCGCTATATTTCATATCCTCCTCAAATACCTCGAGATAGATGTCATCCTCACCCATCACCTGTTCGAGTGAGCGGCGGATGGCGTCATAATAATCCTCGTCGAGCACATTGTCGATCGAAAGATCAGATGCGAAGCCAAACGCAAAAGCCTCTGAATCATTATCCATCAGCTCATCTTCGGGCAAAACCTTGAGGTCGGTCGCCGAGATATAGATGCGCGGCAGATAGTTGAGCACCCGGGCCACGAAATCCATTCTGTCGGGAATCAGACCGCCGGAAATTTCTTCGAGGGCACCGCAAAACTCATTGCAGAGAGCTATGAAAGCTAATGAATTGGGTTGCATCATAGTTTATGCCGAGGGGGGATTAGAAGTAGTAAATCAGATTGATGTGAGTGGCGGGAGTGCGGGCGCTGAAGTTGGTGAGCACCTTGGCTTTATAGCTGTAGGTTGCGCCAAAAGTATAGCCGGCAGTGATCTGCAGACGGCGGTAGAGCTCCACGCCGCCGCCTACGTCGATACCCACGTCACCGCCCGAAAAATCAAAGGCATCGAGCTTGGTGTGAGCAACCTGTATTCCGAATCTCGGACCGCCGTAAACTATAGGCATGATTTTCTCTTCCAGGCCGTTGAGCTTATGCCATTTGAGCTTGATGTGAAGAGGAATGTCGATGTAATGTATCCGCAGGGTCTCGACTCCATAACCCTGAGATTGCCACATCAGGCGCTCGCCGAGATGAAGCTTTGCGTTTCTCATTTCATAGAGCAGACCGAGATCGATACCTATACCGATGCCGGGAAACATAAGTTCGCTCATCACACCCGCCTCATAGCCGAGTTGAGTGTCGATGGTAAAGAGATTCTGCTTGAAAGCGGGGCGGTCGAAAGCCACACCCACAGCAGGTCCATATCTGAACTGACCCGACACTCGGGTTGGGAAAGCCATTATAAGAACGGTGATTACCGCAGCAATTGAAAGAAAACGCTTCATCTTTGGTTGAAATGGGTAATATGAAATTGCAGTCTCTCCGTCACGGATTTGCCCGGACAGGGAGACTGCAAAGTTAATCAAAAAAGTTAAATAACACCGTAGCGTGTAGCAAAAAGTTTATTCTCCGGCGTTATTGTCGTCATCTTTTGAGTCGGCGATAAACTTCTCCTCGTTTTCGCGGTCAAAGCGGTCATAGGCGTCGACAATGCGTTGCACCAGAGGATGTCTCACAATATCTTTCTTCTCAAATTCGATACGGCCGATGCCGTCGACGTTTTTCAGCACTCTCATCACATGCAGAAGGCCCGAGGTAACCGACCTCGGCAGGTCGATCTGGGTAGCGTCGCCGGTCACGATCATTTTGGCGTTCATGCCCAGTCGGGTGAGAAACATCTTGATCTGATGGGTAGTGGTGTTCTGAGCCTCGTCGAGCACAATGACGGCGTCGTTGAGAGTGCGGCCGCGCATAAAGGCCAGCGGAGCAATCTGAATCACACCGCTCTCCATATACTCCTTAAGCTTCACATGAGGTATCATATCCTCAAGCGCGTCATAAAGGGGCTGCAGATAGGGATCGATCTTGTCTTTCATATCTCCCGGCAGAAAACCGAGCTTTTCGCCCGCTTCGACAGCAGGGCGCGAGAGAATGATTTTTCTGACCTCCTTGTTTTTCAGCGCCTTGACAGCAAGGGCAATGGCTATGTAGGTTTTACCCGTACCGGCCGGACCGAGGGCAAAGGTGAGATCGTTGCGCATAAACGATTCAACCATCTTCTTCTGGTTGGCATTGCGCGGAGAAATGGGTTTGCCGTTGATGCCGAAGATAATCACGCCGTCGTGGCGCGCTTCTTTGGGCGACTCCCCTCTCACAACGTCGATAATCACATCTTCGTCGAGACGGTTGAATTTCGAGCAATATTTCTCAAGGGCATGGATAGCCTTTTCAAACTCGGCTGTCTCGGCATCCTCGCCTATCACCTTTATCACATTGCCTCGCGCCGTGATGCGGAGCTTAGGGAAAAAGTTGCGTATCAGTTGCATATTGGCATTGTTGACGCCATAGAAGGTCACGGGGTCAACGCCATCGATTATTACTATTCTTTCTATCATTTTCAGTTTTTTATAAGATCAGACGGATTATTAACTTGCCGCTTATATCTCTATAATGCCGCAAAGTTAACCACAGTTTCGCGATTGATGAAATATTTTGATTTCTTTTTAAGACACCTTATGAGAGTTTTTTGCTAACTTTGCAAGTCATTTCTGACGATAAACGTTAAACGTAAATATAACGAAAAAATTTTATGGAACTGAAATTTCCCCGCGAACTGCTCGACGATGCCGACGGTCTGCTCACCTATGAATATATAGCCAATCATATCGCTACCTGCGCTCCGCTGATGAACGACCTTGTCGACAACATGATAAGCGTTGACAAGTCGGGCCAGTTTCTCGTAAGCGCCGCGCGCTATCTCTGCGCCATCGACCGCCGTGCTTATTCCGACCACGTTTCGCGTCTCATCGCGGCCGCCATCGAGCGCGACCGTGAGCGCAAATATATCGGAGACCTCCTGCCGTCGGTTTGGGGAGAGGATTATGCCCAGCGAGTAGACGAGCTCAACCGCACGGACAATAATTTCCGTCGCATTTACAAACGCCTTTTCCCCACCGGAATCTGATTTCCCCCTCCCGCTATATTATGAAAATAAAATCACTTGTTGCCTCTGCCCTGCTCACTCTCATAGCTGTTTGGGCAGCCGGCAATTCTTATGCCTCAGTAACGATGAACGACAACACACCCACTTCAGCTCCCGCACCCCGCGGCGACGTAAAGGTCGAGATGGTAACCGATCTCGGCACAGTAACCCTGCTGCTTTATGGCGACACTCCCCTCCACCTCGATAATTTCGTTAAGCTTGTAAACGACGGCTTTTATAACGGCTTGCTTTTCCACCGTGTGATCGGCGATTTTATGGTTCAGGCCGGTGACCCCGATTCTAAAAACGCTCCCAAAGGGAAAATGCTCGGCGCCGGCGACCCCGGCTATACAATCGAAGCCGAGTTTGCCTATCCCCGTCACTTCCACAAAAGAGGTGCCCTTGCCGCTGCCCGCGAAGGTGACGCCACCAACCCCAACAAGCGCAGCTCAGGTTCGCAGTTCTATATCGTGACAGGTCGCACTTACTCTCCCAGTCAGCTTGAACAGATGGACCGCAACATGCAGCTCCAGAATCAGAAAGCCATATTCGACAAACTGGCCGCTGACTATCGCGACTCTATCATGAATATGCGCCGCAACCGCGACCAGGCCGGTCTCGCTGCCCTTCAGGAAAAGCTCATTGCCGAGAGTGACTCTCTGGCCAAGAAGAATCCCAAAGGCATGTCAGACGAGGCTAAGGAAGTCTACTCGACTATCGGCGGCACTCCCCACCTCGACGGCAATTACACAGTATTCGGCGAAGTGATCGACGGCATGGATGTTGTTGACAAGATTCAGAGAGTAGAGACCGATTCTAACGACCGTCCCACCGAAGATGTGAAAATCATCTCAATGAAGGTTGTGGAATAATGAAGCTCGACATTCTCACCCACACGCTCCAAAACGGGATGAAGGTGGTGTTCCACCCTCATCCCGCTACGGCTATGGTGGCTGTCGACATTCTTTATAATGTAGGATCGCGCGACGAGAGTCCTTCCCGTTCAGGCATGGCTCACCTGTTTGAGCATCTGATGTTTGGCGGGTCGGAAAACGTGCCCTCTTTTGAAAGGGCCTCCGAGCTTGCCGGTGCTGAAAACAATGCCTGGACCTCTTGCGACTACACCAATTTCTATGACATTCTCCCGGCATCGAACATTGAGTCGGCCTTTTGGTTTGAGAGCGACCGAATGTTGAGCCCGCGCCTCGACCCCGAGGCTCTGGAGATTCAGAAATCGGTGGTGATCGAGGAGTTCAAGCAAACCTGCCTCAATCAACCTTACGGCGATCTGAGCCACCACCTGCTCGGCATGGTCTATTCTCACCACCCCTACAGCCGCCCCACAATCGGCCTGACTCCCGACCATGTGGCTGCCGTGACGCCCGAAGATGCCCGGCATTTTTTTGACACCCACTACGCGCCCAACAACGCAGTGCTCGCTGTGGCGGGCAACACAGATTTTGACACCGTGGTGAGGCTCGCCGAGAAATGGTTTGGATCTATCCCCGCGCGCCCTATTGCTCCCCGCCTTTATATGCCTGAGCCGGCGTTTTCCGCTCCGAGGCGCAAGGTCGTGACAGGAGCAGTGCCTCATGCCCAGCTCACTCTGGCGTTTCCTATGGGCGGAATTAAAAGCGAGGACTTCTACCCTGCCGACATGATTTCGGATGTGTTGGCCAACGGTCGCAGCTCCCGCCTGCTGAGAAACGTGGTGCGCCGTCATGAGCTTATCAGCAGCGCCGACGCTTCGATAAGAGGCACCGAGGAGCCGGGTTTCCTTATGGTCAACGCCACGCTTCAGGATTCTTCGCCCGAAAGCGTTGAGCGCGCCGAGAAGATTCTCTGGCAGGAGCTTGAGGAGATAGCCACTCATGCCGTGAGTGAGAATGAGCTTGAAAAATGCCGCAACAGGTTTGAGAGCAATTTCACTTTCAACACCATGTCATATTTCAACACAGCCGAAGAGCTCGCCCTCCACACTGTTGCCGGGCGCAACATCAACGACACCGTGCCGCTCTATCGTGAGGTGACCTCTCAGCGACTGCTCGACACGGCTTCAAGACTCATCCGCCCCGAAAACTGCGCTACTTTAGTCTATCTCCCCGAATAAGCTTATGGCAAAGGTTAGAATCGAACAATCATGGCTTGAAGCCCTCTCAGCCGAATGGGACAAACCCTACTTTGAGCAACTCATTGAGTTTGTGCGCTCACGCTATGCCGCGGGCACAATTTTCCCTTCGGGAAGAAATATCTTTGCCGCCTTTGATGCCTGCCCTTTCGATGAAGTGAAGGTGGTGATTCTCGGCCAGGACCCCTATCACGACTATAACCAGGCCAACGGATTGGCTTTTTCAGTCAATCCGGGCGTGAAGATTCCCCCTTCTCTTGTTAATATATTTAAAGAGGTGTCGGCTGATACCGGCGCGCCTCTTCCCGCCGACGGTGACCTTACCCGCTGGGCGCGCCAGGGGGTGTTGCTTCTCAACGCCACCCTCACCGTTGAGGCTCATCAGCCCGGCTCTCACCGCGGAAAAGGTTGGGAACAGCTCACCGACGCAGCCGTTAAAATACTTTCGCAGAAGCGCGACAATCTCGTGTTTATGCTTTGGGGCGCATCGGCGGGAGCCAAGGCGGCTCTCATCGACCAAAGCCGACACCTTGTGCTTCGCTCCCCTCACCCATCGCCGCTAAGCGCCCATAGGCCTACATCCGCCTCACCGGGAGGATTTTTCGGCAATCATCATTTTTCTCTCGCCAATCAGTATCTCTCTAACCACAACACTCAACCTATAATATGGTAGAACGTTCCCAACAGTTAACCCAACTCATTGATAAGGCTATGGCTCTGAGGGCCAAAGGTCTTAATTGCAGCCAATGTGTGGCGGCAGTGTTTGCCGACCGCCTCGACGGTGTCACCCCCGAAGCTCTCGAAGCCATGACGAGCACCCTCGGCGGAGGTATTTGCGGCCGCGGCAACCTGTGTGGAGTCGTGTCAGCAATGACCATCGTTGCCGGCAATCTTTGTTATCATCCTTCCACCGACCCCGGTTGGAAACCGGCTATCTATGCCAAGGTCGGAAAACTTTATGATGAGTTTCTGGCCAAGGAGGGATCAGTTGAATGTCGGGAGCTTAAAGGAGCGCTCCGCCGGCCATGTCCCGAACTGATAGCCGACGGCATAGAGATGCTCTATAATTTCATCAACACCGTCAAGCCGGAATGATGTCGGCGCTGCATCACATATTTCTGTCACTGTTCTTACTCTTTCTGACTGCGGGAGTGAGCTATTGTCAATCTGTCGATACCCGGCAGATTGTTTTCAATCCCACATTCCGCTCTCTGCAGGTTTATGCCGACAACAACCTCTATCTCCCGCCGGTGATTGAGCTCAACAGTCCGGGCAGTATAACGGTGAGTTTCGACGAGCTTTCTCCCCGCGAGCGTTTTCTGAGATATTCCATTACCCATTGCGACGCCGACTGGAAGCCCTCTCAGCTCATCGACTCAGATATTCTCGACTCGTGGAATGAGGCTAAGGTTGAGGATATGGCCTATTCTCAGGCCACTCTCTCCCCCTATGTGAGCTATCGCATCACGTTCCCCAACGAGGAAATGTCGCCCAAGCTTTCAGGCAACTACCTGCTCAAAGTTTATGACGAATCCGACCCGTCGGAGACTCTTCTGCAAGCCCGGTTTATGATTGTTGAGCCTATGGTAGATATTCTTGCCGACATTTCTCCCCGCACCGACATCGACTATATGGACTCTCATCAGCAGATGGAGCTGACGGTCGACACCAAATCAATGACTGTCAACGATCCTTATAGGGATATTAAGGTGAGAATCGGCCAGAATTCCCGCTCGGATATAACCGTTGACCCGCAGCAGCCTTTGAGGATTGTGGGCTCAAAGCTGCAGTATCTCCACAACCGCAACCTGATTTTTGACGCAGGCAATGAGTATCGCCGCTTTGAGACCGTCTCTACAGGATTTCCCGGAATGGGAGTTGACCATATCTCAGTCAACCGCACTCCCGACAATGATTTCTATCACTTTGAGCTCCTGACCGACCTTCCCCGTGCCGGCAAGGCTTATGAGTATGACCAAACCCAATGGGGTCATTTCACCGTTAATGCCGACCCCGAAATGGCCGGTATGACTTTCGAGCCTGATCTGAGGGCCGAATATGCCGCCGTGAGCTTCACTCTCGATTTCCCATATCAGCCCGAAGCTGACATCTATATCGAGGGCGATCTCACCGGGCGGACTTACTCCCCGGCCAATAAAATGACCTACAACCATTCAACCGGCATGTATGAAGCCACTCTGCTGCTCAAACAGGGCTCATATAACTACCAATATGTCATGGTTTCAAAAGCCGGTGACAAGGTCACACCCTCTCCCATCGAGGGTGATTACTATCCCACTCAGAATCAATATTCCATAGCCGTTTATTTCCGTCCCCCGGGTCAGCGCTACGACCGTCTGATAGGTCATTCAACGGTTACGGTGCTCAATTGATTCCTAACTATTACTATTATCAACACCGATGAATCTAAGTCGCAATCTCATGTTTCAGATTAAAGATACCCTTGTGTCGCTCGACCTTGCCGACCAATATTTTTGTTGCGACATCAACGCCTGCAAGGGCGAATGTTGCATTGAAGGCGATGCCGGCGCTCCCCTCAAGCCGGAGGAACTGCCTCTGCTCGAAAAAGCCCTGCCCGTTGTCGAAGATGAACTTGCTCCCGCAGCCTTGCGCGAAATCGAGGAAAACGGCGTGGCCTACACCGACCCCGACGGCGATCTCGTAACCTCTATTGTTGACAACCGCAACTGCGTGTTCACCTGCTACGCCCCGGGAGGAATCTG
The DNA here is from genome assembly GCA_964384885.1 of uncultured Bacteroides sp. Lineage (GTDB taxonomy): Bacteria > Bacteroidota > Bacteroidia > Bacteroidales > Muribaculaceae > Paramuribaculum. The sequence continues at coordinate 14,855 of CAYLMR010000052.1, forward strand.
CCTCTGCGCTATTGACAAGGCTTTCCGCGAGGGTAAATCCTCTTGGCGAAAACCCGAGAGCTGCTTTCTCTATCCTCTCCGACTCTCAAAATGCGGCGACATGACGGCCATTAACTACCATCGCTGGAAGATTTGCCGCCCCGCGGTTGCCAACGGCCGACGTCTCGGCATAAGGCTCTATCAGTTCATGAAAGAGCCGCTTATTGAGAAATTCGGTCAGGAATGGTATGACGAGCTTGTGCTTGCCTGTGAGACATTTCTGAGCGAAACCGGCAACTGACCCATTGGTTAAACACACATCACAATGAGCCGCATACCGTTAGCTAAAATCAAGCCATTCATGCTCCCGATTGCAATGGCTATAGGCATTGTGTGTCACAACGTCATAGGAGTGCTGTCGTTTCTCACTCCCTATCTCATCTTCACAATGCTGTTTGTCACCTTTTGCAAACTCAATCCTCGGCATATAAAGTTTACTGCTCAGGCCGACTTTTGTCTCGCCGCCCAGCTTTTAGGCGCCGCAGTGACATGGTTTGCCATCGCGCCGTTTAATAAAGAGATTGCTCAGGGAGTATTTATCTGCTTCTTCTGCCCCACGGCCACAGCAGCGCCGGTTATCACCGCAATGCTTGGCGGAAGTCTCGAAAAAGTCACCACCTATTCCCTCATAAGCAACCTCGCCATAGCTCTCCTCGCTCCGCCGGTATTCTCCCTTATGGGTGAAAACTCGGCCGGGCTTCTCGATGCCTCAATGAGAATAGCCGGAAATGTGGGGCCGCTCATTCTCCTGCCGCTCGTCTGCGCGATGGCAATGCGCAAATTCACCCCCAAGGTTTCTACCGCCATAGCCTCTCATCAGGGCGTTTCCTTCTATCTCTGGTCGGTGTCGCTCATCATCGTCGTGGGTCAGGCAGTGAGCTTCGTAATGGCTGAGCCCCCCTCGATGATTCCCGAGATGATAGCCATAGCCTTGCTTGCCGGAGTGGCCTGCGGGGTGCAGTTTGTCATCGGCCGACGCATAGGCTCCCGATTCGGCGACATGGTTTCGGGAGGTCAGGGCCTCGGGCAGAAAAACACCGTGCTGGCGATATGGATGGCGCTCACCTATCTCCACCCCATCGCCTCGATCGGCCCGGCGGCATATATCGCGTGGCAGAACACCATCAACTCCTTGCAGCTTTATCATCATCAGCGCACGATTTCCAAAACAAAAAGCCCCACTTGAGCGTTAAAACTATATACCCATATATTCCCTTACGAACCATCATATAATTTTGTGCTATGGACAGCATGTATGACACGCTAATGTCGCTGCCGTTACTCAGAGGCATAAGCTCAGAGCTTCTCCACAACATCATATCCCGAACAAAATTTCACTTCTCGAAATTCAATCCGGCCGACTCGATTGTGGAGACCGGTCAGCCATGCACCCGCATAAAATTTATTATCTCGGGGTCGGTGCGCACCACCATTGCCAACAAAACCGGCAAATTTCGCGTTAACCAGACTCTTCACGCCCCCGATGTGCTCGCCCCCGACTTCCTCTTCGGCCGCTCCACCAAATTTCCCTTCACCGCCCGCGCCATCAGTCCTACCGGCATAATGGAAATTGACAAAAGCGAATACATCTCCCTCATAATGTCCGATCAGGTATTGCTGTTCAACCTCCTCAACCTCATATCCACCAACGCTCAGAAACCTGTTGAAGGCGTCCTTGCCCTCTCCTCAGGCTCGCTCGAAGAAAGAATCGCCTTTTGGATTACTTCGCTCACCCGCTCCACCGCCCGTGACATCACTATCGAATGTAATCATCGCGACCTCTCCATATTGTTCGGAGTCAGCCGAGCATCATTCTTCACCACACTCGAAAACATGCAGTCAAACGGCCTCATCACCTACTCCCCCACCGAAATCCGTATTCTCGACCGTGGCCGCCTTATCGACATGCTCACCCCCTGATTCATCCCCTCTTCACCCGATTATGACCATTTTTTGACTCTTCTCAACATTTTTTTGCAGAAATATCCTCAAAAATTTGCACAGTCCAAAAAATCGTCTTACCTTTGCAGCGCAAAAGCAAAGGAGCTACCTCTGATTGAGCGACACCCCAAATCAAACAATCAGAAAAGCACCGAAAAATGATTCGCTAGCTCAGCTGGTAGAGCACAACACTTTTAATGTTGGGGTCCTGGG
>CAYLMR010000053.1:0-16768 GCA_964384885.1 uncultured Bacteroides sp.
ATTTGCGGGTTGCTTCGATGGCGGCTTCCTTGATTCGGGGATCGTTGACGAGACCCGAGTAGCAGTTTGAGCCGAACATCAATACCTTTCTGCCGTCGATGATTACTTCGGGATCCTGCTCTGAAGATATAGCGCGGAAATAGGGATACACGCCGGCAGACTTGGCTTCCTGAGGAGCGGTGTAGCGTGAGAGTTTAGCTTGTAATGGCTTCATAGATAATCTGCTGATTTTCAATCGCCGGTCATGGGGTTACAGAGAGCGGGGCAGGGGTTGGTTGATTGGTTATGCCTTTAGCCCGGTGGAATGATCGGTTTTTGAATTTATCTTCGTTTTTGTTAAGGCTGCAAAATTAATAAAAAATTTGCACATATTAAGATTTTGTGTGTGTTTTTTTGAAAACTACCCTACAAAATGAGGCCAAACCGGCCATAAAAAGAGCCGGCAGTCGAAAAACTACCGGCTCTCTTCAATATCGGTTGACGCCCGAGTGTCAGTCGCGGCTGCCCGGCTCGGTCTTGGCTTTGAGCGAGGCGGTGGCGAGATAGATAATCAGGGCTATGTAGACAACAACACCGAGACCCTGGGTGAGGGAGTCGCTCATGGTGTTGACATATTCATATCCGGCAAAGCGGGTGAGGGCGGCAAATACGCCGAAGAGGGCGCCGCCGGCAATGAGGCCTGAGGCGATGAGGGTGCCGCGGTCGCGACGGGCATCGTTGAGCTGCTTGTCGGTTGAGCGGGTGCTTACCCACCAGGAGATAGCGCCGCCCACAAGGAGGGGAGCGTTAAGCTCCATGGGGATGAACATGCCGAGGCAGAAAGCCAAGGCGGGAACTCCGAGCCAGTTGAGCAGCAGAGCGAGCACTGCGCCGGTGGCGTAGAGGGTCCAGGGGGTGTCGCCGCCCATCATGATAGGCTCGATGACCTTGGCCATGGCGTTGGCCTGAGGAGCCACGAGGGCGTTTTCGCCTGTGAAGCCATACACATTATTAAGAAGCATGATCACGCCGCCCACGGTGAGGGCCGACACGAGAGTGCCGAGAAATTTCCACTGCTCCTGAACGCGGGGAGTGCTGCCGAGCCAGTAACCTACCTTGAGGTCGGTCACAAAGCCGCCGGCCATCGAGAGGGCTGTGCAGACAACACCGCCGATAATCATTGAGGCCACGATGCCCGAGGTGCCGCTGATGCCCACACCCACAAAGATAGCCGAAGCCACGATGAGAGTCATGAGGGTCATGCCCGACACGGGGTTGGTGCCCACGATGGCGATAGCGTTGGCGGCTACGGTGGTGAAGAGGAAGGCAATGACGGTTACAACCACCCAGGCCACTACTGCCTGCCAGAAGTTGTGGAGCACTCCGAGCCAGAAGAAGGCAAACACGGCGATGAGAGCGATCACGATATAAAACACGATATGCTTCATCGAGATGTCCCACTGCCAGCGCACGGGGCGGCTGTTGTTAGCGCCACCCTTAAACTCGCGCACAGCCAGTCCGGCAGCCTGCATGATGATGCCCCACGATTTGATGATGCCGATGATGCCGGCCATGGCGATACCGCCGATGCCGATCAGACGGGCATAGTCGCGGAACATTGAGTCGGGCGAAAGTGCGGCGATTTCAGGAGCGCCATATGCGCCCATGAGCGGGAGAATAACCCACCACACGAAAGCTGAACCTGCAAAGATTACGAAAGCATATTTGAGACCCACGATATAACCGAGACCAAGCAGGGCGGCGCCGGTGTTGCAGCTCACAACTACTTTGGTTTTCTCAGCCATGACCGCACCCCAGCCGGTGAGGCGGGTGGTGATGGTCTCAGCCCAGAAACCGAAGGTGGCCACGACATAGTCATAGATACCGCCGATGAGCGAGGCCACAACAAGAAGCTTGGCCTGAGAGCCGCTGCCGGCTGAGGAACCCTGACCTGAGGCAAGCACCTGGGTGGTGGCTGTGGCTTCGGGGAAGGGGTATTTGCCGTGCATATCCTTTACGAAATATTTTCTGAAGGGGATAAAGAACAATATTCCCAACAATCCTCCGAACAGCGAGCTGAGGAAGATTTCAAGGAAGCTGACGGTGATTTCAGGATAGGTGCCCTGAAGAATATAGAGGGCCGGGAGGGTGAAGATGGCTCCGGCCACGATCACGCCCGAACATGCGCCGATCGACTGGATGAGCACGTTCTGGCCGAGGGGATTCTTGAGGCGGCGGGCTCCCGAAAGACCAACGGCGATGATGGCGATGGGGATGGCGGCTTCAAAAACCTGACCTACTCTCAGGCCGAGATAGGCGGCAGCGGCGCTGAACACCACTGCGAGAATCAGACCCATAATCACGCTATAGGGCGTGGCTTCGGGATAATTGCGGGCGGGGTGCATCAGCGGGCGATAATGCTCGTCGGCAGCCAGCTCTCGAAATGCGTTTTCGGGAAGCGACACGGGGTCGGCATCTTCATATATTTCCCGATCGAGTTTTTCGTCTGTCATTACAAACTGATGAATTGGTTATGATTTAGATTTATTGGTCGGCATAATCCACACATGCGCGCTGCTCGATGGCTGGCTTGATGAGAGCCACTGCGGCTACATGGGCGGGGTGGGCGGCATAGGCGGCAAGCTGCTCCCAGGTCTCGACTTTCGACTGGAGCACCATTGTCCACTGTTCGTTGGGATTTTCGTTGAGATAGACGTTGGCCTCAACGAGAAAATCAATCTGAAAGGGGAGTGCCTCGATTGCCTGTTTGAAACTCAGGGCAAGCTTTGTGACCTCGGGCTGAGTGCCGGCGAGGCGAAACATCACTATATGATTGATCATGGGTGTAACTGGCTTAATGATTAGGAAATATCAAGCACCGGCATAGAGGCGCTCGCGGGCAGCCTGAACGCGCTCGTCGGTGATATAGTCGTCATAGTCCATCATCTTGTCGATGATACCCGAGGGGGTAAGCTCGATGATGCGGTTGCAGACGGTCTGGATAAACTCATGGTCATGCGAAGCGAGGAGAATATTGCCTCGGAAAGTGCGCAGGGTGTTGTTGAATGCCTGTATCGACTCCAGGTCAAGATGGTTGGTGGGGGAGTCGAGAATCATTGTGTTGGCGTCGCGCAACATCATGCGGGCGATCATGCAGCGCATTTTCTCACCACCCGAGAGCACCGAAGCTTTCTTCAACACCTCTTCGCCCGAAAAGAGCATCTTGCCCAAAAATCCTTTGAGATAGATTTCGCTCGAATCGTTGGAGAACTGACACAGCCAGTCAACGAGGTTCATGTCGGTGTTGAAAAACTCCGAGTTGTCGAGCGGCAGGTAGGCGGTGGTGATGGTCTGACCCCACTCATAGGTGCCTTCGAGAGGCTCGCGGTTGCCGGTGATAATCTCAAAGAGGGCTGTCATGGCGCGCGGGTCGTGGCTAAGGAAGGCTACCTTGTCGCCCTTTTCGATCTGGAAATTCACATCCTTGAAGAGCAGCTTGCCGTCATCGCTCATGGCGCTGAGACCTTTTACTTCAAGAATCTTGTTGCCCGGATCGCGCGAGGGGGTGAAGATAATGCCGGGATAGCGGCGCGACGAGGGCTGAATCTCCTCGATGTTGAGTTTCTCGAGCATCTTCTTGCGCGAGGTGGTCTGTTTTGACTTGGCCACATTGGCGCTGAATCGCTGAATAAACTCAAGCAGCTCCTTGCGCTTCTCCTCGGCTTTCTTGTTTTGCTGCTGCTGCTGACGCAATGCCAGCTGGCTTGACTCATACCAGAAACTGTAGTTGCCGGCAAAGAGCGATACCTTGTTATAATCTATGTCGAGGGTGTGGGTGCAGACCGAGTCGAGGAAGTGACGGTCGTGGCTTACCACAAGCACCGTGTTTTCAAACTTCGAAAGATAATCCTCAAGCCAAGCCACGGTTTCGAGGTCGAGGTCGTTGGTGGGCTCGTCGAGCAATAGGTTGTCGGGGTTGCCGAAAAGAGCTTTGGCAAGAAGCACCCTCACCTTTTCGTTACCGCTGAGGTCGCCCATCATGGTGTAGTGCTTATCCTCGCTGATGCCGAGGCCGCTGAGCAGGGCTGCTGCATCGCTCTCGGCGTTCCAGCCTTCGAGCTCGGCGAAGCGTTCTTCAAGCTCCGAGGCCCTGATGCCGTCGGCGTCGGTGAAATCTTCTTTGGCGTAGAGGGCTTCTTTCTCCTTCATGATGTCCCACAACACGGTGTGACCCATTAAAACGGTATCCATCACGGTGTAACCGTCAAATTTGAAGTGGTCCTGTTCGAGCACGCTCATTCTTTCGCCGGGCCCCTGGGTGATGGTGCCGTGGGTGGGCGACAGTTCGCCGCTCAACATTCTCATGAGGGTTGATTTTCCGGCGCCGTTTGCCCCGATAATGCCGTAGCAATTACCCGGGGTGAACTTCATATTCACATCCTGAAAAAGCACCCTTTTGCCGAATTGGATGCCGAGGTTGTTGACTGCTATCACGCTAAAAATTCTGAATTAAGAAAGTGATAAAATGATTGCAATTAGCCGAAACAAAGCGTTGCGGCTGCTTCAAGCTGCAAAATTAACTATTTTTCCCAACATAGCCAAACCCTGTTTTATGACCTAATGACAATCAGCAGCAAAAAGAAAGCGGGTCGCGGCCATTCCGGTTCTTTCCGGCAGCTGCGACTCGCTTAATAAAGTCAACTATATAGATTATTGCTCAGCAATTTTGCGCGAGAGCTTGCGCATAAATCCTCTAAAGTTTTTCTTTGCAGGAGAGGCCGAGCGGCCGCCATAGTAGTAACGATAGACGTCATTACCAATTGTTTCAGTGTTAATGCTACCATCGCTGTTGAAAGTATAGGAAACACTATCAGAAGCGGAGTCTTCATCCCATCGTATAGCGTTGGGCAGGCATACCGGAGCTTTACCATACATACCGGAGATACATTGGAATGCTAAGCCTTCTTCACCGATCATCGCAAGAGTCCATTGATTGGCTTTATTTTCCTGCTGCGAATAGGTAACAGTATAAACCCCTGGATATACTTCTGTTGTTCCTTCAATTTCTTCGATTACTTCACCAACGACTTTTACCAAAAGGTTATTTTCCCAAAAAATATCCAATTTAGTTTCATAATAACCATCTTCATCTAGTGCCTTCTCGGTACCATGACTCAGGTGACCATTCGAATCATAGTCCATTATAAATTCATATTTGAAGCCCATGAAATCAATTTTCTGACTTGAAAAATATCCTTGCGGGGTGAGTGTGAAGGTACCTACTGAATAACCCATCAACTCGATGGTCATTGTCTCATAATTAAACTCTAAATTTATGAATCCATCTATATACATGGATGTACAGCGATCCTGCGCATCGTAAGTGTAAATGGCACCGCCATTTCCGTCGCTGATTTGGGTTACAAGCACCTTGTCGGAGGTAGCGGGAGGGGTGACGGGGTCGTCACCTGATTCAGTAAAGGTTATGTCGGCGATTGATTCCACATCATACGACACGGTTTTGGTGTCATTAAATGTGATTTTCATTTTGTCCTTAGCCTCCGATGAGAAGCATGTGGCGAGAATGGCTATAACGAGGATATATGCAGCTTTCATTTCAATGTGATTTTTAATGAGTTATGGTTGGGGATAGAGATGATATAGGTAGCTTTGGGAGCTTGGGAGAAATCAACGGTAACTTCTCCATCATTTGAAGTCAGAGACACGTTGACGCGGCGACCCGTGAGGTCGTAGACAGTGATGTCGCCCGAGTTCTCAATGCCGCGCAATGAGAGCTTGTCACCCGATAATGATACCTGCATATCAGCATTGATAGTAGCGGCTGAGTTGGTTTCCTGTGTGAAGTAAATGCGGCTCACATCCGAGCGGAGATAGGAAAACTTGCCGTCAGGCGCGGTTATAATCATATCATCACCTGAATAGCGAATCACCGGCTGAGCGCTCAGAAGAAACTGAGTGGAGCCACCCTGATGTTCCACCACGAGGGAGTAGCCTTTATCCGTTTGCGCGAAGCCTGTTAAAAAGCCTGCGAACAGAGCTATGGCTGAAAAAAATAATTTTCTCATGTTACATGTTAATTGGTTATCTGCCGCAAAGGTAAAGGATTCTAATTAAAATCGCAAATAAATATTTAAAGATTTGAGCGGCGAAGATAATCGAAGATTAAATAAGTGAAGAGGCCGTTAATTGTGGGGTTGGTTTCGTAAAAAATGTGTAAATTTGCATGAGTTTTGGCGTCGGTCGGAGGCTTTAGCGGGCCGGGGATGACTGAGCGCCGAAATAACAACTGATATTCACATTTTTACAACCAATCCATAAAAAATGAATGTAGCTATTGTTGGCGCCAGCGGCGCCGTAGGTCAGGAGTTTCTCAGAGTGCTCCGCGAACAGAATTTTCCTATAGATGAGCTGAGACTGTTCGGCTCGAAACGCAGCGCCGGCACAAGCTATGAGTTTAACGGCAAGAATATTGTGGTGGAGGAACTTACCCATGAGCCTGATCTTTTTAAGGGCGTGGATATAGCTTTCACCTCGGCCGGAGCAGGCACCTCGAAAGAATTTGCCGAGAACATCACCCGCCACGGCGCCATCATGATCGACAACAGCTCGGCTTTCCGTATGGACTCCGATGTGCCTCTTGTGGTTCCCGAAGTTAATGGCGACGACGCCTTCAACACCCCCCGCAACATCATCGCCAACCCCAACTGCACCACCATCATCATGGTTGTGGCTCTCAAGCCTATCAACGACCTCTCGAAGATCAAGCGCGTGCATGTGGCTACCTATCAGGCAGCCTCAGGAGCCGGAGCTGCCGCCATGCAGGAGCTCAAATGTCAGTATGGCCAGATAGAGCGCGGCGAGGAGCCTGTGGTTGAGAAATTCGCCTATCAATTGGCCTATAACGTGATACCCCACATTGATGTGTTCCTCGACAACGACTACACCAAAGAGGAGATGAAGATGTATCACGAGACCAAGAAGATAATGCACGCTCCCGAGCTCAATGTCAGCGCTACCTGTGTGAGAGTGCCGTGTCTGCGCGCCCACTCCGAGGCTCTGTGGATTGAAACCGAGGCTCCGCTCGAACCCTCTCAGGTGCGTGAGGCTCTCGAAAAGGCTCCCGGCGTGATTGTAATAGATGAGCCCGCTTCGAAGTCCTATCCCATGCCTCTCGATGTTGCCGACAAAGACCCTGTTTATGTAGGCCGCATCCGCAAGGATATCACCGACGGCAACGGTATCACCATGTGGCTCGTGGGTGACCAGATCAAGAAAGGTGCGGCCCTCAACGCCGTGCAGATCGCGCAATATCTCATTGAGCACGGCAAGAAATTTGCCGGTAGCGCTAACCTTTAAACCTCTTCCGGCAAGCAGATGCTTTTGTCGTTAGCTATTCATGCCACACGACCATTGTTCACCAACCCGGTGTCGATATTCATGGTCGTATTGCTGATAATCCTTATTGTACCTCTGCTGCTCCACCGACTGAAGATTCCTCATGTCATAGGTCTGATTCTGGCGGGAGTGGTAGTGGGACCTTATGGATTGAATCTGCTTGCCCGCGACATGAGTTTCGAGGTATTCGGCCAGGTGGGTATTCTCTATCTCATGTTTCTTGCCGGTATAGAGATCGACATGTATCACCTGCAGCGCAATCTGCGCAAAGGGTTGATATTCGGATTTCTAACCTTCTCAATTCCATTGGTGCTCGGCGCGGTTGTCGCGTCGGCGTTGCTCGAACTGCCCCCTCTCAGCTCGCTGCTGCTCGCCTCGATGTTTGCCTCACACACCTTGATAGCCTATCCCATAGTGTCGCGCTTCGGCCTCACGAAATCGCCGGCAGTGATGATAGCTATTTCTGCGACTATCTTCGCGGTGCTCGGCTCGCTGATTGTGCTCGCGGGGGTTGCCGGAGTGTGCCGCGAAGGGGAGTTCAGCGCCTCGGTGTTGCTCAAAATGTTGGGTATGCTGGTGGTCTACTGTCTCGCCTGCGCCTATATCTATCCGCGCCTGTCGAGGTGGTTTTTCAGAAAATTCAGCGACCCTATAGCCCAGTTCATCTATGTGCTGGCAATGGTGTTTATCGCCGCTATGGCCGCTATTTCGATTGGCATCGAGGGCGTATTCGGCGCGTTTCTGGCCGGCATACTTCTCAACCGCTTCGTGCCTACCCGCTCCCCCCTCATGGGGCGGTTGGAATTTGTGGGTAACGCCATCTTCATTCCCTACTTTCTTATAGGTGTGGGAATGTTGATTAATATTAAGGTGGTTGTGTCGGGCTGGACCACCGCCTATGTCGCTCTGGTGATGTCGGTAACGGCTATGGGCACGAAATGGCTCGCCGCAAGAGTGATGCAGAAAATCAGCCATATGAGCAGCTCGTCGCGCTCCATGATGTATCAGCTCACCAATGCCCACACCGCGGTGGCTCTCGCCGTTGTGATGATAGGCTATGAAACCGGCATCTTCGGCGAGGCAATCCTCAACGGCACGGTGATAATGATACTCGTGACATGCACAATCTCGTCGATAGGCACCTCGCGTGCGGCTGCAAAGATCAAGATTGAGGAGCTGGAGCAACAGCAGCACGAGATTGAAAACGCCAAGTCGGACTCAGGCCCGATGTCGGCCACCAACACCCTTATACCGATTGCCAATCCTCTGGTGGCTTCAGAGCTTGTTTCACTGGCCCTGCTCATGAGGGGAGACCTGCGCCGTCCCGGCAAGGTCTACGCCCTGCATGTTAGAAACGACAACAGCGCATCGTCGCGCGCCGTGGGGCGCAATTCGCTCGACACCGCCCGTCAGCTCGGTGCAAGCATCGACGTTGCCGTCGAGCCGATAGAGCGCTTCGACCTCAACTTTATCGCCGGAGTGACCAACACCATCGAGGAGAGAGACATCAACGAGGTGGTGATAGGTCTTCACAGGCGCACCCAGGTGATTGATTCATTCTACGGCGACAAGCTCCCTGCTCTCCTCAAGGCCACCAACAAGATGGTGATGATAGTGAGGTGTTTCGTGCCGGCCAACACTTTGAGGCGACTGGTGGTGTTTGTTCCCGATAAGGCTCAGTTTGAGACCGGTTTCCGCCGCTGGGTTCATTCGCTGGCCAATCTCACCGGTCAGCTCGGTTGTGAGATGGTGATATGCTGCAATCAGAACACGCGGCGCGCCATCGAAACGGTGTTGCTCGGCGACCGTCTCGAAATTCCTCACCGATATAAGGAAATATCCCAGTGGGACGACTTTATATTGCTGAGCAACAAAATCATGACCGACGACCTGTTTGTGGTTGTATGTTCGCGACGCACGGCCGTATCTTTTACCGCCGACATGGATGAGCTGCCCAACTTCCTCAACCGCTATTACGCCAACAACAATCTCCTGATAGTTTTTCCCGAGCAGTTTGGCAAGGAAACCGGATTTTCGACAATGGCCGAAACTCTTGCCGCCGACCTCGAGGCCACTCCCTCGCCGCTGTGGGTGAAACTCCGTGCCGCCATGCGCAAGGCCATGAAATTGTCACACTCTCTCGCCAAAAGCGGTCGCCCGTCGGATTTCGACCTCTGATGAGCCGCCTGCAATCAAATCAATAACCCCAACAGTTATCACCCCCTTGGAAGACTATCTGAGCAAACTTAATCCGCAACAGCAGGCCGCCGTGAGCTATCTCGACGGCCCGGCCCTCGTGATTGCCGGCGCCGGCAGCGGAAAGACTCGTGTGCTGACCTATAAAATAGTTCATCTTCTCGCCAACGGCTTTGAGCCGTGGCGCATAATGGCTCTGACCTTTACCAACAAGGCAGCCCGCGAGATGCGCGAGCGTATCGAGACACTCGTCGGCCCTAAGGTTGCGGGAGCATTGTGGATGGGCACCTTCCACAGCATCTTTGCAAGGATTTTACGCATCAATTCAGAAAGAATAGGCTTTAAAAGCTCCTTTACCATCTACGACACCGCCGACTCGCGCAACCTCGTTAAGCAGATCATCAAGGATATGGACCTCGACGACAAGGTCTATAAGCCTGCGGTGGTGCTCTCGGCGATTTCGACAGCCAAAAATGCCCTTATCTCACCCGAGCGTTATGCCGCGTCGCCCGATATTATCGCCGCCGACAAAGCCGCACGCCGCGGAGACACCTATGCCATCTACCGTGCCTATCGTGACCGGTGTTTCAAATCGGGGGCTATGGATTTTGACGACCTGCTCTATTACACCAACATTCTGCTGAGAGACAATCCCGATCTGCGCCACCACTATCAGGAATATTTCAGATATGTGTTGGTTGACGAGTATCAGGACACCAACTTTGCCCAGCATGTGATAGTGAGTCAGCTCTGCGAGGAGCATCACAATCTCTGTGTGGTGGGTGATGATGCCCAGTCGATCTACTCATTCCGCGGCGCCAATATCCGCAATATCCTCAATCTGCGCAACGCCTATCCGGAGCTGAAAACCTTTAAGCTTGAGCAAAACTATCGCTCGACCAAGAATATCATCGGGGCAGCCAATTCGCTCATCGAGAAAAACGTTGAGCAGATTCCCAAAAAGGTGTTCTCAAACAATGCCACCGGTGATAAAATCGAGGTGGTGCAGAGCTACAGTGACTATGAGGAGAGCTTCCTTGTGGCCAACCGCATCTCGCGTCAGAAGGCGCTGACAGGCGACAGCTACCAGGAGTTTGCGGTGCTCTATCGCACAAATGCCCAGAGCCGTATTCTTGAGGAATCGCTGAGAAAACGCAATATTCCCTACCGTATATACGGCGGCCTGTCGTTCTATCAGCGCAAGGAGGTGAAAGACGCCGTGGCCTATATGCGTCTGGCTGTCAACCCCGACGATGACGAGGCTTTGCGCAGGGTGATCAATTTCCCGGCAAGGGGAATCGGCGAAACGACCCTCAACCGGCTCAGCCGTGCGGCTACCGACGCGGGGGTGAGCATATGGCAGGTGATCTGCAACCCCGCCGCCTACAATACCGGAGTCACCGCCGGCCCGCTTAAGAAAATCGGCGATTTCGCCACGTTGATTTCATCGTTCATAGAGCTTAACAGTTCGGGCGTTGACGCCATGACAATGGCCAACCGCATTATCGACAAAACCGGACTGCTAACAATGCTGCTCTCCGACCGCACCCCCGAAAGCATTTCGCGACAGGAGAACCTTCAGGAGCTGCTGGCGGGCGTGAAGCAGTTTGTCGACACCAAGACCGAGGAGGGCAGCAGCAACACCACCCTCACCGACTTTCTCTCGGAAGTGTCTCTGGCCACCGATCAGGACAACGACGAAACGGCCAACGAGGAGCGTGTAACACTCATGACCGTCCATGCCTCGAAGGGTCTCGAATTTTCAAACATCTTTGTTGTTGGTGTGGAGGAAGATCTCTTTCCCTCGGCAATGGCTCAGAACTCGGCTCAGGAAATCGAGGAGGAGCGCCGTTTGCTCTATGTGGCCATTACCCGCGCCAAGAAATTCTGTATGCTCAGCTATGCCTCGTCGAGATTCCGCAACGGCCAGACGGTGCTCACTTCGCCGAGCCGTTTTCTCAGCGACATCTCGCCGGTTTATCTCAGCCTCATGAACGGCACCCGCATAGAGTCGCAACGATCGGGCTATAACAATCCGGTTGCGCGCTATGCCAAGTCGTTTCACTCGTCGACATCCACCCCTGTGAAACGCCCTTCGGCTCCTGCCGAATATCCCGCGCCGCCCCGACGCGGCGTGCCCCTCTCGGCTCCCCGCCAGCCCGAGGTGACCGGCGCAAGACTTCATCAGGCTCACGAGCTTTCGGAGGGAATGAAGATTCGCCACACCACTTTCGGCTCAGGCATAATAATCGACATCAACACCTCAATGGCCGACCACCGCATCGAGGTGGAGTTTGACAACGTAGGCAAGAAAACCCTGCTTCTCAAATTTGCCAAATTCATAATAACCGGATAACCCCTTAAGCCCAGATCATGACCATCGACAGCATACCTACACCTTTTTATATAGTATATGAAGATAAGCTCCGCAAGAATCTCGAGCTTATAGACCGAGTGAAGCGGCTTTCGGGTGCCGATATTATAATGGCTTTCAAGGCTAACGCCCTGTGGCGCTCCTTTCCAATCGTAAGGGAATATTGCACCAACTTTACCGCCTCGTCGCTCAACGAGCTTCAGCTCGGATGTGACTATCTCGGCGGCAACGCCCACAGCTATTGCCCCGCCTATACCGACAAGACAATCAAAAGTTTTCTTGACAAGTCGAGTCACATAACATTTAATTCACTCGACCAGTTCCGCCGGTTTGCTCCTCAGGCTATCGAGGCGGGTGTTTCACCCGGGTTGAGGGTTAATCCACAATGCTCGGTGATTGAAACCGACATCTACAATCCCGCCCTTCCCGGCTCTCGGTTCGGAGTTACGGCCGAAGAGCTCGGCGACACTCTGCCCGAGGGGATAGAGGGCTTTCATTTTCATGCCCTGTGTGAGTCAACGAGCTATGACCTTGAAAATGTGCTTAAGGCCTTTGAAGCCGACTTCGGCAAGTTTCTCCCTCAGCTCAAATGGGTCAACATGGGTGGCGGACATCTCATGACCCGCGAGGGATATGACACCGACCATCTCATCAACCTCATAAAGGATTTCCGCCGCCGTTATCCCAATCTCAAGGTTATTCTTGAGCCTGGAAGTGCCTTTACCTGGCGCACCGGCGACCTGATTGTCGAGGTGGTCGACGTGGTGACCAATGCCGGCATCAATACCGCCATTATCGACGCTTCGTTTGCATGCCACATGCCCGACTGTCTCGAAATGCCTTATAAACCGGCTATAAGCGAGAGTGTTGAGCCGGCTCCCGGGTTGCCCCTCTACCGTCTCGGCGGAAATTCCTGTCTCTCGGGCGACTGGGTGGGCGACTGGGCTTTCAAGGAGCCTCTAAAGCGCGGCGACCGCCTCACCCTCGAGGATATGAACCACTATACCACGGTTAAAACCACGATGTTCAACGGTTTGCAACATCCCTCCATAGTGCTGTGTCGCAGCAACGGGGAGTGTGAATATCTGCGCCGTTTCACTTATGAAGACTATCGCGACCGAATGTCATGACACCCTCCAATCCCAAATATTCAATTATTGTGCCGGTCTATAACCGTGAATCGGAAGTGGCCGACCTCCTGACATCGCTTGCCGCTCAGACCTGCCGCGACTTCGAAACAATCATTGTTGAAGACGGGTCGACTCAACCGTGCGGCCATATTGTGGAGAAGCTTGGCAAAGAGGCCAACGCCCGCTATATCTCCCGCCCGAACGAGGGGCGCTCTTATGCCCGCAACGCCGGCATAGCTGATGCAAAAGGGGAGTGGATGGTGTTTTTCGACAGCGATTGCGTCATTCCCCCCGACTATTTCGAGAATCTCGAAAAGACCATCGGCGACAATCATCTCGATTGTTACGGAGGTCCCGACGATGCCCACGCCTCCTTTTCGCCGGTGCAGAAGGCCATCAACTTTGCAATGACCTCGCTGCTCACCACCGGCGGCATCAGGGGCTCGAAAAAGTCGATGGAGAAATTCACACCCCGCTCGTTTAACATGGGCTTTACCCGCGCGGTGGCCGACAAGGTGAAAGGATTTCGCGAAATGTTTTCGGAGGATATCGACATCTCCACCCGTATTCTCAACGCCGGGTTCAGGATCGGTCTCGCTCCCGACGCAAAGGTGTGGCACAAACGGCGCATCTCTTTCCCGAAATTCTGGAGGCAGGTGCATGTGTTCGGCATGTCGCGCATCACTCTCCATCAGCTCTATCCCGGCTCTCTCAAACTGGTCCACACTCTCCCCGCCCTTGCTGTGGTGATAGGAGTGTGCCTGTTGTTGCTCGGCATATTTGTCTCCCCCTGGTGGCTGCTCCCCATAGGGGTCTATCTTCTCGCCATCTTTGCCGACGCCCTGCGGTCAACCCGCTCCGTCAAGGTGGCTTTGCTTGCCGTGCCGGCCTCGGTGATTCAGATTTGCGGATATGGCACCGGATTCCTGCGCGCATGGTTCACCAACATCGTGATGGGGCGGGGGAGAAACCTCGACCTCGAAATAGAAATGCGCCGTGGAAAATAATTCTGTTACAAGACCTCCCCGCATTGCCGACCTGTCGGCTGAGGACCGTCCCCGCGAAAAAGCCCTCAAACATGGCATAAGGTCGCTCACCGACACCGAGCTGATGGCCATTGTGCTCGGCTCGGGCACTACTGTTATGCCTGTCACCGAGCTTTCGCGCCAAATTCTCAATGCCTCGGGCGACAAGCTCACCAATGTTGCCCGGCTCTCGGTTCAGGAGATGTGTAAGAAATATCTCGGCGTCGGTCCGGCCAAGGCCGTGAGGCTTGCGGCGGCTTTTGAGCTCGGGCGCCGGTGCTCAACCGAGAAACCTGTTGAACTCCCCGTGGTGAAATCCTCTGCCGACATCTACAATTATATCCGAACAGAGATTGAATTGCTCGACTACGAGGAGTTTTGGGTTGTGCTCCTGTCTCGCTCCAACCGCATTATCGGCAAATTCAATCTCAGTTCGGGAGGCACGGCGGCCACTGTCGTTGATATCAAGCTGCTTGTGAAGCATGTGGTTGACCGCCTGGCTTCAGGGATTGCGGTTGTTCACAATCATCCGTCAGGCAATCTTAAACCAAGCGGTTCCGACGACAGTCTCACTTCTAAAATCAAGGGCGCCTGCAGTCTCTTTGATGTCAGGCTTCTCGACCATCTCATCATAACAGAGTCAGACTACTACTCTTATGCTGACAACGGGCGCCTCTGAGTCTCGTCAGGGAATCCAGTAATAGGGCGGCTTCTTGCGGTGGGCCTCAACCCACTGCTCAAATCCGTGCATGTCGGTTATTCCGTCGGCAATCACGGCTTCATAAAACTCCACGCCGTGAAAGTCATTGCCCGATGGAGCTTCAAATTTCAGTCTCAGGATAGTGTCTTTCTGTTGGTCGGTCATGACCTGACAAATCCTGTCGGCCATTCTTTCAAAATAGCCGTCATATTGCGTGCCTTCTTCGATGTGGATAACGTCAAACTGCCATATCTCACCCTCATGACGGTAGAAGATGTGCCACGCCACGCAATGCTCGTCGGTATTCAGCCCGTTGATACATTTTATTTCGGTAACATCAGGGAGTTTGGCTATCCGGGCGGCAATGGCAAAGCTGCTCTCCTCGGTGATGTTGCTCGAATAGACATGAAGGTCAATATCGCGGTGCGAAGCCAGAAGGCCCATGCGAAGCGACCCCACGAGGTTTACCCTACAGCCGGCATTTTCCCAGATTTCGGCAATGCCCGAACGATTTAAAACTTCCCGCGCCTTAGCCTGATTGGCAAGCGCGAGATTGCGGATTGTTTGTAGATTCATTGTTGTTGAGATTTGATAAATCTACAAAGATAGCGCTTTCCTCCGACTCCGGAAAATCTTTTTTATCGTGGAATCAGAACGCATATCAACGCAATAGCAACGAAAGCAATCAGCCACGGCAGCATAATGAATAATATCAGTTCCGTTACGCTTTTAAATGTGTAAAGCTTCTTGCGGTCGGTAGAATCCATCTCATGATAGGATGAGGTGATCTCGCTGATAAACGGCTGATCTTTAAAGCTGTTGACAATCAGATTGGCTAACAGGATATTGACAATAAAAGCTAAAGCAATTATCAAAAGACTGGCATTGGCAATCGAACCGTAAGCCCTGGCAAATGCAAATATCAAAATTGCTTCAAGAGGGAATATATCCAACACAAGAATACTTTTCATTATCGGGTATTCTTCATTTATCTCAAAAGGCTGCTTGAAATAAAATTCCTGGGCGGCCATTCTTGAGAGTTTCCATTTCCTGATAATTGGCTTCAGAATATTCATAAGTGTATTTGAAGGAGAATGTTGTTGCGATTTTCAAAGTTACAAAATTTTTCTATCTTTGCAACTGAATCACAATTCTTAATTCTGATTTAAAGTTAATAAGCGCTTTAGATATGAACTCCAACTCTCTCATACTTGCGGCATTGATCATAGCTACCATAGGCATGGTTGTTGCTCCTTTTTTAAGACTTTCCTCAAAATTAAAGGAGAATCTGAGGCATGCTCTCGGTGTCATCGTCATGCTCTTGGCTATTAAGGTCGTGGAGCAATGGTTTTCTCTACAGTGGGGAGTTGCCCTGGCCATTGGAGCGGCCTATCTTACGATTGTCGTTCTCACAGCAAAAAAGATTTATTCTACTGTCAAAACAAAATATTGATTGCACCAAAGATTTTTGAGGCAATATTATTGGAGCATAAAATAAATGACTAATTTTGCGATATAATTGACTCCTCTTTATTATTAATCCCTCCATAGAGTCAGTGGAGATAGAAACCAATCTTATGAAAAAACTTTCTGTTATCTTTATGTTTGTTGCTTGTGTTCTGATGTCAGCCTGCAGCAAAGACGATGAGCCCGATCAGGCATTCACCCCTGAATATCTTGAAGCTACAACTTGGGATGCTCAGCTTTCAGGAACTGCTTATCCCAACCACACGCCTCTTTCGTCTCACTTCATCATGCAATTTGTCTCCAAAGATTCAGGCAAATGTATTCCCGCCTATGATGATGACAGCTATGAGGGCTCCTTCATATATAGCATAACTAAGGAGATGATAACCTTTAACGGCTCTTTTGTAGGAAATTGGACTGTCATTGAGCGCACCAAAAACAAGATGGTGCTTCAGGGCTTCCTCCCCAACGAATTTATCCT
>CAYLMR010000054.1:0-16749 GCA_964384885.1 uncultured Bacteroides sp.
TGGCTACCGGTGAAGGTAAGACCCTTGTGGCTACCCTCCCCGTGTTCCTGCGCTCACTCTCAGGCAAAGGTGTGCATGTGGTTACCGTCAACGACTACCTCTCCAAGCGCGACAGCGAATGGATGGGCCCGCTTTATATGTTCCACGGCTCGACTGTTGATTGCATCGACAAGCATCAGCCCAACACACCCCAGCGCCGTGCAGCCTATAACTGCGACATTACTTTCGGTACCAACAATGAGTTTGGCTTCGACTATCTGCGCGACAACATGGCCATGAGCCCCGGCGACATGGTTCAGCGCAAACACTATTATGCAATTGTCGACGAGGTTGACTCGGTGCTTATCGACGATGCCCGTACCCCGCTCATCATCTCAGGCCCGGTGCCCCACGGCGACGACCAGCTATTCAACGAATATCGCAGCAATGTAGAAAAGGTAGTTGCCGCCCAGCGCAAGCTCGTGACCTCTCTGCTTGCCGAGGCCAAGACCAAACTCGCTTCTGACGACAAGGAAGTGCGCAAAGAGGGCGCCCTGCAGCTTTTCAGAGCCTATAAAGGTCTCCCCAAAAACGGCGCACTCATCAAGTTCCTCAGCCAGGAGGGCATGAAAAACATTCTGCTCGAAACAGAGGCATACTATCTTCAGGACAACGGTCGCGAAATGCCTAAGGCTACCGATCCCCTCTACTTTGTTATCGACGAGAAAAACCGCACCGTCACTCTCACCGACAAAGGTGTAGACGCACTCACCGGTTCGAGCGACGACCCCCAGTTCTTCGTTCTCCCCGATATCGCCGCTCAGCTCAGCGAAACCGAGACAATCGAGGATCACGCTCAGCGTCAGACAGTGAAAGACGAACTCCTCCAGAACTATGCCGTCAAGGCCGAGCGAGTTCACACCGTTACCCAGCTTCTCAAAGCCTACACACTGTTTGAGAAAGATGTGGAATATGTGATCGACAACGGTAAAATCAAAATCGTTGACGAGCAGACCGGCCGTATCATGGAAGGTCGCCGCTACAGCGACGGTCTCCATCAGGCCATTGAAGCCAAGGAGGGCGTGAAAGTTGAAGCCGCCACCCAGACTTTCGCCACCATCACTCTTCAGAACTACTTTAGAATGTATCACAAGCTGGCCGGTATGACCGGTACGGCTGAAACCGAGGCCGGTGAGCTTTGGGACATCTATAAACTCGATGTTGTGACCATCCCCACCAACAAGCCGGTGGCCCGCATCGACATGGAAGACCGTGTCTATAAGACCAAGAAAGAGAAATATGCTGCTGTGATCGACGAGATTGTTCGCCTCGTCGGGCTCGGTCGCCCCGTGCTTGTGGGCACAACTTCGGTTGAAATCTCCGAGCTCCTCAGCCGCATGCTCACAATGAGACACATTCCTCACAATGTGCTCAACGCCAAGCTCCACCAGAAAGAAGCCGACATCGTGGCTCAGGCAGGCCGTCCCGGCACCGTGACCATCGCCACCAACATGGCCGGTCGTGGTACCGACATCAAGCTCCCCCAGGAGGTGAAAGACGCCGGCGGTCTCGCCATCATCGGCACCGAGCGCCACGAGTCGCGCCGCGTTGACCGTCAGCTCCGCGGTCGTGCCGGCCGTCAGGGTGACCCCGGTTCGTCGGTATTCTATGTGTCGTTTGAAGACCAGCTCATGCGCCTGTTTGCCAACGAGCGTGCCATGAAGGTACTCGACACCCTCGGCCTTAAAGAGGGCGAGATGATCGAGTCGAAGATGCTCACCAACACCATCGAGAAAGCTCAGAAACGTGTTGAGGAAAACAACTTCGGTATCCGTAAGCATCTCCTCGAATATGATGACGTGATGAACAAGCAGCGCACCTATATCTATGCGCGCCGCCACCACGCCCTCATGGGTGAACGAATCGGCATCGACATTGCCAATATGTTCTATGACGTGATCGAAAACCTCGTCAACAACTACTCTTCGCCCGCCGACTACGACGATCTCTCGCTCGAACTGTTTAAGATTCTCACCATCGAGATGCCCGTCACCGAAGAGGAGTTCAAAAACATTCAGAAAGAGGAGCTTATCGACCGCATCCACGCTGCCGCTATAGAAGCTTTCGACCGCAAGAGTCAGAAAATCATCGACGTGGCTACTCCCGTTATCAAGAGAGTTGTGGAAGAAGACGGTTACACAGGCCGCATCATGGTGCCGATGACCGACGGCAAACGTGTGTTCCAGCTCACCGCCGATGTTGTGGAGACCTACAACGCCGGTTGCAAGAACCTCGTCAAGGAATGGCACAAAGCTATTCTGCTCGTCACCATCGACGAACTCTGGAAAGAGCATCTTCGTGAGCTCGATGACCTCCGTCAGTCAGTCCGCAACGCCTCCTACGAGCAGAAAGATCCTCTGGTGATCTATAAGGTAGAATCGTTCCACCTCTTCGAGACTATGCTCAACAATCTCAACGTCAAGGCTATCTCAGCTTTGATGAGAGGTCAGATATATGTGCAGCAGCGCCCTCAGGCTCCCGCTCCTCAGCCCCGCCCCGAGGCTCAGCAGGCAGCCCCCGAAGCTCAGGAAGCCGCTCCCGCTCAGCCTGAAAACGATGCCGCTGCTGCCGACAAGATGGCCAAGGCCCGTCAGGCTGCCATGATGGCCGCCCAGCAGGTTGCTCATGCCGCCGCTCTCAACCGCAGCAACACCTCTACCACTGCCGACGCATATAACAATGCTAACGCCGGCGCTCAGCGCCCCGAGCCCAAGGTTGAACGCGCAATGCCCGAACGTCGCAACGACTATTCAGCCTATCGCGCCACCAAGGCCGAAGCTCCCGGTGCCGATAACAAAGCTGCAGCTTCGGCTCAGCAGCAGCCCCGCCCCAACACACCTCAGGTCAACAACGGACCCCGTGTAGGCCGAAACGATCCCTGCCCCTGCGGCTCAGGCAAGAAGTATAAAAACTGCCACGGCCGCGGCCTCTGATAAAATAAAATCTACCCCTTGGCCGGAAAATGATTCCGGCCAAGGGGCATGATTGTTTAAATCACATTACATTTCATTAGAAGTTTTAATATCAGCAACCGACTCAAATGGATAAGAAATCGCCGCTATTGTGGGTGGCCATCGGACTGGCCGCTCTGCTGCTTATAGCAATAGGTGTGAGCGTATGGCAGGTTTCATCGCTCAAAAGCGAGGTCGACGAAGCCCGACTCACCAACGAACAGCTCCAGCTCACCAATGACCAACTCAGCCTGTCGAACGAATTTGATGCCATCAACTCACAGTTCCGACAGTATGAGGATCAGGCTTCAATGCTGGCCAACGATACCATCATGGCCAAATATACAGCTGCCAAAAACAAAATCGAAGAGCTGCTCAAGGAACTCAATTCCGAAAAAGCCAAAAGCCGCAAGCAGATCAAGAAACTTCAGGATGAAATCGCAACCCTGCGCAAACTGCTGCGTCACTATGTGGCTCAGGTCGATTCGCTCGGCAAGGAAAACGCCGCCCTGCGCGACGAAAACACCCGCATCAGGGATAAGAACAATCAGCTCGCCTCTACCCTCCAGCAAACCGAAAGGGAGCGCGAACACCTCTCTGAGCGCATGACTCTGGCAGAGAAGCTCAATGTAACCGGCGTGTCGCTCACCGCCCTCAAGGGCAACGGCAAGGTTGAGAAAAATGTCACAAAGGCCAAGCAGCTCATGGTTACATTCACAATTCCTCAGAACAACTCCACCCCCTCGGGCACCAAGAAAATCTACATGCGCATCACCTCTCCCGAGGGCACTCTGCTCGGCAATGCCGGCACTTTCCCCTTTGAAGGTGGTCAGGTTGGCTATACCGAAGCAACCTCGGTGGATTATGGCGGCGAGGAAATTCCCGGCGTGAAAATCTACTGGAATGTTACCCAGACCCTCACCCCCGGAAGCTACACAGTAGAGCTGTTTGCCGACAACTACCGTCTTGTATCGCGCCAGTTCACTCTCAAGAAATAATCCCTCTCATTAAACTCACCTCTTCCAGTCATTCATCATGTTGCAGCAATTTATCGATCAGATCAACGGCGTGGAAATCACCACCGGTTCGGCGCTGTTCAGGCTGCTGCTGAGCCTGTTGCTCGGCTCGGCCGTGGGCATGGAGCGCAAACGCAAGGGCCAGATAGCCGGCATACGCACCTTTTCGCTAATCTCGCTCGGCGCCACCCTCGCCATGATTCTGTCGATCTATGTGCCGCAGGAATATCTCGGGCTCAAAAACGGTGACCCTGGCCGAATAGCGGCTCAGGTCATAACCGGTATCGGTTTTCTCGGTGCCGGAGCCATTATTCAGATGAAGGGTTCGGTGAGAGGTCTCACCACTGCGGCCGGAATTTGGATGACTGCCACGGTCGGCATGGCTATCGGCGTGGGTCTTTATGTCATTTCTCTTGTGGCTACCGTGATGGTGATATTCATCATGTTTGTGCTTGAGGAGATTGAAAAGAAAATTCATGTCGGAGCCGAGAGCCGCATCATCCGCATAAAGGTCGGCGAGATTGTCAATGACATCGAGCCTTATCGCACTGCCCTCAGTCAGTTTAATGCTCACCTCGTCAACGTTTATGCAGATTATGATTTTACCGAGCCGTCAACCCGTCTCAACCTTGTGGTGCTCCTCAAAGACAACACCGACTACATAAAACTGTTTGGCTATCTGAAAAACCTCTACCCCACCCACTCTATTTCTTTGGCCAATCAGCTCAGCATTTAAAACCATTTCCCCTCTAATATCCGATCAGCATGTTGCCTCTCATTTCCACAATACTATTGTCGGCTGCACCCGCTTCAGATGGAATGAATATCGAAAGCCTTATTTTCGACCTCGCTTTCATTCTGATTCTCGGTGCGGTTACTACCATTATTTTCAAGCTGCTCAAACAGCCTGTGGTGTTGGGATATATTGTAGCCGGCTTTCTGGCATCGCCCAATTTCCACTATCTGCCGTCGGTAACCACCGAGAGCAACATCGAGTTTTGGGCTCAGATCGGTATTATAGTCCTGCTTTTCTCCCTCGGATTGGAGTTTAGCTTCAAGAAGCTGGTCAACGCCGGCCCCTCGGCTCTCATCACCTCGTTTATAATCATAGCCGGCATGATGATATGCGGCTATGGAGTGGGCACCGCGATGGGATTCTCAACCGTCAACGCCCTCTTTCTCGGAGGCATGATTTCCATTTCCTCTACCACTATCATCATCAAGGCTCTCACCGACCTCGGCCTGCAGCACCGCAAGTTTGCCACACTGGTCTTTGCCGTGCTTGTGGTTGAAGACCTCTACGCCGTGGTGATGATGGTAATGCTGTCGTCAATCGCTATCAACAACAGTGTGGAGGGTGGCGAAATGCTGTGGAGCATCAGCAAACTGGTGTTCTTCCTCGTGATATGGTTTATGATCGGCGTGTTCCTCCTGCCGAGCCTTCTCAACCGCTCCCGCAAGTTCCTCAATCAGGAAACCCTGCTCATCGTGTCGATGGGTCTCTGCCTCGGCATGGCGGTGCTCTCAACCTTCTGCGGATTCTCACTCGCTCTGGGTGCCTTTGTGATGGGCTCGATTCTTGCCGGCACAAGTTTCGCCGAGCGCATCGAGCATGTGGTTACTCCCGTCAAAGACCTTTTCGGCTCTGTGTTTTTCATCTCGGTGGGCCTGATGGTCAACCCCTCGGTTATCACTACCTATTTCGGCTCGATAGTGCTTCTGTCGCTGCTCGTGATTGTAGGCATGATCATCTTCGGCACATTCGGCATGTTGGTCACCGGTCAGAATCTCAGGGTTTCGATCGAGAGCGGCTTTGCCCTGACTCAGATTGGTGAGTTTTCATTTATCATCGCAACGCTCGGCATGAGTCTCGGTGTGCTTAACCCCGAGCTCTATCCTGTGATTGTAGCCGTGAGTGTCATAACCACTTTCGGCACTCCCTATCTTATCCGTCTCGCCGACCCGGTTTATAAGTTTGTCGAAAAACATCTTCCCAAGCGGCTCACCTACCTTATAGAGCGCAACAGTTATGATGCCGCCAAAGAGAAATCTTCCACCAAGCAGATTTGGCGTAATATCGTGAGCCGCTACCTGTGGCGAGTGCTGCTCTACTCCATCATGCTAATCGCCATCATTCTCATGTCGCAGGGTTGGTTGCTCCCCACCCTCCTCGGCTGGAATGAAAAATGGGGTCGCCTCCTCACCGCAGTCATCACCATCAGCGCCATGGCTCCCTTTGTGCTCGCCATGACCGTCCCCTCTTCGCGCAAGTCTGAAAGACGCAAGCTTAAGGAGGCTGATTCGCGTTTCGACCTTCCGCTGATAATCATGACCATCGTCAAGCTTATCATCTCACTCTCCTCGTTGGTTTATATCATCACGGTTATCTACTCCTTCAGTCTCGGCCTTTCGATTGGCGTGGCAATTTTGCTGTCGGCGATTTTCTTCGGTTCGCCAAACCTGAGATTCAAAACCCGCAAGATGGAATCAAAATTCATCGACAACCTCAATGAGCGCGAGCTGCGTAAATCGGGCAAGAACAACAACATCATCTCCAATCTCCACCTCGCCTTCATGACCGTGACCAACAGCAGTCCGTTTGTAGGCGAAAGACTGCAGGACTCTCAGTTGAGGGTGAAATATGGTGCTAACATCGCCTCAATTCAGCGCGGCGGCAACGTTATCCCCGTGCCGGGCGGTGACACCCGCCTGTTCCCCGGCGACACTCTCGGTGTGATCGGCACTGACGAGGAGATCCAGACCATCTTGCCTCTCATCGAAGCTCCCGAAAGCGAATCTTCCCAGAGTCAGGCTGAGATCGATCCCTCCGACCTCAAGCTTTTCCCCGTCAATATTTCCTCACACTCTTCTCTCTTAGGAAAGACGATCGCCCAGGCCAACATGCGCGAAAAATATATGGCTCTCATCGTGAGTCTCGAGCGCAACGGCATCTACTCCCAGCCCTCCGCTTCTACAGCTTTCGAGGAGGGTGATGTAGTGTGGGTTGTGGCGCCCAACTCCTCTATGGAAGCCTTAAGCAAACAATAAAAACCCTACCATCACAACAATATTTCCCCTACATCCCTATGCAGGAAAAAATTATCATTCTCGACTTCGGCTCTCAAACCACCCAGCTTATCGCCAGGAGGGTGAGAGAACTGAATACCTATTGTGAGATAGTGCCTTATAACAAATTTCCCGAAAATGACCCCTCGGTCATCGGCGTGATCCTTTCAGGCTCACCCTTCTCGGTTTATGATGAAAAGGCATTTAAAATCAATCTCGACACAATCCGCGGGCGCTATCCCATACTGGGCATCTGCTATGGTGCGCAGTTTATGGCATGGATCAACGGCGGAAGTGTAGAACCTGCCGGCACCCGCGAGTATGGCCGCGCTCACCTGAGCTATGTTGATTCCTCCAATCCCCTCCTCAAATCAATAGCCACAGGCAGTCAGGTGTGGATGAGCCACGGTGACACCATCACCAGCCTCCCTGAAAACTTCAGCGTCATAGCCTCGACCAACAAGGTTGAATGTGCCGCCTATCAGGCCGACGGAGAAAAGCTTTGGGGTGTGCAGTTCCACCCCGAGGTCTACCACTCTGAGTGTGGCACCCAGTTGCTCAAAAATTTCGTGGTTGATATTTGCGGCTCACGTCAGGATTGGAGTGCGGCTTCATTTATCGACCGCACGGTTGAAGAACTCAAGCAGCAGCTCGGCAACGATAAGGTTGTGCTCGGCCTCAGCGGCGGCGTTGACTCGTCGGTAGCAGCTGTGCTTCTCAACCGCGCTATCGGCAAAAACCTCACCTGCATATTCGTTGACCACGGAATGTTGAGAAAGGATGAGTTTAAGTCGGTGCTACGCGACTACGAGTGTCTCGGCCTCAATGTAATCGGTGTCGACGCCTCCGAGGAATTTTATAAGGAGCTTGCCGGCGTTACCGATCCCGAGCGCAAGCGCAAAATCATCGGCAAAGGATTTATCGACGTGTTCGACCGCGAGGCCCACAAACTCAAAGATGTGAAATGGCTCGGTCAGGGCACCATCTATCCCGACTGCATCGAATCGCTATCTATCACCGGCACCACCATCAAGAGCCACCACAACGTGGGTGGTCTGCCCGAGAAGATGAATCTCAAACTCTGCGAACCCCTCCGCCTCCTCTTCAAGGATGAAGTGAGAGCCGTAGGTCGTCAGCTCGGTATGCCCGAACATCTCATCACCCGCCATCCCTTCCCCGGCCCCGGCCTTGCGGTAAGAATACTTGGCGACATCACCCCCGAAAAGGTACACATCCTTCAGGAAGCCGACCATATCTTCATTCAGGGACTGCGTGATCACGGCCTCTATGACAAAGTCTGGCAGGCAGGCGTGATTCTCCTCCCCGTTCAGAGCGTGGGCGTTATGGGCGATGAACGCACCTATGAGCGCGCTGTTGCCCTCAGAGCCGTGACCTCTACCGACGCCATGACCGCCGATTGGGCTCACCTCCCCTACGACTTCCTCGCCGAGGTCAGCAACAAGATCATCAACACCGTCAAAGGCGTCAACCGCGTAACCTACGACATCTCCTCCAAACCACCGGCCACCATCGAGTGGGAATAATTCCCCCATTCCGGCACTCGGAACATCTTTCATTTAAATAAATCTAAAACAGCCGCTTAGCTTCATTCGCCTTGATCGCTAAGCGGCTGTTTTATCAAAGAATTCTGAAAATTGTACCCCGAATTTATCCCCCGTCACAAATATTTTTTAATCCTCACTTAAGGATTTGTATTTTAAAATAAAATTCAGAAAGCCCCTTACAGACAATTCTTTATCTACGATAAAAGCATCCGAATAAGAGCGCGGGAGAGGGTGGCCTTATTCGGATGCTTTTGTTTGGAAGAGGAGGGAGGTTAGGGATTGATGGGGAAGGGATGGTCGGAGGGGCGGAGGAGGAGGTAGAAGACGAGGATGACGGAGATGGCGAGGGGGATGATATACCATAATTCGTTGGTGGCCCGGAAGGCGCAGATTATGATATAATAGAGTATATACGCTCCGGCAATGTCCGACAATCTTCGGTTGATGATTATGCTGTCGGGCTTCTTAATCCACAACCATAATGAGTAGCCTATGAAGAGCAATACGGCAACCACGGCGCATATAACAGGGAGGGCTGCCAGACGGGTATAGTTGGTGAGAAGCAGGCAAACACAGACAATCAGCTCAAGGGCGTTGAGAACCTTGCTGTTGTAGAAGGCATAAAGCCTGCGGTGTCTTATTTCTTGACTCATGACTCATTGAAAAAATTTACACGCCCCTGAAGCTCAAAGTTGCAGAGGCGTGTAAAAATAAGTAATTCTTAATTATTTATTTGGCAACGCCGAGCTTCTTGAGAAGTGAAGCGGGAACTGCCTCCTTGTTGAGATAGATGTCGAGAGTCTTAGCCTTGAAATAGGGAATCGACACATAGAAGTAACCGCCGTAGATCTGATTGGCTGTCCAGGAGTTTTTAACCTTGAAATATTTGTTGCCGTTCTGATCGGTGGCGATACCCACGATCACCATGCCGTGGTCGTCGGTGGTCTCCTGACGGTCGAACATTTCCTGACGGAGCTCGGGAGTTACATCAACCTCCTCAACGGGACCGCGCTGGTCGTAGAGCTCTTTCTCACGGTCGGCCTTTGAAAGAGATACCCAGCGTGAAAGCTCGGTGCCCTCAAAATCAGCCTCGGTCTTGGCTTTGGGCATATTGGCATAGCCACTCTTCCAGTTAAAGCCTTTTTCGCTTACGTCGGCAGCCCAGGCAACTGAATAACCGTTGTTGATAGCATTTTCGGTTACGGTCACGAGGTCTTCGAGGGGCACATTATAATATTTTTCGTTGAGCCAGTTGTCGCTCACCTCAAGCACGAAAGGCTTATACATAGGATGGTGGGTAAACGAGGTGAGGGCGATATAGTCGTTGGTGTTGATGGGAAGCGACTGAGCGAAGGTCATGGGAGTATAGGTCTTACCCTCATAAACAAACTCTGCGGGAACTTCTCCGAGATAAGCGTCGAGAATACCGTTGAAAGCCTTGGGCCATGAGGTGGAAAGACGGCGGTTGGGTTTGCCTACAACAGCTTTGATATAACCTTCGAGAGCGGCCTGAAGCTCGCCGTGAACGTGGTTATCCTCGCCGTATTCGAGACCGCGATAAGCTTCTTCGGGCACAGCGCCATAGTTATCCCAAACATAGGCAATATCAAGACAGCTGCCGCCGGGCGAGAACTGAGCCACGCCGTAACGTCTCACGAGCTGATCGGCCTTAGCGTTATAACATTCTCTCACGGTAAACATTTCGCTGAGATCAATTGATTTACCGGTTTTGCGGAGAATCTCATCCTCAAAGAATGAAGTTGAAGAGAATGCCCAGCATGTGCCCGACTTGTTCTGGTCCTTAACCGAGTTGGTAGGCACTACCTTGACATCTGTAAAAACGAAGCCTGCACTGTCAGCTTTTTCCTGGGCGTAAGCTCCGCACCCCACTGCTGCGATGACTGCAGCTGCAATGATTTGTTTCATGATTGAATCTTGATATGGTTGATTTTTAAATATTTTTGTTAATGATTGGAATATCCTCGCGGGATTGAGCCACAAATTTAACAATATTTATTCACACATCACCACTCGGAGGCCGGTAAACTCAAACTTTTATAGTAATTTTGCAGTTGATTGGGCCGGAGATTTATGCTTTTCTCCGGCTTTCTCCCCTCTTTTTTTCCTCCATAACAAGAATAATACTCAATGTTTGAATATATTTCCGGCCGACTGGCGTCGCTCACACCTACCGAAGCAGTTGTTGACTGCTCGGGCATAGGCTATCTGCTCAACATCTCACTGACTACATATGACGCTCTCAACGGCCTTGAAGAGCAGGCTCCGGTTAAACTTCTCGTTCATGAAATAATACGCGAGGATGCTCACCTGCTGTTTGGTTTCGCCACCGACAGGGAGCGCTCTCTCATGCGTGCCCTCATAGGAGTGAGCGGCGTGGGAGCCAACACCGCCCGCATGATTCTCAGCTCCATTCCCCCCGCCGAGCTCGAACAGGTGATAGTCAACGGCAACGCCAAGCAGCTTAAAGCCGTCAAGGGAATAGGGGCAAAAACCGCCGAGAGAATAATAGTTGACCTCCGCGATAAAATAAAACCGCTTGATGATACGTTTAATCTTATGCCGACTGAAGCAAGTTCGGAGGTTTATGACGAAGCGTTGGCCGCGCTGACGATGCTCGGCTTCGCCCGCCCGCAGTCGCAGAAGGTGCTCAAAAAGATTTTCGAGAGCAATCCTTCAGCCAAAGTGGAGGAGGCCATCAAGACGGCCCTCACCATGATGTAGACCTCTCATTCCTGTTTCCCGGCGATAGATTTGCCAACCATTCATTAAAAACATTTCCGGTAGGTCAACAACCGGTCATTATATCTTTCCCACAGTGGAACAACGCAATGGAATAGACCCCAAGGGCCATAGCCCGCGTCTCGCCCCGCGTCGTCGCAGACTCTCCAAAACTGTGACGGCTGTTGTCGTGTCGTTGATTCCGCTCCTCACGGCTCTCTATCTCGCCATCTCCCCCGCTCAGGCTCAGGACAATACCTCCACCCGACCGGTTACTCCGTTCACTCCCCCGCCTGTTACTCTCTCAGCTCCCGCTCCCCTGCCGCAGGTCGACTCGATAATGCTCCCCTTTCCGGTGAGTCAGGCCTTTCCCCAATCTTATGAGGAATTGATGGGACGCGAATTTTCGGCCGATCTCAACACTCCCTCCAATCTGCGCACCGACGTTGAGTTTGACCCGGTAACCGGTTGCTATATCATCCGCACCCGCATAGGCGATACCGAGGTCTCAACCCCCTTTACCCTCACGCCCGACCAATATAACCGCTGGCAGATAAGCAAGTCGATGAGACAATATTATGCCATGCGCAACAACGAGCATCTCGTGCCCGAATCGCAAAAGCCGTTCAACATTCTTGACATGAATTTTGCGCTCGGACCGCTCGAAAAAATCTTCGGCCCGGGTGGCGTTTCGCTCAAGACACAAGGCTCTATTCAGGTAACTATGGGCATCAAGAGCAACTTCACCGACAATCCCGCTCTTTCGCTCACATCGCGCCGTCACACCTTCTTTGATTTCGACCAGAAGATTCAGGCCACAATCCAGGCTTCGGTAGGCGACAGGCTCAATTTCAACATGAGCTATAACACCAGCGCAACCTTTGACTTCGATTCCAAAAACATCAAGCTCAAATATGAGGGTAAGGAAGATGACATTGTCAAAGATATCGAGGCCGGTAATGTGAGCATGACCACCGGCTCCTCGCTCATCAGGGGAAGTGCCGCGCTCTTCGGTCTCAAAACCACCCTGCAATTCGGCAAGCTCACCGCCACAGCGCTTGTTTCTCAACAGAACTCCGATTCGAGATCAATCAACACCAAGCGCGGCGTTCAGACCACCGATTTCAGAATCGAGGCCGTTGATTATGACGAAAACCGTCACTTCTTCCTCGCTCAATTTTTCCGCGACAACTACGACAAATTCGCCTCCAAGCTCCCTTATGTCAGCTCGGGGGTGAAGATCACACGCATAGAGGTGTGGGTCACCAACAAGCAAAGCTCCTATAACCAGAGCCGAAACGTTGTAGGATTTATGGACCTCGCCGAAAATACCCATCTCGCTTCCGACTACTGGACTCCCAACCCCTCGGAGCCAAACCCCTCCAATAACTCCAACAACCTCCTTAAGGTTATTAAAACCGACTATCCCCTCGCCCGTAACATCAACACCGTTACCCAGGCTCTCGAGCCCCTCGAAGCCTATGGCATTGTGGGCGGCATTGATTTCGAAAAGGTTGAGAGCGCCCGACTCCTCTCCACCTCCGAATATAAGCTCAACTCCACTCTCGGTTACATCTCTCTCCGCTCTCAGCTAAGAGCTGACGAGGTGCTTGCCGTTGCCTATGAATATACATACAACGGCAAAGTATATCAGGTAGGTGAATTTTCGGCCGATGTCTCGACCACCGACCAGTCGCTCTATGTCAAGATGCTCAAAAGCACCAATCAGCAGCCGCGCCTCCCTATGTGGCGACTGATGATGAAAAACGTCTACCAGATACCGGGAGCCACCAATGTGCAGCGCACCAACTTCAAGCTCAACATCAAATATCTCTCCGACACTACCGGCACCGAAATCAACTATCTCCCTGTGCCGGGCATATCCAATCAGTCACTTCTGCAGGTCATGAACCTCGACCGCCTCGACTCTAACCAGGAGAGCAACAGCGACGGATTTTTTGACTTCATCGAGGGATATACCATAGATACCTCGACCGGCAGGGTGTTCTTCCCGGTAGCCGAGCCTTTCGGCTCATGGCTCGAAGCCAAAATTGACAATCCCGCCCTCTCGGCCGACTATCTTTATACTCAGCTCTACGACTCAACTCAGATTGTAGCCGAGCAATATGCCGACCGCAATAAATTTGTGCTCGAAGGTGAATATCAGGGCACCAATGGCGCGCAGATCGACCTCAAGGCCTTTAATGTGCCGCGAGGATCGGTTATCGTTACCGCCGGCGGCGTGACCCTCACCGAAAATGCCGACTATACGGTAGACTATGTTTCGGGTATCGTGACCATCACCAATCAGAGTATTCTCGACTCGGGCCAGAATGTGTCGGTCACCCTCGAGGACCAGGGCCTGTTCAGCACCCAGCGCAAAAGCCTCCTCGGCCTCGACCTCAATTATCAGTTCTCTAAAAACCTGAATGTCGGCGCCACGCTGTTGCATTACGGCGAGAAATCGCTCACCGAAAAGGTCAGCATCGGCCAGGAGGTGGTCAACAACACCATGGGCGGCCTCAACTTCTCTTATACCGGAGAAAGCATGTGGCTCACCAACCTGCTCAACAAGATACCTACCGTCAACGCCACCGCTCCCTCACGCCTCACCCTACGCGGTGAAGTGGCAGCCCTCGTGCCTGCCGCCCAAAAGACCGGCACCAACAAAGGCAGCTCCTATATCGACGACTTCGAGACCGCCCAGACCGGCATCGACCTCCGTTCACCCTACGCTTGGTTCCTCTCCTCCACCCCCTACGACAACTCCCCCACCGCCCTCTTCCCCGAAGCGGCCCTGAGCAACAATGTGGAATATGGCAAAAACCGTGCGCTGCTCAACTGGTATTACATTGACCCGCTTTTCACTCAGCGCAACTCCTCGCTTGTGCCGGGTTATATAAAGAGCGACCTCAAACAGCTCTCCAATCCCTATGTGCGCGAAGTCACCTCTAAGGAAATCTTCCCCAAACGCGAAATTGTCTATGGCGAGAGCAACACAATTCAGACCCTCAACCTCTCTTTCTATCCCGATGAGCGCGGCCCCTATAACCTCGACGCCGACGGAGTGACCGAAACCGGTCTGCTCACCAATCCCGAGAAACGTTGGGGCGGCATAATGCGCAAAATCGATAACTCCGATTTCAGAAGTCAGAACATCGAATATGTGCAGTTCTGGATGATGAACCCGTTTCTTGATGAAGAAAATCCCAACTATGAGGGTGGTGACCTTTATTTCAACTTCGGAGACATCTCGGAGGATATTCTCAAAGACGGCATGAAGTCTTATGAAAACGGTGTGCCCTTCGACGGCAATGACCAGTTTATGCGCACATCGGTGTGGGGTCGTGCTTCATCTCAGAACTCCCTCACCTATGCTTTCGACAATAACAACTCGGCCCGTCTGGTTCAGGACACCGGTCTCGACGGTCTTCTCAACGAAGATGAATATGGCTTCTCCTCCTATGCCGACTATCTCGAAAAGCTGCGCATGCGACTCTCCCCCGCCACTGTCGAGCAGATGTTGGGCGACGAGTTCTCCCCCTTCAACGACCCCGCCGGCGACAACTATCATTTCTATCGCGGCTATGACTACGACGAGCAGCGCCTCTCGATTCTCGAACGTTATAAGCGATATAACGGCGTGGAAGCCAACTCACTCTCTCCCGAAACGGCTCCCGACCGACTCTATCAGCCCTCGCGCGCTCTGCCTGATGTCGAGGACATCAATCAGGACAACACCCTCAATGAATATGAGCGCTATTTCCAGTATCGCGTAAGCATCCGCCCCGAAGACCTCGAGGTGGGCCGCAACTTCATCACCGACAAGCAGACCTCTATTGTCTATACCCGCGACGGCAATTCTCAGGAAGTGGAATGGTACCAGTTTAAGATACCCCTCTCCGACTATCAGAAAGTTGTCGGATCGATCAACGACTTCTCAACCATAAGATTCGCCCGAATCTTCATGACCGGCTTCAAAAAAGCCACCCACCTGCGTTTCGCCACTCTCGAGCTGGTGAAAGGTGAATGGCGCACCTATGATTTCAACCTCAACAACCGCGGCGACACTCCCGCCGAAGGTCAGATCGACATATCGGTTGTCAACATCGAGGAAAACTCAGGTCAGGAGCCTGTCAACTATATTCTGCCTCCGGGAGTAAACCGAATTTCCGACCCCTCCCAGGCCCAGATCATTCTTGAAAACGAGCAGTCGATGCAGATTAAGCTGCTCGACATCAAGCCCGGCGACGCACGCGGTGTGTTCCGCAACACTATGGTTCCCGACCTGCGCAACTACAAGCGCCTGCAGATGTGGGTTCACGCCGAAGCTCTGATCGACAACATCACCAACCTCAAATCGGGTGAGATGTCGATATTCCTCCGCCTCGGCTCGGATGTGAAAAACAACTTCTATGAATATGAAGTGCCTCTCCAGCTCACTCCTCCCGACAAATACGCCGACACCCCCTCCAACCGCGAGATAGTGTGGCCTCTAAACAACTTCTTTGACGTCACTCTCCAGAATCTCGTCGACCTCAAGACCCAGCGCAACCACGCCAAGCGCAATGAGGAGCCGGGAGTGGGCTATAACACCCTCTATACCGGCCGCGACCCCAACCACGAGGCCAACCGCATGGGAGTGATGGGCAACCCCTCGCTCAACGACATCCGTGTGATGCTCATCGGTGTGAGAAACAACTCGTCGACCGTTAAAGACGGCGTGGTGTGGGTCAACGAACTCAAGGTAACCGAGTTTAACAACGAGGGTGGTTGGGCAGCCAAAGGCACCGCCAACCTCACCCTCAGCGACATCGTCACCGTCAATGTAGGCGCCAACTATGAGTCGTCGGGTTTTGGCGGAGTGGACCAGAGCCTCAACGAGCGCAATCTCGACGACACCCGTCAATACAACTTTGCCATTCAGGCCGACCTCGGCCGCTTCCTCCCCGAAGGTGCCAAGCTCAGAGCCCCGATATTCTATTCGGTAACCAACGAAAAGATCTCGCCCAAATATAATCCTCTCGATCAGGACGTGAAGCTCAGCGACGCCCTCGATGCCGTCGACACCAAGCAGGAAAGAGACTCTATCGAATCATTTGCCGTTGAGCATACCAAGGTGGAAAACTTCTCTATCTCGGGTCTCAACTTCGACGTGCGCTCTAAAAATCCCATGCCCTGGGACCCCGCCAACTTCACTGCCGGTTTCTCATTCAACAAGCAGTCGAAAAACAACCCCACTACCGAATACGAACACACCAACGACTATCGCGGCTCGCTGCAATATAACTACTCCCCCTATGTGAAGGGTCTCAAACCTTTCAGCTTCATCACCTCGACCAAGAAAGGCTTGAAATTCATTAAGGAGTGGGA
>CAYLMR010000055.1:0-16653 GCA_964384885.1 uncultured Bacteroides sp.
GGCCAACGTCATATATAATATCAATAAATTTGTATCGGCGGGAGTGGAATATGACTACGGTCTGCGCAAGGGGGTGGATAGCGGCTCCATACATGCCAACCGCTTTCAGGCTCAGATTGCCGTGACATTCTGACCGGAGGGTGAAACAATTTGTTTTTTCATATTGTTGATAAGGAAACATTTAATTTCCATTCATCACTATGAAAAAACTTTTCCTTATTCTTTCTCTTATGATTATCGCGGTATCGGCTCCCGCAGCCGGCCGTCGCAATATTAAGAACTCGCGCACCACATCGACCGTGACCGAAAGGGTCAACGAGGTGTATAAATCTGTGAGCCAACAATATGCCAAAGGAGCTATTTCGGCCGACAGTGTGGTTAGCCTCGCCCGCTATCACAAGGTGTGGAGCCCTGAGCTGGCCGAACGCTGTCTGAGCCTCGTGGCTGACAAAAATCCCCGCGCCATGATGGAGCTCGGCGTGATCTATGCTTTCTCGCCCGAATATTCGGCCAAAGCCTCCGATGGAGTGAAACTGCTTGAGTCGGCTGCCAAAGCGGGCGAAAACGAAGCCTATAACTATCTCGGCCTCTATTATTTCAACCGTCAGGACTATCAGCAGGCCAAGAGCTGCTTTGACGCCTGCCAGCCTATCAAGCATGGCTTCGGCTACACAGCTCTGGGCAGCATGTATATCGAAGGCAAGGGAGTGACCGAAGATGTGGCCAAGGCCCGCGAATATTATCATCAGGCCGCCCTCAAGGGCTATCCGCGCGGCATGGCGCTCTATGGCTTCAATCTCCGCGCCAACGGTGGCGGCAAGGTCAATTATCCCGATTCATTTTTCTGGCTCTATATAGCCGGCGAGATTGGCGACGATGCCGCCCGCTCGGTGCTCTATCTGCCTGAACGCGGAGAATATCGCGGCAACAGCGAGACCGCAAGCAAAGCTCAGGAAGCCCTGGCGTGGATACGCAAGGTCAACTCAAGCAAGCGTATTCAGGATGAGGATATTTATAAGGAGGGATTTCTTCCGAGCCTCAAGGATCGCGAACGCGCAGCCGAACAGGGTGACGACTGGGCCCGCTTCTATCTCGGAAGCATGAACTATAACGGTGATTTTCTCAATCAGAACTATGCCCGGGCTATTTACTATTATGAGCCGATAGCTGCCAACGGCAAGCTTCCCGCCAATGTGCTCGCTATGGTCAACGAGCGCCTCGCCGACATCTATCGCGAGGGCAAGGGCACCGCGGTCAACAAGGCCAAAGCCGCCGACTATGCCCGCAAGGCCGCAGCCTATGGCAGCCTGCCGGCCTACAAGATGGTTGAGAATGTGAAGTAAGCCATCCCTGCCTTTCGGCACACATATATAAAAATATAAAAAGAGACGCCATCGCAGCGTCTCTTTTTATGAGTTTCCAATAGGTACAATTTCTAAGGTAAAAAAGATTGCTTTAGGTTTCTGATGCAAAGTTAGGTGTTATTTGACTATAAAGCCATAACAATTTTTATGTTGTGTAACATCTTTTTTAAGCATATTCTTTCCTCTCGGTATGGAAACTCGCTGAGAGATAAAGGATTAATGCTGCTTACGATTTTACACCCAAATTGTTAAATAACATTAACCACCGGTAGCATCTTATTTCGACAGAGTGTTGTAGTCCTTTGAGTAGCGGAGCATCTGCTCGGCATAATCCTCGTTGAATGAAACTGTTACGTCGGTAATGTTGCCGTCGTTGTCTTTAACGAGGGTATAAACGGGGTTGACAAAGCCGCGATAGGGAGCGATGTCGAGTTTGGCGTAGCGGTCGAGCACTTCCTTGTGGATTTTGGGATCGACTTTCACGGCATATTGCTCCACGAGAGCAGCGCCGGCGGCATAGTCGCCTTCGCTCTTGATGCGCTGAATTTCGCCGAGCAGCTCGCCGAAGAGCTCGCGCAGGCGCTTGTAGTCGTTGATCTGAATGTAGGTCTTGCCGTCGCGGGTCACATATTCGATCACGTTTTCGGGCTTACCTTTCTCATACACCCATTCGCTGATGAGCTTGCGGTTGCGCATGTGGGCTTCTTCGACATCCTTGCCATACTCGATGCGCATGAGCTGGGTCATGAGGCCGTTGAGAATATATTTGTAGTATTCGGCCTTATAGGCGTCGGCATTGTCGAGCAGACCGAGCTCGATCAGTTTGGGGTCGGCGAGATAGTAGAGGGCGAAGAGGTCGGCGCGGGCTTCCTCGAGGGTTGAGCCGTGGGCCTTGAGGGCATCGGGGTCAACGCCGGGCAACAGGCGGCCGGAGGCATGGCCGAGACACTCGTGGAGGTCGGTGTGGAGATTGTCGGTGACAAAGAGATAGTTTTCGAGCAGCTCGCGGGTGGGTTCGTCGATCACAAATTCCTCATTGAAACCGTTGCCGTGAGAAGCCTCGTCATAGGCTTTGGTGATATTTTCGATGGTGACCGATTTCGAGCCGTGGGCGGCGCGGATCCAGTTGGCGTTGGGGAGGTTGATGCCGATGGGGGTGGCGGGATAGGCGTCGCCGGCAAGGATGGCGGCGGTGATAACCTTAGCGGTCACACCCTTTACGTTTTCTTTCTTGAAGCGCTTGTCAACGGGCGAATTGTCTTCAAACCACTGTGCGTTGCCGCTTATGGTCTCGGTGCGCTGGCTGGCGGGAATATCCTTGAAGTTGACGATCGACTCATAGGCGCCGGTCATGCCGAGGGGGTCGCCATAGCTCTCGATAAAGCCGTTGATAAAGTCAACCTGCGAGGAAGTTTCGCCGGCCCAGGCAATGCTGTAGTCGTCGAAGGCTTTGAGCGAGCCGGTGGTGTAGAAGTCAACGAGCTTGGCTATCACGTCGCGCTGGGCGTCGTTTTCGGCATATTCGGAAGCTTTGTTGAGAAGCTCCACAATGCGGGTGATGGCGGGAGAATAGAGACCGCCCACCTTATAGACCTGCTCAACCACGTTGCCGTTTTCATCTTTGGTGACGCGGGTGTTGAGGCCCCAGCTCACGGGGGTGAGGTCGGTGGTGTCTTTGAGAGCGTTATAGTAGTTTTCAACCTCCTGCTGGGTCACACCCTCATAGAGATTGTTGGCGGAGGTGAGGATGAGGTCCTGACCTTCGGCCTGATTGACGCGCTTGGCCATAAACTGAGGGTCAAACACCACAGTGAGGAGTGTCGAGAGTTCCTCGCCCGAGGGAGCATCCTTGAGGTTGGCGATCTGAGCCTCCATCCACTCGCGGCTGAAAGCGGGAGTGAATTTATCCATCGAATAGTGGTGGTGGATGCCGTTGGCAAACCACACCTGCTTCATATAGGTGTCAAAGCCCTTCCAGTTGGGGTCGTTTTTGTCACCGTCATAGTTGGTGTAGATATTCTCGAGCAGGTTGCGGAGGGCAAGGTTATATTTGCCGTTCTGGTCCCAGAGCATGTCGCGGCCTGTGATGGCGGCTTCGGTGAGATAGTAGATGAGGAGTTTCTGATTGAGGGTGAGATTTTCAAATCCGGGCACCTGATAGCGAAGCACCTCGATGTCGGCAAAGCGGTCGACGGTATAGTCAAACGGCTTTTCTTCAGTCTTGTCTGAGCAGCTCATTACGGTTGCTGAAAGAGTCAGGGCCACAGCCCCGGCGGTAAGTGATTTGATCATGGGTTTATTATTCGATATATAGGATTAATCCTTTGAGATATTCCCCTTCGGGGTGATAGATGTTGACGGGGTGGTCGGCCGGCTGGGTGAGCTGATGGAGTATGCGCACCTTGCGGCGTGTGCGCGCCGCGGCGGTGAACACCGCCAGACGGAACTGCTCCTTGCTCACGGCCTGCGAGCAGCTGAATGTGAAGAGTATTCCCCCCGGAGCTATCTTGGCCATGGCGGCGGCATTGATGCGCTGATAGCCTCTGAGGGCGTTGGGGAGGGCGCTGCGGTGTTTGGCAAATGCGGGCGGGTCGAGCACTATGAGGTCGTATTCGCCCGGCTGCATGGCGGTGAGAAACTTAAAGGCATCTTCGGCATGGCTCCTGTGTCGGGCGGCGGCATCTTCGGGGGGGAAGTTGATGGCCACGTTGGCGTCGGTGAGCGACACCGCTTTGGCCGATGAGTCGACCGAGTCGACGCTCAGGGCGCCTCCGCTGAGGGCATAGACCGAGAAGCCGCCGGTGTAGCAGAACATGTTGAGCACCCTGCGGTTGCGGCTGAAAGCTCTGAGCAGCTCGCGGTTGTCGCGCTGGTCAACGAAAAAGCCGGTTTTCTGACCCTTGAGCCAGTCGATATGGAATTTGAGGCCGTTTTCGATGGCGATGTTGCCCTGATATTCGCCTATGAGATAGCAGTTGTCGTGGTCGAGGCGCGCCTTATAGGGGAGTGTGGTCTCCGATTTATAGTAAACGTTGGCCACTCCCGCTCCTTCGAGGCGGGTGAGCTCGCGGGCTATGATGTGGCGGGCATAGTGCATACCGGGCGAATGGGCCTGAACCACGGCAGTGGAGCCATAGATGTCAACCACCAGTCCCGGCAGGAAATCGCCCTCGCCATGCACGAGGCGGAAGGCATTGTTGTTTTCGCCCGAGAGGCCGAGGGTTTTGCGAAGGTCGAGAGCCGCCCTGAGCCGCCCGGCGAAAAATTGCTCGTCGATATTCTCCGCGGGGTCGGAGGTGAGCATTCTCACGGCAATCGAGCCGATCTGATAGTGGCCGGTGCCGAGGGGAGTGCCGTCGGCCGAGATTACGCTCACCACGGCTCCCTCCTCAAGATCGGAGGGGAGCGAGGCTATGGCGCCCGAAAATACCCACGGGTGAAATCTCAGCAGTGATTCTTCTTTGCCGCGTTTGAGCTTTATAACGGGAAGTGACATTGCGATGTTCGGTGATTGAGAGTGAGTGTGTTAATGATATCAGAGGAAGGCTCTTATGAGGTCCATGCCGTTGGCATAGAGCAGCAGGGCGAGCAGGAAGGCCATGCCGACATACTGGGCATATTCCAACACGGCGTCGGAGGGCTTGCGGCGGGTGATGACCTCCCAGAGCAGGAACATTACATGGCCGCCGTCGAGGGCTGGAATGGGAATGATGTTCATAAAGGCGAGAGCAAGTGAGAGGAAGGCGGTGATGTTCCAGAAGGCCAGCCAGTTCCATTTCTCGGGGAACATGCCTCCGATGGCACCGAAGCCGCCGATGCTCTGTGCGCCCTCGCGGGTGAAGAGATGCTTCATCGAGCCGACATAGTTGCCGAGGGTGGTGGTGCCGAGCTCCCAGCCTTTGGGTATCGACTGGAGGAGGGTGTAGTTTTCGGTTACGGTGGGATAGATTTCGTCGATAGGTGTGAGCTGGAAGCCGAGCTTACCCCCTGATGTCGGGGTGGCGGTGAGGGTGATTTCGGCATTGTTTCTCAACACCCTGAGGGTGGTGGGCTTGTCGGCATAGAGTGCGAGGGCTTCGTTGAGCTCGGTAAACGAGGGGGTGGCCACGGTGTCGACGGCAATGATGCGGTCGCCTTTCTCCAGCCCCGCGTCGGCGGCGGGCTGACCGGCCAATACGGCGGCCACCACTACCGGCAGGCGGTAGGCCATAAAGGCCTTTGCCTCATTGATGCGAAACAGGAAATCTTCGGGGGTGAAGATGGTGACGGTGTCGGTGTGGTTGCGCAACACGGTGATTTCTTTGGCTTCGGCCATGCGGAGCATATAGTCGGGGTCGGAAGCGAGGAGGCGCCGGCCGTCGGCCGAGAGGGGGATGTCGCCGTTTCTGAAGCCGGCTTCA
Source organism: uncultured Bacteroides sp. (assembly GCA_964384885.1). Classification (GTDB taxonomy): domain Bacteria; phylum Bacteroidota; class Bacteroidia; order Bacteroidales; family Muribaculaceae; genus Paramuribaculum. The sequence continues at coordinate 5,765 of CAYLMR010000055.1, forward strand.
AGAGCTGCGGGCACATAGTCGAAACCTTCATAGGCATCCTCAAAGTTGACATATTTCTGACCCCAGTGGCAGGCTATGCCGATATAGATTATCACGGCGGCGATGAAGTTAAACAACACTCCGCCGATCATCACCAGCAGACGCTGATAGGCGGGACGGGCGCGGAACTCCCAGTTCTGGGCAGGTTTGGCGAGCTGCTCCTTGTCCATCGACTCGTCGATCATGCCGGCTATCTTGCAGTAGCCGCCGAGGGGCACCCAGCCTATGCCGTAGATGGTCTTGCGCCACGCGCTGACATGGGCGTCGCCCGAGCGGTCGCGCCCCACGCTGAATTTCAGCAGTTGGGTTTCCTTGCCGTTGCGGGTGTAGGTGAAAAATCTGAGTGAGTTTTTCTCCGGGTCATACTGCATTATCGAAAACCACGGATTGAAGAAGAGGTAGAACTTTTCGACCCTTATGCCGAAAAGACGGGCGAAGAAATAGTGGCCGAACTCATGCACTATCACAAGCAGTGCGAGAGCCACCACAAGCTGCAGGGCTTTTATGAGGAATGTTTCCATCAGGATTGTTGAAGGGAAATGGGTTGATCGGGTATGAATACTTTGGGTGAGAGGCGGGCCACCTTTTCGGCGGCGAGACGGCGCGCGAGGTCGTTGACGGCGATATAGTCATCGAGGGTGGGCGACGGAATCTGCTCGATTTTTGTGAGGGTGTCGGTTATCACCTCATAGATCTGCTTGAAGCCGATGGCCGAATCGCGGAAAGCCTTGTTGGCTATCTCGTTGGCGGCGTTGATTACACATGCCGTTATGCCACCCTGCTCAAGGGCGTAGTGGCCGAGGGTGATGCAGGGAAATTTGAGCGGGTCGGGCTCATAGAACTCCAGATTATGGAAATGGCTTATGCTCAGGCGGCCGTCGGCGGCCATGCGCGACCCTTCGCCGAGGGCATAGCTGATGGGGAGGTGCATGTCGGGGAGGCCGAGCTGGGCTTTCACGGCGCCGTCGCGCAGCTCGATCATCGAGTGGACTATCGACTGGGGGTGAACCACCGCTTCGATTTTCTCGCCGGGAATGTGGAAAAGCCATCTTGCCTCGATGATTTCAAAGGCCTTGTTGAGCATGGTGGCCGAGTCGATGGTGATTTTGGCGCCCATCTGCCAGTTGGGGTGACGGAGGGCGTCGGCGGGGGTGACCTTGTCGAGCTCGGCTACCGACATGTTTCTGAACGGTCCGCCCGAGGCTGTGATGATGAGGCGGGTCACGGCGCGGGGGTCTTCGCCGGCAAGGCATTGATAGATAGCTGAATGTTCGCTGTCGACGGGTATTATCACCGAGGCGCTCGAAGCGAGCGACCGGTTGATGAGCTCGCCCGCCACAACCATTGTCTCCTTGTTGGCCAGAGCGATGATTTTGCCCGCCTTGATGGCGCGGAGGGTGGGGAGCAGGCCGCTGTAACCCACTGTGGCGGTTACCACCATCTCGAAGTCGTGACGCTCCATGGCGTCGGCAATGGCGTCGGCGCCGGCGGCTGTCTCTATGCCGAGCGGTGTGAGCTCGCTGTAGAGGCGTGTGAAATGGCGCGGGTCGGCTATTACGGCGAGATTAGGGCGGAACTCTTTGGCTTGAGCTATGAGCAATTCGATGTTGGAGCCGGCGGTGAGCACCGTAGCCTTAAATCGGTCGGGATGTTGGCGTATTATATCGAGAGTCTGGGTGCCTATCGACCCTGTGCTCCCTATTATTGCTATCTGTTTCAAGAAAGTGATTCTGTAAGGTTAGAGCGGGTTAGGGGAGGGGAAATTTCACACCCCTATTAATAATGTGCAAAGATAACTAAAATATCCCGGTTGGCAAAATTACCCCCCGCCCCTCCCCGGTTTATGTAAAATAGTGCATTCTGACTCCTCGATTTTATGTAAAATAGTGCATTCTGCTGAGTAGCGGGTGACAATTAAGACGGTTGGAAAAAAGCGACTGCCCCGAACTCTGGTGAGTCAGGGCGGTCAGCAATATGTTTCTTCAGGGGTGTGGTTATGACACGATAGCGTCGTTGGCGGTCCACTCGGTGAGGCTGCCTTCCTTTACCTGGATGCAGATTTCGGTCATGTCGGTTTCGGCATGGATTTTGCGCTTTGCAGCGGGAGCTACGCGCAACCAGTCGCCGGCTTCGAGAGGCACATTTTCGCCGTCAATTTCCATAAAGCCTTTACCAGAAACGACGAAATAGATTTCCTCGTTCTGTTTGTGGCTGTGGTAGAAAGGAATTACAGTGCCGGCGGGAAGATTGTTGACCGAGATTTCGGCACCTGTGAGTTTAAGAGTGTCATGGAGCTCAACGCGGGGAGTGCCGGGGGCTACATGGGTTTTAGTGTAATTGCTCATAATTATGAATTTTTTGTGGTTATGAAGTTAATGTTATAACGTGAGGATAACAAAAGTTATTCTCCAAACATGCGTTTAATCTGAGCTATGCGCAGCTGATTGAAGGTTTTGGTCTGGGGAGTGTCGGGACCCAGCAGGTCAAAACCGTGGAAAACTCCGGGGATGACATAGAGCTCTGTGTTGACTCCGGCCCAAGTGAGGCGCGCGGTGTAGTTGAGACATGACATACAGAAGAGGTCAAGGGTGCCTACGGCTATAAATGCCGGCGGGAGTTTTGACAGGTCGGTGGCCAGAGAAGCGGAGTAGTAGGGCAGCTGATCTTCAGGCAATTTCTGACCGCCCAGCAGGGTGCTCCAGCCGAGACGGTTGTAGGCAGGAGTCCACACTAACTGTCCGGCATAGGGGTCGGGCATGGGGTCTTTGTCTGTGCCGGTGCGGCAGTCGAGCATCGGGTAGGTCAACGCCTGACCGCACAAGGGCACTCTTCCGTGGTCGCGATTGTAGAGAGCGAGACGGGCAGCAAGTCCTCCGCCGGCGCTTTCGCCCACTATCACGATGCGGGTGGGGTCACCGCCATATTCGGCGGCGTGGTCGTAGATATATTCGAGGCCTGAATAGGCGTCATGAAGATCGGCAGGGAAGGGAGCCACCGTAGCCAGACGGTAGTTCACGCTCACAATCATTGCCTGCAGTCCGTCGGTAAGCACTTCGGGTTTGGTGTCCATGGTGTAGGCATTTCCTATGAGATAACCGCCGCCATGCATGAAATAAAGTATAGGCAGGGGGCCTTTACGCGTGAGGTTGGTGGGTTTGATAATCACCAGGTCGATGCTGTTGCCATCCATGCCGGTGATGGTCACCTTTTGAGAGCCGGGCAGCTGCGGGCTCTCGCCCAACATGCTGACATAGGGATTCTTGTCGAATGGTAATTGACAAGCTTCAAATATTTGGTCGATAAGAGGTGACTGATATTCTTTAGCCAACAGAGGCTTTGATATAAATTGCTGAGCCATAATTTTAAGGTAGAGTTTTTAAACCGGGAGCTGACCCGGTTGTGGTGGATATTTGCTTTTAAAACTCCTTGTGATATGGATATGTTTTCTCAAAAAACCGCAAAGCCTGTTATGGGATATATAATGCACGTTATGGAATATTTTTATTGCCAAAAAACTTCATGGATTTGACAAAGTGATGTAACTTTGAGGACCTTTTCATCTAAACCACCTTTCAGGCCATGACACTCCGGGCTCACTCTTCATTATTAACTATCAGCGACCTCAACGCCATAGCTCCGGGCATGAGGTTTGGCTCCGACTTCATATTCTATCGCGATTTCTCAGCCTTCAGAAATATCACCCGAAAGATGGTGGTCAATTTCGTGGGGTTTATCTATGTTGCGACAGGCCGGGTGGGCGTGACTCTCAATGATATATCGCTCACAGCCGAGGCCGGTCAGATAATATTCTACAAGGCGGGTGACTTTATGTCAGACGCGGTGTTTTCGCCCGACAGCAACGGCACTGTTTGTGGAATCGAGGCAAGTGTGCCCTTTGAGAGCCGCAGCTCCATAGGCTTTCCTCAGCTCACGTCTAAGAGGGGCAACTGCATGGTCTTTAATATCGGCAAAGATGTGGAGAGGCTTCTCGAAATATATAGTGATTTACTGTGTCACAAATATTCGATGAAGATAGAAAATGTGAGGTTTACGATAATCTCGCTTATGGAAGATCTGCTCGGGTGTGTCACTCTTCCCGGCGCCGATACACAAAAGCGCCCCAAAAGGCAATCGGCCGACAGGCTCTATCAGCGCTTCTCCACCCTGCTTATCGAAGCCTATCCCAAGCCTAAGGATGTGAAATGGTATGCCGATGCACTCTCGGTGTCGCCCAACTATCTCGCCAGGGTGGTGAAGCAGATCAGCGGCCGGTCGACACTTGAATGGATCAACGAGGCAGTGATGACCGATGTGCGCACCTCGCTGATACACACCGACCGGTCAATCAAGGAAATCTCCGCCCGGTTGGGGTTTGCCAATCCCGCATTCTTCGGCAAATATGTCAGGAAACACTCGGGCATGACTCCAAAACAACTCCGCGCCTACCTCAAATCGCGCCCCGCCCCCGACAGTAAAAGCGGGTCGGTTTGATCGGATAATCGGAGAATTTTATTAATCACACCAAATATAAATCCCATTTTGGGGATTTTGTTAATCATACCAAACAAAATTGGCGTGGGGAGATTAGCCGGCGAGGAGGGCGATGATGCCGAGGATGGCGGCGGTGGCGAGGCCTGAGAGGAGGCCGATGTCATGGAGGGAGAGGCGCACCGAGGAGGGCCCTACAAGGGTGGAGAGGGTGATGGTTTCGTTGGCGCGGGGCACCGTGACTCCCTGATTCATCGACGAGAAAACCATTCTTACGAGCGAGCCGCAGAGCAATCCCACGCATGAGCCGATAACCGCGCCCACAAGTATGTCGCCGGGATAGTGCACGCCGAGATAGAGGCGGCTGTAGCAGTTGACCACGGCCCACGCTATCAGGAAGATGATAAACCTTCGGCGGCGCAGCAGCATACTGAGGTAGACCACCAGGGCGAAAGAGTTGGCGGCATGACAGGAGGGGAATCCGTAGCGGCCGCCGCGATAGTCGTTGACAACCGTGACAAAAGCCGAGAGGGGATTTTCGGGATTGGAGGGGCGCAGGCGCTCAACGGCCTGACGGATAAGGGAGGCGCAGAGCTGATCGGCAAGGGCTATGGCGACCCCTATGCCGAGCAATACCACCAGCGCCCGCTTGAGATCATAGCATCTGAACACCATGAAGGTGAAAATCAGATACATCGGAATCCAGACATACTTGCCTGAAAACATCATCATGAAGCTGTCGGCCCATTGGGTGTGATGGCTGTTGAAGAATATGAGAAGCTGACCGTCAAGACGATCAAGGCTGAGGAGCAGTTCGTGTAACATGATTAACTTTTTGGTGAGAAAGAGAGTCGGAGTAGTCGTAGAGGAGCTGGAGGAAGGCCGCGGCCACCGAGTCGGGGCGCGACGGGGGAATATGGTCGGTGGAGGTGAGCTGAAGGGTAGAGAGACTGTTGGCGCCGTCAGCCACTCCGGCGAGGTCGGGCTCAGAGAAAAATGCATAGCCCTCATTGGCCGGTGAGAGCAGATTGCGGCTCAGAGGAAAGTTGTCGGCGCCGAGCCCCAGCATGGCCAGAAGGGTGGCGGCAATATCTTTCTGTGAGCCCACGGTAGCGTTTTGGCCATGGATGGCGAGGGCTCCGCCGGTGATGATGAGGGGCACCTTATGGCGCTCTTCAAAGGTGAGGTCTTCGGGCCACGCGCCATAGTGGTCGGGCACGAGTATCACCAGCGAGCGCTCATTGAGCGGGCTTTGGTTAAGCCGGTCGAGCCATGCGCCGACACAGCTGTCGGCATAGATAAAGGCATTGGCGGGCGCTTCGGGATGACGCCGGGCCATCGGCACCTCAAACGGCTCATGGCTCGATGAGGTCTGTATCACCGCAAACACCGGCCTGCGCCCCGGGGTCATGGCGGGGTCGGGCAATTCTTCGGCCACGCGGTCGAGCATCGGCCCGTCGTGAACACCCCATTTGCTTAATCTCTGTGAGGCGGGAAAATCCTTGTCGCTCACTATATGCTCAAAACCTCCCGAACGGAGATAGGCAAGCTGGTTGGTGAAATTGATGTCGCCGCCATAGTAATAGCGGGTCTCATAGCCGGCTGCGGCAAGCTCGGCGGCAATGTTGGGGAGCGCCTCGACTATGGCCTGATGTTTCATAAGCGAGGTGGTAGGGGGAGCCGGCACTCCGCTCAACACCGACGGAATGCCCCTGTCGGTGCGGAAGCTGTTGGCATAAAACCTTGTGAAAACCAGCGAGCTGCTGTCGCGGGCCACCGAGTCGAGCCGGGTGGCTATCGGTTGGCCGCCGAGCGAGGGGAAGAGGTGGCTCGAGAAGCTTTCAAGCAGAAAGAGATATATGTCGGGGCGCCCGGTGGTGAGGGCACTGAGTGAGGTCGTGTCGGCATCGAGCGCGAGGAGGGGAGCGGCTGCCTCAAGGGCTTCGCCATGAGAGTCGTAATAGCGGAACTGAGAGGCGAAATCGTGCTGATGACCAAGCGAATACATTACCGAAAACACCGGATTGACAGCGGCATGGTTGAGCTCCTCAACGGGGCTGAAATAGGCGTTGCCGGGATTCATGGTCGATACGGTCACTCCGCCGCGTATCGGTATGAAGAGCAGCGCGCAAAACAACAGCGTCACCCCTCCCGAAATGAGACGGACCCTGACGCGCTGCGCCGGAGCGGGCACCGGGGTGAGCTTCATCACCTTGATCATCACCCGGGAGAGCAGCGCCGTGAGCGCTCCCCAGGCTATCACCCCCGCAACTATCATCCACCATTGGGCGCTCGCCATCGCTAGTTTGGGCGACGAGGTGAGATAGAACACCGCCGTGGCGTCGAGCTTGAAATGCCAGACCCCGTAGAGGGTCATGTCGCTTATCGCCACCAGAGCCACCAGGGCCATCGCCGCTATCCAGTAGCCTTTGCGTATGGTGGTCAGCACTTTGTGGCCCATGAAGCATGACAACAGTGTGAGCAGCGAGGGGACAATCATCAGATAGCCTCCCACCGAGAAATCCATAGCAAGGCCGTGGGCCAACGCCCCAAACCACTGCCCGGCCCCGAAAGGGGAATAGATGTCGTGATAGCATATCATGAACACCCCTTTGAGGAGGGTCATCAAAGCTACTACGGCGAGATATTCACATACTAATCGCCACAGATATTTCTTCATGTAATTTCAATTGGTGGATTACTCTACAAAATTACACTATTTTTCTTGCTTCCGAGACGTTATGCTTCCCAAAAATGGTTAAAGCGTTTGAATTTGTGTGATTTTCGCCCTGACGGGCCGACACAAAAAAGCAACGCCACCAAAGTGCTTACCCCTCGTCGGGGATGCCCTTTGGCGGTGTCGTGTGGGTGATATGTATATCAAGCCAAGATTAAGAAATCTTAGGCCAAAACAGAGAGCTTAATTATTCTTCAACCGAGCGAAGCTTCTGAACATAGATGGCTTTCATCATCTTTTTGCGGTTGGCCACTGAGGGTTTCTCAAAAGCCTGACGACGACGGAGCTCTTTCACGATGCCGGTCTTTTCACATTTACGTTTGAATTTCTTAAGCGCTTTTTCAAGGGTGTTTTCGCCTTCTTTAACTTGTACGATAATCATTTTTTGGTGGTGGATATTTTTATTGTTTTTTATTCGTTTGTATGCCTCCGCTTTTGCCGACGTGGGGGCGACAAGTTTCCTCCTCGTTAAAGACGCAATAGCTTTAGCGCCGCAAAATTACATATTGTTTTTGAATCTGCAAAATACTCCGCCCTATTTAATTGACTCAATTTGCATTTTCGTTTTTATTTTCTCTCCGAAGAGGCTCAATTCCTGCCCGCTGATTAATCTTTTTGAAGCTTAAAACGTTTTTCTTATACCTTTAATTTTTAATCCATATCACTATGAACGACAAAATCACCTATGAGGAGCGCAAGGAGCTTCCCGACTCGGTGTTCGGACTCCCCGAGCGCCGCGAATACCCCATGCCCGATGCGGCCCACGTCAGAGCCGCCGAATCCTACTTCCGCTACTGCCCCGAGGAGCTGAGGCCCAAACTCGCCCGCGCCATCCTCGCCCGCGCCAAAGAATATGGCGTCACCGTCCACAGCCCCGAAATCCTCCAATACGCCTCCACCCCCGCCTAAAAATAGGTATAAAAATATGATAATCAGTAAATTGTAGGGATGCGACATGTCGCATCCGCCCCTCGCGAAGCCTGTCCCGCAGGCGAACCATGCGGGGTGGGCCATCCGGGCGCGGGTGCGAAATTTCGACCCCTACCAGTGGGGATAACCTATTGATTTGCAATGGTATAGGGAATAAGTCGGCCCGGCGCGGGGGCGTCGGGCCGAGTTGGGGGCGTCAGGTGACGCGGGGATTAGAATGTCAGGCTTGAGAGGTCGGCGCTGACGATTATGCCGTTTTGGGCGTCGACGTTGAAGGTGGCTCTCTTCTTGGCCTTAAACTTGATGAGCATCAGGGTCTCCGAGCCGGTGAGAGGCGCGAGGGTGCCGCGGTTAACGAAGGTGGGATAGAGCACTTTGTCGCCCGAGGTGTGCATACGGTCGTAGGTGAGATTGGTCATCTCCTTCATGCCCACAGGCTCGATGCCCGCATATTCCCATGTGTTGGCGTCGTAGGGGAGGGCGAAGCTGAGTGCGTTGACAAATGCGAGGTCGGAGCCTTTGACGGTTACGGTCACCACGTCGCCGGCGTTGACGGCGCGGTTGGGGGCGGTAACGGTAATCTTGCCGGCCACGCTGCCCATCACGGTGGTGTCGTTATAGTTCACACCGCCGTCGAGCTCGGTGGCTACGAGCGAGATGTCGTAGGCGTCGATGAGGCCGTTGCCGTTAACGTCGCCTATGCTTACATAGTCGAAGTCGGCATCACCCTTGCGCAGGCCGGTGTAGTTCATATAGGAGGTGAGGTCATTGTCGTCGAGGCGGCCATCCTTGTTGATGTCGCCCTGAATCCATGACTCCGAGCCGGGCACGCGGAACACATAGAGCTCTCTGCCCGAGGCATAGTTGCCTACAGCCTTGTCGATGTGGAGCTTGATGTATCTGGCCTGGGGATGTGAGGGGAATGCAAACTGCTTGACGTCGGCCGAGCGCTCCCAGGTGAAGGCTTCGGGCTCGCTCCAGTTGTGGCCGTCGAGCGAATAGGCCACCGTGCCGGCAAGCAGGGTGCCGTTGCCCGAGTCGAGGCGGGGCAGATAGTCGAAGCGGTCGAGGGTGTTGACGCTCACGAGGTCGATTATCACGTCGCAGGGCACTGCCGATTGCTGATAGCGTGAGTGCCAGATGTCGCCCTTCTCAGAGAAGTCAAACAGGCGGTCAACGCCATGTCCGGGCTGGTCGGCGGCACTGTTGCGGCCTCTGATGCCTGTGATGGCAAATTCGAGAGGATTGGCGGCGGTCTTAACCTCGATGTCGCTCCAGTCGGAAGCACCGTCGGCATTGACAGCTCTCACCTTAAATGAATAGTCAGTCTCGGGGGTGAGGTCTTCAAAGAGCAGCTTAGTATCCTTGATGGTTGAATAGAGCATGTCGTTGAAGAGAATCTCATAGTAGTCGGCATTGGCCACAGGCTGCCACGAGGGTATGAGGGTATAGGCGGTCACGTCGTCGTCGGCAAAAGCCACGGAGGGAGCGGTGAGGGCGCCATGTTTGGCGAGCAGCTTCGAGGCGGGAGCATATTCATAGCCCTTGACCTTGACCATGAGGGGAGTGACGGTGGTGTTGATCTCGGCGACCTTGACCATTATCTGCGGATTCTTAGCGATATGCATGGAGGCAAATTCGCTGCCGGGAGTCGAGAAGCGGTTAAGCTCGGGAGCGGGGTTGTAATACCACACATCGCTACCATGCTCAAACTCGGCGAGGGTAGCTACCTTTCTGAGCTTCACTTTCTTCTTGCCGGCCTTGGCCTCGACCGAGCGGGGAGCGGCGGTGGCGTTGATAATGACGGTTGTGGCCTTGTCGGCGGTCATTCCGTCAAACGAGCCTTTCACCGGGGCGATGTCAAATGTCAGCTCACCCTTAGGCGTGAGGGTCATGCTCAAGGCTGTGGTGGCGCTCTTTCCGGCGAGATATTGCTGAGTTATGCCGTCGTCGTCATATTCGGTCATGGACGAAGTGCCGGGCGCGGGATAGAGCTCATAGATGCGCATAGAGCGGTTGATTTCCGAGGGGTTGTTGTTGGGGTTGACCATCGGGATGATAGCGCCCTGACGCACCAGCACGGGAAGTTTCCACACCGGAGCGTCAAACGAGTTGATCACCCTGTTGCCCTCATAAAGGTCGCCGGTGAAATAGTCAATCCAGTTGGCTTCGGGCAGGTAGATGTTGTTGCGGATGTCATTGCCCTGCTCGTCGGCGGCTGTGGCCTGATAGATGGGAGCCACGAGGAAGTCGGGGCCGTAGAGATACTGGTATCTTGTGGCGGGGGTATAGGTAAACTCGCCCGGATAGTCGATAAACATGGCTCGGATGAGCGGCTTGCCGTCAACAGCCTCGCGGGCGTAGGTATAGGCATAGGGCATCAGCTCTGACTTGAGCTTGAGGTAGTTGCGGTTGATCGAGGTCCACGGCTCGCCGAGTGCCTGCGGATATTTGGGGTTGGCGCCCCAGCCATCCATGTTGAGCTGCATGGGGGTAAAGGTTTTCCACTGGAAGTCGCGGGTGTTGATCACCGGTTTGCGGCCGCCGAAAATACCGTCCATATCGGAGGTGATATTGGGATTGCCGGCGAGACCCGAGCCTATATAGGTGGGGATGTGGAAGCGGATATACTCCCATTCGCCGCCGGTCTGGTCGCCCGACCATATTCCGGCATAGCGCTGTGTGCCGGCCCAGC
>CAYLMR010000056.1:0-16451 GCA_964384885.1 uncultured Bacteroides sp.
TTGTTGCCCGGATCGAGTATGCCGTTAAAGAGCGAGATGGGCCAGAGCCACGACGAGAACCATGTGTCAAAGCAGTCCTCATCCTGATGGAGCTCCCCGAGGGTGATGTCGGGATTGATTTCGCGGGCCAGGGCGAGCGCCTCGGTTTCATCCTCGGCCACGACAAACGATCCGTCGGGCAGATACCAGGCGGGGATTCTGTGACCCCACCACAGCTGACGCGAGATACACCAGTCGCGTATGTCGGTCATCCAGCGGCGGTAGGTGGTCTTGAATTTGTCGGGCACAAACTCGATGGTGTCGTTCTCTACGGCTTCGAGAGCGGGCTCGGCGAGAGCCTTCATATCCATAAACCACTGGTCGGACAAACGGGGCTCGATGGCGGTGTCGGGGTTGCGCTCCGAATAACCCACCTTGTTGTCATAGTCCTCTATTTTCTCTATCAGGCCGGCAGCCTTGAGGTCTTCAACAATGCGTTTTCTCACCTCGAAGCGGTCGAGACCCACATACATGCCACCATCTTCGCTTACTGTAGCGTCGGGGTTGAAGATGTTGATTGATTCGAGGTTGTGTTTCTGTCCGAGGTTGTAGTCGTTGACGTCATGCGCGGGAGTAACCTTCAGGCAACCGGTGCCGAAGTCAATCTCCACATAGTCGTCTTCAATCACGGGAATCTCTCTGCCCACCAGAGGCACGATCACCTTTTTGCCCTTGAGGTGAGCGTTTTTGGGGTCATTGGGGTTGATACACATTGCGGTATCGCCCATTATTGTCTCGGGACGGGTGGTGGCCACAACGGCATAACCCTCCTCGCCCACGATGTGATAGCGCAGGTGGTAGAGCTTGGAGTGCTCCTCGCGATATATCACCTCGATGTCGCTCAGGGCAGTGAGCGCCTTGGGGTCCCAGCTCACCATGCGTTTGCCGCGGTAGATATATCCTTTGCGATAGAGCTCCACAAAGGCTTTGATCACCGAGCGCGAGCGGATGTCGTCCATGGTAAAGGCGGTGCGGCTCCAGTCGCATGAGGCTCCGAGTTTCTTGAGCTGCTCCAGAATTATTCCGCCATATTCGTGAGTCCAGTCCCACACATGTTTGAGGAAATCCTCGCGCGAAAGGTCGCTTTTCTTAATGCCGTCTTTTGCGAGCTTGGCCACCACCTTTGCTTCGGTGGCAATGGCGGCGTGGTCGGTGCCGGGCACCCACAGGGCGTTAAAGCCGTTCATGCGGGCGCGACGGATGAGAATATCCTGAATAGTGTTGTTGAGCATGTGGCCCATGTGAAGCACACCCGTAACATTGGGCGGGGGAATCACGATAGTGTAGGGCTGACGGGAGTCGGGAGTGCTGCCAAAGAGATTGTGTTCCATCCAGTAGGAATACCATTTTTCTTCGACTTCGGCGGGAGAGTATTTGGTAGCGAGCTGATTCATAATTAAATATGTGAATTGCTGTGAAATGTTGTCAACCGACAACTTAATTAATGCGCAAAGGTAGCGAAAAAATCGCAAACCGCTGCAATAAATCCCACTGCCGCAATAAATAATCTTTTCATTAAGGTTTTATTAAGGTTTTAGAATAAATAAGATAAATAGTTAGCGAAATTTTTTGCCATCTCCATAAATTTCTCTATCTTTGGCCAAAATATTCCTAATTCACAATAAAATTGATTAAAAAAATCACCTAACCGTTTTGAATGTTTATGGATAAAAATAACGATAAAATAAGAGGGTGGCTGCTGAAAGCTGTTTTGGCAGTTATCCTTGGCATGGGCAGCTGTTGGACTGCTAAAGCCTATGGGGATGATGAGGGGGAATGGTTATCCGGATTTGATTGGCCTGTATATGGGTCGACATTTGATTTCGGCTATATCCATAGGATTCGCCCTGATGTCAAAAATGCGATAAATAATGATAAAGCTTGGAAAACAATAGGTGAGGCTCAATGGACTGATGATTATATTGGTGGTCCGCTGCAATATACCACCTGGTCGGTAGAAATCCAACAGAGTACAGTTTATTACGGTGTTTTTTGCCTAAAGCCTTATGAAAATAAAGAAGGTTATAATTGGGAATTTAGAAATAAGGAACTTTATATTGATATAACAGACCCTGAAAAAGTAATGATAGGACCGACAGGACGCTGGTCTGGAAACGGTCGTGAAAAGATCTCGGTAATTCAGGCCGTCCCTGAAGTGCTTCATAGCAAAGAATATAACGAATTTTTTACCGATGATAATTACGGTGTTTTAAATGACCACACTATATCATTTCCTCCCGGCGCGTTTTGGCTTATTGCGGCTGATTATTACTATAATGAACGTTATGGCGAGGGATGGGACACTGATGTGAGACTATTACGTCGGCCGGTGGATGGGTGTGGTCTTACAATTACATTGCCCGATTTCACCACACGTCCTAAGGATTATAGCTTAAGAATCGTAGATGACGAGTTGCATTCTGGTCGAAATGCTCCTGTGCCTGAGGTGTTGAGATATTATTATCCTTGGAGCGTAGTAGCTAACTATGGCTTAGATATTGATAATATTTATTGCAAATTTTTCCCCTATAAAATCTCAGCCGTGACCAATGAGATAGAGTCTGATGTGATTAAAACCGGTGAGAAAATTTCAAAGGATGCAAGTCGTCGGGCTTGGTTTAGATATAATATTTATGAAAAGCCCTCAGGTTTATATTCTTATGTATTGGTAGCTACAAATCGCAACGGTGAGGTTGTTGGCAAAAAATATGCGTCGAAATGGTGGCAGGAATATCTCGATATATTGAGAAATGAGGATTTGAGGTGGAGCAACTGGCTGCCGAGCAAGGTGGAGACCGTTACATATTCCGACGACATCTTCGCCTCGGCCTATCCCGAGAAATATCCTTATACGAAGCCATATGAGGTGCAGCTCAGAGCTATCAAGAATCTGCCCGGATTTCTGATATTGCGCGACCCCTACACTACCACCCGAACCGGCTTGGTGGAATGTCAGTGGGATTATTACAAGGAGGTTGGCGCTTTCCCCGAAGGGCCTTACGATATACTCATCGACGTGAGAAACCCGGAGAAAGTGAGGATACCCTGCTGTATGCTCGGCATAAGCAATGGATATGGTGACGCAATGATAGAGTCGGTTGAGGCCTACAACAGACGAATGGGTCTGCCGGAAGAGGGTCTGTGGGGCACCTTTAAGGATGGTCAGCTCTACTTCCCGCCGGGAAGCATATATTATTATGAGAGCAAAAATCTCGAGCCCCGACGTGTGAACCTCAACGACCGCTTCAATTTCAGCGTGTCGCTTAAACCCTATGTTTCAGGCATTGACGATGTCACTGCCGACGAGGAGGAGAACATCCATGCCCCCGAGGGAATCTACAACCTGCAGGGCGTGAAGCTCAGCCCCACCGCCGATGAAGCCGACATCAACGCCCTCACCCCCGGACTCTATATAATCAACGGCAAGAAAACCATGATCCGCCGATAGGATTATTCGGCGGAGGCGGGGAGGCGGTCGATGAGCGATTGGGCGCAGCGTGTCCGTTCCTGAAAAAGGTTGACTCGGTTTATCTTGTTGCCCTCAAATCTTTAGCGCAAGGCAAATGCCGGTTCAAGAATCTGTAAACCCAGTGCTGATTCAATCTTGAAGATTGTTTCAATACTGAGGTTTTCAGAGCCTTTTAGCACCCTGGAGATGTATTGCTGTGAGCAACCCATGCGTTCTGCAACTGATTTCTGTGTAATTCCCAGCTCCTCCATCTTATCAAGCATCATCATGGCAATTTTTTTGAGAATAACGCAGCCATTCCTTGTTTGCCTGACGTTCTACAGCCTTTTCTCTCCAACGGGATGGCGTAGAAGACTTGTGAGCAGATAATCTTTCTTGTAATTCTTTCATAGCCGATGTTGTTAAAGTTCTGCAAAGTTACGAAACTTTTATCATACAACTTATAGGTTGTATTTGTTTAGTGCAATTAGGAGATTTGTCGGTGCCTGAAAAAGATTTACTCGGTTTGGTGGGTTTACTGTTACCGGTTGACTTTACTTCTATGTGAGGTTGACGATTTTATTATATGCATTTTTCATGGCCTTAGAATAAATATTATAAATAGTTAGCGAAATTTTTTGCCATTTCCATAAATTTCTCTATCTTTGGCCAAAATATTAAGTAATACCTAAAAACTAAACGTTATGTCTCAAATTAGCCATGCAACAAGCATAATCCGAAACCTTACCACCTCTCTGCCAGAGCTTACAGACACGACTCTTGAAACTTTGCCTACGTTGCCGATTTCCAGGACTTATATTGTTACAACTAATGTAACAATATCAAAATCTGTGTGTAACGGGAACCTTACTATCTACATAATGCCTGAGGCATCTCTGACTGTTGACAATATTATGTTGACATCGGGCAATCTTAATTTAATATGTATGGGATTGTTAATATTCTCCGGCACAACGTCTGATAAAGAAGAAGAAATAAAGAACAGTAAATTAGCAGGCGGAAAACTTAAGCTTATTTGCTCTGGAAGCTTTAAAGTTAGAAATAACCTTTATGTTACACCCGATTCGGTTCTTGATTTATCAACAGCTCAGGATATTGTGATGTATGAGGGAGGGGCTCTGCTTACACTTGGGAAGAATGCTAAATTGATATTTCAGGATAATAAGGTATCTACCTCCTTAATTGGATTTTCAGCAGGTGGAAATCTCGAGGGAGGGCCGGATAATCCCACCATTCCTGATCCTAACGACCCGGTTAAACCCAATCCGGGTTTTCCAATAAATCCGGATCCAATAAATCCCGATGATAATCCGGAAGTTAATCCTGATTTGCCACTAATTCCAGTTGATCCAAACCCAACTCTATCAAATATTCTATCACAACCATCTATAAAAATTATTGGTGATGAGTCAAAACTTGTTGCGCCTCCCGTGCAGGTTTTTGACGAGAAAATTTCTGTCGAAGGTACATGGGCTATTGATTGTGCTTATCCACAATGGTTCAGCTCAGATATTCTCTTTTCCTCAGCTAAAGAAGCACGTAATGCCACCACCCGTCCGGATTGGGCTCCTGCAATCAACAAGGCTATCAAAATTATAAACTCCGGTCTTGTTTCACTGCCCCGTGGTGTCTATACCATTAAGTCTACCATATTTACTCATCTTGGTATTCGTCTCGTGGGTGAAGGGGCGGCGGATCGTCAGGTTCTTATAGATGAAGATGATTCCAATTCCGATGTCGTTTTTGAAGCTACAGGCACTGTCTTGATGGCTGATGTAGCTGATAGAAGCAAATTCGCGACAGGTAATTATAGAGTGAAATGGGATACAAAAGATGCTAATCCGAAAAATCACACTTTTAAGCTTGACAAAGACTCTAAGGAACCGTATATGATGGCGATAAACTTTGAGTCAGAATATTCCGTCATCAGGAATTCATCATCTAATCAAGGTCAGCCAAGCAATATCCTTTTTACGTCAGCACCAACACCTGCCATTATTGAATATATCTATTTTACTACAACACGAGATACTTCTAAACAAATACCGGCTAATGAGGAAATAAATGCTATTTATGCCATTGGCTATCTGTCATTACGCAACCTTATGTTTGTAGGAATTGGCACAGCCCTTTTTATACATCCACAGTACTCAGATTGTCAAGAGCTTATAGATTGTCAGTATCGCCGTCCCTGGCAATTTCCTGCAATGATCGAAAAATCGCCGGAAGAAGTTGATAGATTTGCCATTTGCAGACTTGGGAATGGAGATGCTTTCCGTATGGAGGGATGCCACATTATAGGTCATTCAACAATAGGGTCACTATATCTTAACAAGTGCTATGGTGGTAGCTTGGTTAACAATATCTATAATTCACACGTCGTTATTAACGGTTGTCTAAATACTGTATATTCCGGCAACCATGCTGAATATGGTGCGCAGTTAATGGTGATATGTTCCACTGTTGATGCTTCAGCTAATTATTTTGAAAAAGGACTGTATCCTTCTATTCTACTACGGGGTAACGACTTTCAAGATTTTTCAATACTAAATCTATCAACCTCTAAGTTCATTTTTAGCGATGGCCCACGCTATGAAACCGAAAAGAAAGATGCTTCATCTGTATGGAGCAACAACATCAAAAGTAGAATTGAGAATATAAATCAACATGATATTGAAATAGACAAAAATTCTACATTGTCGCTCAATCAGAACTATCGTAATATGCAACTTTTTGGAGGAGGTTTTAGTGAAGTATCAATTGGCAAGAGTCATACCTATGGAATTTTGCTTGGTCTGACAAATTATGTCACTAAAGACGGTGTTATAAAGCAAGATATTGATGATTTTGAATGGTACGATTCTCGAAGCGGTTTTCTTACTCCGGGTTGCCAAATCGCTCGAAATACTGTTATTGCCAATTATTCTCAAATACCTTCTGCAGGAGGAACTGTATCCTACCATAAAAATAATAATCAGTATGCACTTCCTGCACAAACTGATCAGATTCCATGGTTAATTGGTTATTATGGATCATCTGTGAAATATGGCTTTAAACTTCTTGCCCCGGGAGAGTCTGTTCAGCAGCATGGTAACTTGGATTTACTAGGTGATGGTATCACATTGGTTCAACCATCAACCGCTAATCCAAAAGCTGGAGTATATTTAAACCTCGCTGTTAGCG
This sequence comes from uncultured Bacteroides sp., assembly GCA_964384885.1. Lineage (GTDB taxonomy): Bacteria > Bacteroidota > Bacteroidia > Bacteroidales > Muribaculaceae > Paramuribaculum. Next base: position 6,692 of record CAYLMR010000056.1, read on the forward strand.
AAAGCGCTAATCGTGGAAATTTATATATTGAAAGAGTAATCTATAATATTGAATCAGGAAAGGAAGTCATTAAGAAAAAGGATTATGTTTATATCCCTCTATGCTTCACATCATTATTATATGATAATGGTGTCACCTTGTCATCCTTTAAATGGGAATCATTTCAATAAGACTCGTGATATAATGTTGAATTAATAATAAAACTTTGAATATCTATGAATAACGATAAAATAAGAGGGTGGCTGCTGAAGGTTGTTCTGGCAATTGCTCTTGGCATCGGAGGCATTGGCTCAGGGATGGCTAATTGGATTCCCTATGATGAGTGGCTCTATGGATTTGACTGGCCATATGGCGGTGATGATGGGTATGCATACTATTTGTTTAGCGATATACAAGATCTAAGCTCCAAAGTTAAGCCAAACTATACCTGGCGTGTTATCGGCGAGGCTCAATGGACCGAAGATTTTGTAGGTGGTCCTCTGCAATATACTACCTGGCCGGTAGAAATACAAGAATGCGTATCATATCCCGGTGTTTACTATCTACAGCCCTACGCAAATATTGAAGGATATAATAATACCACAAAAATTTATATCGACGCTACTGATCCCCAAAAAGTTATTATCGGTACTAACGGGGCTATTGGCAGAATAGGAAACTATAATCTCTGCGGGTTAATTCAGGCAATTCCCGAACAAATTCATGGGAAGTTTTTAGATGAATGTTGTATCGAAGAGAATTATGGTAAACTAACTGATAATACTATCTCCTTTCCGCCGGGCGCATTTTGGTTATTTGCATGTGACTTCGTCACTAATAAATATGGTACGGGTGCTGTTAATATTCGAGCAACTCGTCGACCTGTTTACGGCTGCGGCCTGACGATCAAATTGCCCGATTATGATGATCGTCCTAAAGATTATAGTTTGAAACTAATCGATGATAAGTTGCATTCAGGTCGAAATGCTCCTGTGCCCGAGGTATTGAGATATTATTATCCTTGGAGTGTAGTAGCTGATTATGGCTTAGATATTGATAATATTTATTGCAAATTTTTCCCCTATAAAATCTCAGCCGTGACCAATGAGATAGAGTCTGATGTGATTAAAACCGGTGAGAAAATTTCAAAGGATGCAAGTCGTCGGGCTTGGTTTAGATATAATATTTATGAAAAGCCCTCAGGTTTATATTCTTATGTATTGGTAGCTACAAATCGCAACGGTGAGATTGTGGGCAAAAAATATGCATCGAAATGGTGGCAGGAATATCTCGATATATTGAGAAATGAGGATCTGAGGTGGAGCAACTGGCTGCCGAGCAAGGTGGAGACCGTTACCTATTCCGACGATATCTTCGCTTCGGCTTATCCCGAGAAATACCCCTACACGAAGCCTTATGAGGTGCAGCTCCGAGCTATCAAGAATCTGCCCGGATTCCTGATATTGCGCGACCCCTACACCACCACCCGAACCGGATTAGTGGAATGTCAGTGGGATTATTATAAAGAAAGAGGCATTTTCCCCGAAGGTCCTTACGACATACTCATCGACGTGAGAAACCCGGAAAAGGTGAGAATACCCTGCTGTATGCTCGGCATAAGCAATGGATATGGTGAAGCAATGATCGAGTCGGTTGAGGCTTACAACAGGCGAATGGGGCTCCCGGAAGAGGGTCTGTGGGGTACCTTTAAGGATGGTCAGCTCTACTTCCCGCCGGGAAGCATATATTATTATGAGAGCAAAAATCTCGAGCCCCGACGTGTGAACCTCAACGACCGCTTCAATTTCAGCGTGTCGCTTAAACCCTATGTTTCAGGCATTGACGATGTCACTGCCGACGAGGAGGAGAACATCCATGCCCCCGAGGGAATCTACAACCTGCAGGGCGTGAAGCTCAGCCCCACTGCCGATGAAACCGACATCAACGCCCTCACCCCCGGCCTATATATAATCAACGGCAAGAAAACCATGATCCGCCGATAGGATTATTCGGCTGAGGCGGGGAGGTGGTCGATGAGCGATTGGGCGCAGCGCATTCCGTCGATGGCGGCGGAAACGATGCCGCCGGCATAGCCTGCGCCCTCGCCGCAGGGGTAGAGGTCGCTGACGGTGATGTGGCTGAGAGTGGCGGGGTCGCGGCTCACCTGAACAGGCGCGGAGGTGCGCGTCTCGCAGCCAATGAGTGTTGCTTCGGGAGTGAGGTAGCCGCGATATTTGCGGCCGAACTCCCCGAAGGCGGTCTGCATGCGCGAGGCCACGGGACGGGGGAGCAGCAGGTCGATGCGGGCCGGGTGGATGCCGGGCGGATAGCTCGTAGGGGGTAACGAGCTGCTCGGGCGCGAGGCTACAAAGTCGGTCATGCGCTGGGCGGGAGCGTTTTGCGAGCCGTCGCTGTCGGAAGAAAATTGCTGCTCGATGGCCTGCTGATAGTGCATCATGCGCAGGGGGTGGTCACCCTCCACATCCTCGGGAAGTACCTCCACCACCAAACCCGTGTTGGCCCATTTGGAGCCTCGGTTGGCGGGGCTCATGCCGTTGACTACAAGCAGCTGCGGAGAGTTGGAGGCGGGAATGACTATGCCGCCGGGGCACATGCAGAAGCTGTAGACGGCACGGTCGTCAACACGCGTGAGAACCGAATATTCGGCCGGCGGGAGATATTTGCCCCTGCCGGCGGGATTGTGATAGAACACCTTGTCGATGAGGTGCTGAGGATGTTCGAGGCGCACACCGACAGCTATTCCCTTGGGCTTCATCTCCACGCCGAGACGGTGGAGAAACTCATAGACATCGCGGGCGCTGTGGCCGGTGGCGAGTATCACGGGGCCGAAGATTTTTTCGCCCGACCGGGTTATCACGCCCTCACATTTCGAGCCGTCGGGGCTCAGGATGAGCGAGTCGACGCGGGTTTGAAACCTCACCTCACCGCCGGCCTGCTCAATGGCCTGACGTATGGAACGGATGATATAGGGGAGGCGGTCGGTGCCGATATGGGGGTGGGCGTCGACGAGAATAGAGGGGTCGGCGCCGTGGGCGTGGAGCACCTTGAGCACCTTATCCACCGGGCCGCGCTTGTGGGAGCGGGTATAGAGCTTGCCGTCGGAGAAAGTTCCGGCGCCACCCTCGCCATAGCAGTAGTTGCTCTCGGGGTCGACGGTCTGCGAGCGGGCAATGTTGGCCACATCCTTGCGGCGCGAGTCCACATCCTTGCCGCGCTCCAGGATAACAGGCTTGACCCCAGCCTCTATGAGACTGAGGGCTGCGAAGAGACCTGCGGGTCCACACCCCACTACAATAGCTGTGGGGGCATCGGCGGGGAGGTTGGGCAGCACTGCCGGCCCGGCTTCGGGCTGAGGGGGAGTGACCCCCGCGGGGTAGATGTCGAGCAAGAGGTTGATGACGATGTTGCGCTGGCGCGCGTCGATCGACCGGCGTCTTATCACCGGCATGGCTATCGAGTCGGGAGCCACCGAGAGAGCTCTGGCGGCTGCCTGACGCAGGAGGCGGGGAGTGGCGGCTGTGGCCGGGTCAACCCTGAGATTTATCTGTGTCGGGTGGGTGTTCATTGTCGTTGGAGTCACCGGCGGTGACGGGAGTGGTTGAGGGTTTAAAGCGCTTCATCTGCCATATCATGGTGAGAATGGCGAGCGTAAAGGCGAGAATGTCGGAGCCGGCCATTGAAATCCATACTCCGTCAACACCGAAGTGGGCGGGGAGAATCAGCAGCAGCGGCAGCAGGAAAATCAGCTGACGGGTGAGGGAGAGGAATATCGAGAGCTTGGGCTTGCCGACGCTCTGAAAGAAGTTCTGAATCACCACCTGCGCTCCTACAACCGGGAAGCAGAGGAAGTAGATTCTCATGCCGCGGCGGGCTATCTCGATGAGCGAGGGGTCGATGGTGAAGAGGCCGCTCACCTGGTTGGGGAATATCTCGGTCACCAGCCAGCCTATGCAGGTGATGGCCACGCCCACCCAGATGCCGATATAGAGGGTCTTCTTGACTCTCACCACCTTGCCGGCGCCATAGTTGTAGCCGAGGATAGGTTGCATGCCCTGGGTGATGCCAAACACTATCATCATGAAGAACATCGCTGTGCGGTTGAGGATGCCGTAGGCACCCACGGCGAGGTTGCCGTCAAGGCCTCCGTATTCAAGCAGAGCCTTGTTGATAAACACCACTATCACACAGGCGCATACATTCATCAGGAAGGGGGAGAGGCCTATGGAGTAGATGTTTTTGATTATAACCCCTGAAAACCATTTGTTTCCCGGCTTGAAATGCACATAGGATTTTTTGGAGAGGAAGTGGGCCATGACCCATATGCAGGCGGCTGTCTGACCGCACACCGTGGCGAAGGCGGCGCCCTTGATGCCCCATTCAAACACGAATATGAATATCGGGGCGAGAATGAGGTTGACGGCCACCGAGAGGAGCGCCGACACCATAGCCTTGCGGGGATAGCCGGTGGCTCTCATCACGTTGTTGAGGCCGATGAAGATATATGATATGGGGGTGCCGTAGAGTATTATCTTCATAAACTCACGGGCATAGGGGATTGTCTCGGGAGTGGCGCCGAAGAGGGTGAGGATGTCGTCAAGAAATATCAGTGTCAGGCCTCCGAACACCAGCGCGTGGATGAGACAGAGCACCATAACATTGTTGACAACATCGGTGGCGCGAGAGAGATTCTGCCGTCCGAGGAAAATAGAGGAGATCGTGGCTCCGCCCGCCGCTACGAGCGTACAGAATGCTATCACGAGATTCATCAGGGGGAATGTGATGGCCAGACCCGCTATCGCCATAGCTCCCACTCCGCGCCCTATGAATATCGAGTCGATGATATTATAGAGCGATGTCGCCACACTGGCTATGATGGCCGGTATGGAATATTGAACAAGCAGTTTGGAGATGGGACTCGAGCCTAATGTGGCAGGTGACGACCCGGATGAATTTGACGGCATATTTTTAATCGGATGAATGGGACTTCGGGAAAATAGAGCTGAAAATTTGTGATATGTAAAGTTATATGTATAACTTTGTCAAAAAAATAACAACTCAGACCCATGAAACGTTTTGGCGCACTCTTTGATCTCGACGGCGTGCTTGTCGACACCGAGACTATCTATACCCGATTCTGGAGCGAAACCGACCGGCTCTTTCCCACCGGCATAGATGACTATGCGAGGTATATCAAGGGCATGACCCTCACCAAGATACTCAACTATTATCCCACTCAGGAGGTGAGGGATGAGATAGTGAGACGGCTCAACGAATTTCAGGCCACGATGGAATATCCCATGATGGATGGAGCTATGGAGCTGCTCGGCGAGCTGCGCCAAAGAGGTATTCCCACGGCGATAGTGACCAGCAGCGACAACAAGAAGATGACCCGCCTGTTTAAGCATCAGCCCCTGTTGCGCGAGATGGTCGACCATGTGATCGACGCCTCTCAGGTGACCCGCTCGAAGCCTGACCCGCAGGGCTATCTGCTCGGCGCCAAGGCCATAGGCGTGGAGCCTGAAAACTGCTTCGTGTTTGAGGACTCGTTTCAGGGTCTTGCCGCCGGGCGCAGCAGCGGAGCGATGGTTATAGCGCTTGCCACCACCTTCCCGCGCGAAAGAATCGAGCGTGAGGCTGACGCCGATATGATCATCGATTCTCTGGCGGGAATGGGTGTTGACGATATGCTGGCGCTTGCCAAGTCTATTTCACGGCTTTGAAGCTCATGTCAAGGCCTTTGACCGAGTGGGTCAAGGCTCCCACCGAGATATAGTCAACGCCACACTCGGCATAGTCTCTGAGGGTGTCGAGGGTGATGCCGCCCGACGATTCGATTTCGGTGCGTCCGTTGATGAGCTTCACGGCCTCGCGGGTGCGCTCGGGAGTGAAGTTGTCGAGCATTATGCGGTCAACTCCCGCTTCGAGAGCCTGGAGAATCTCGTCGGTGTTTCTCACCTCGACTTCGATCTTGAGGTCGCGGCCGAGCTTGGCCACATAGTCTTTGGCGGCCTTGACTGCCTGGGGTATTCCGCCGGCAAAATCCACATGGTTATCCTTAATGAGAATCATGTCGAAAAGGCCTATGCGGTGGTTTTTGCCTCCGCCGGTCTTGACGGCCTCTTTCTCCAACATTCTCATGCCGGGAGTGGTCTTGCGGGTGTCGAGCACTTTGGTTTTCAAACCCTTGAGCCTATCCTGATATTTAGCTGTCATGGTAGCCACGCCGCTCATGCGCTGCATGATGTTGAGCATTGTGCGCTCGGTCTGGAGCAGTGAGCGCACGGGGCCTTCGACTTCAAACACCACGTCGCCGGGCTTAACATGAGTGCCGTCGGGAATCATCACGGTGACTTTGAGCGAGGGGTCGAATTTGGCAAACACTTTCTTGGCAATCTCCACTCCGCTCACTATGCCCTCCTCCTTGATGATGAGGCGCTGTTTGCCCATCGCGTCGGCGGGAATTGTGGAAAGGGTGGTGTGGTCGCCGTCGCCCACATCCTCGGCAAAAGCGAGGTTGAGAAGGTCGTCGATAAGCTCGTCTTTGGTTTTCATTACAATATAATTTGAGGTAATGGTGAAATTTGGCTATTTTTGCACAAAAGTAATCAAAAATATTGAAAAAACCGCTGACAAGAGATGAAGATAGTATTGAGCGTTATCGGGCGCACAGCCGACCCCCTGATGCGTGAGGCGATAGAGAAATATCAGTCCCGGCTGGAGCATTATGTTGATTTTGAGATAAATGTCATAGCCGACAAACGCCTCTCGCGTGCCATGACCGAAGCGGCCCAGAAGCAGCTCGAAGGGGAGGCCCTGCTCACCTTTCTCAAGCCGGGCGACCTGCTGGTATTGCTCGACGAGAGGGGAAAACAGTTCACCTCGCGCGAGTTTGCCGGCGAGGTGGAACGACGCATGGCCTCGGGTTGCAAGAGGCTCATCTATGCGGTGGGAGGCCCTTATGGTTTCAGCGAGGAGGTCTATGCGAGAGCCGATTCAAAAATCTCGCTCTCAAAGATGACTTTCAGCCATGAGATGGTAAGACTCTTTTTTGTGGAGCAGCTCTATCGCGCCATGACTATACTCCGCGGCGAGCCCTACCATCACGACTGACCTGTATCATTAATTATCGGATTTTTTCTTGTTGTTCATCTCGAGAACCGAGGCGATGATCAATCCCAGTCCGCCGCACAGTGCGGTCGAGCCTCCGAACACTATCTGGAAGGGGTTGGAATACCAATTGCCCCGATAAATGTCAAACCCGGCTTCAAAGATGCAGATGAAGTTGGCAAGCAGAATGCCGAAGCCTATGCCGAAGAGAAAGCATCCCCACTTTAAGGCTGAAAATGAAATATTCACGCCGAGAGGATTAAACGAGGGAAACTTCATATCGTTGAAGTTGCGCTCCTTGAGATGCTCAAGTATGTAGAGGCGCTCCTTGCGGCAGGCATAGAGTTCAAAAAGCTTGTAGACAAAAAAGCAGATAATCAGCATTACTGCGGGGACGGTGATAAAATCCATAGGTTTATTGTTTTATCGGTTGTTTGTAATCTGTTGAGGTGAGCGGCTTCTGAGGTCCGTTCATTCTTTTAGACGGCGACACCTCCCCAAGGTTACACTCCCTCCCCAAAAAATTTTTTTATAGGCCGCCGGCGTAACCTTTCAGAGTGCATCGCGTCTGAATATATGTAATGACACAGAATGTTTCCGAAAATAGAATCATCGCCGAGGTGCTGAAAGGCAATACGCGGGCTTTCGCTTCGATCATGGAGCGATATGCGCCCAAAGTATATGCCATGGTGGCGGGGATGACCGGAAACAATGATGACGCAGCCGACCTCACCCAGGAGATTTTTACCAAGGTATTCACCTCGCTCTCATCTTATAAAGGTGACTCGTCGCTCTCGACATGGATATTCCGCATAAGTTATAACATGACGGTGTCGCGCCTGAGAAAAGTCTCGAAGGTTGAAACCCTATCGGGTGACGACAAATTCTGGAACGGCCTCGCCGACTCCTCGGTCGACGGCCCCGACGAGCCGGAGGGAGAGGTGTCGGTTGAAGCTCTCTATAAGGCGCTCGACCTTCTTGCTCCCGACGAGCGGTTAATTATATCGCTGTTCTATCTTGATGGAAAATCAATTGCGGAAATCGCATTTATAATGTCGCTTTCCGAACCCAATGTCAAGACGCGGTTGTTTAGAATCAGAAAGAAACTCTTTAAACTCATCTCCGATGAACACAAACAGCAATGACTTTTCCCGAAATATGCGTGAGGCTCTCGAGAAATATGAGTCTCGCTTCCCGATGCCGGAAAATCTCATTTCCAACACCATGGCTCATATCGAAGAGCGGTGTGAGCAGCGGGCCCGTGTGCGCGGCCTGTTGGCCGTGATTGCGGGAGCAGTGGCAATTATAGCTTGCGGGGTGGCAGGGTTGCTCTACCTTCCCCTGCCCACATTTATCGCCGAGGCCAGGATGCCCGCCGTGCCATCCGTTCACATCAACCACACACTTATCGAGTCGGCCAATCTGATGGGCAACCTGCTGGCCAATCCTATGGTGGAGATGATGGTGGTGATAACGGCGATACTCTTCACTCTCGACCGGTTGTTGAGAAACCTCGCGCTGAGGCGGTCGACACATCCCTCAAAAAAGTGAATATCAACGGGCTGCCCCCTGAAAGTTTCGTGCTTTCAGGGGGCAGCTCAATTTCAATAATTTATCAATCAAGATGATTTATCAGTCGTTTTTGGGACCATCGGTTGAGCGGGGATTGTTGTTGAGTTCCTTAACGTCTTGTTTCACCATAGCGGGATCAACTTTTTCGTCGTCAGCAATATCGGGTGCTACACCGGGATAGAGATCAGCCTCTTGGGCGCGGGTGGTTGTTTTGTTGCTCATAGTATTTTTAATTTTTGATTGTTAATTTTTAGTTTCTTTACCTATATAACCTCCGGGCGTGGAGAAAGGTTTTGAGAAAGGGAAATTAAATTCTTCCGATTAGTCCGATTAAGGATATTCAAAAAATCACCGGCTAAATTATTCAGAAAGTATTGTCTAAATTTTGTAATTCAAAATTTTATTCGTAATTTTACAACGCAATTAAGAAACACCCCCAAATATGAGAGTCATAACTAAAAGACCATTGATTGAGTTTTATACCAAACATCCCCAAGCAAAGGGAGCTCTTGAAGATTGGTATAAGAAGGCCACTAAAGCTCATTGGACTGATCTCAGTCAGATAAAAGCTGAATGGGCTAATTCGGTTGATTACATCGGGAACGACCGGTATGTATTCAATCTTCGGGGAAACAACTTTCGGTTGATAGTTCTTGTTCTCTTTTTACCGCAAAAAATCTTCATTAGATTCGTCGGTACCCATGCTGAATACGATAAATTAAAAGATGCCTCACAGGTTTAATATTAAGTGCTATGACAAAAATTGATAACGAAGCTCAGTATAACTGGGCGCTGAGCCGAATCGAGGAGCTTCTGCCTTTTGTAAGCAATGAAACTCCGGAGACTGATCCGAAGTATATCGAGTTAATGTTGGTATCCGACCTTGTTGCAGATTACGAGGATATTCACTATCCCATCGGTACGCCCTCGCTGATAGATATTCTGAAACTCCGTATGTATGAGATGGGCCTTTCGCAGGCCGCTCTCGCTAAGAAAATCGGAGTAAGTCCCTCTCGCGTTTGTGATTTCCTGTCAGGAAAAAGTGAGCCGACGATTCAGGTGGGCAGACGCATCTCAAAAG
>CAYLMR010000057.1:0-16052 GCA_964384885.1 uncultured Bacteroides sp.
TTTACAACTCTATGACTGCATCCTGTTTGAAATTGAGGTGCTCAAATGCCTTGACATAACCCAGCTGGTTGCACACACATTGTGTGTTTCCTATCTGCTTTATGATGTTGCGGTGTGAATGGCCATAAATCCAATAGTTAACTCGACTATCAGCAATGAAGTTTCCTAACTCAGAGGTAAATGCACCATTTATCGGACTGCCGCTAAATTCCAGAGCCATTAAAGAGAATGACGGCACATGGTGTGTGGCCACGATAATTTTCTCAACCCGATTTTCTCTGACGGCTTTTTCAATAAATGCCCTGCACCTCTGATGTTCCTCATTGAATCGTTCCCATGTAAGCGTTTTCTCTCCGTCTCTTATAAGATGGAAGTCGCTCACGTTACGCTGAGTAATATAGCCATTCTCCGGCGATATTTCAGACCATAGGGTTGACGCAATTAAATCAGTTGTATCATCCAAATGAATGACCTTGTTGTAAACATATCTGACGTTATGCCTAAGATGTAATTCCCAATCTTCACTCAGCGTATTTATATCGAAGTGCCGATACAGTTCGTGATTTCCGGGAATGGCAATGACTTCCTGAAAGTTGTCGGATGCCCAATCCCAGAATGGATGTCTTTTCATAGCTTCATCTCCCAGGTATCCAATATCACCTGCAAGTATAAGAATATCGCCTGCAGGAGTTATCGGATGTTGCCTGAGAAATGATGTGTTTGCACCAAATTCAAGATGCAGGTCAGAGGCATACTGGACTTTCATCGTTTGAAATGGGTTAAAATTTCGATTATATAGTCAACACGGTCATAGTCGCCATATGGTAGCATACATTCTATTTCCTCACGGTAGTTCCGGCGATTCAGCAAATCTGACGCCCAGGATGAAATGTACTCAACAAGCGATTTGTCGTTTTCTATATCAAATAGAGATATGATGTCCTGACGATTGTTTAAAACATAAATCAAATCTTCAAAATCGTGCGATAATCTCAAATCATCTCCTCCTCTACCTCTAATTGCCTCTATCTTAGTAGCGAGATAGTATAGCGGCGGCAAGATATGAACCATACAACCATCCGGCAGTTGATAAGCAATACGGTGTTGAAAACCGGGGTGATACCATTGGTTGGTGAATCCAAGAATACTATCCCTGTCAGGCATGATATCGACTATCTCGCCATTATATTTCCAACGACATATCACACCGGATTCTATGTCATTCTCAAAACCATGCTTGCGCAACCGGTCCTCAAATTCCTGCAGACTGCCGTAGGTAGCAAGTTCTATTACGCAGTCCACATCCATCGTCGGGCGAATCTCTGAGCCCGCCGGGTCATCGGCATAGAGTTCAGCTACCGAGCCACCAACAAAGACAACATCGCGGCACAGCTCCCCAAGGCCTTCAGCTATAACTCTGAGGCGATTGAGATTACTTGACATCATAAGTATCGAGAATTGTGTCGAGTTCCACTTTGGCGAGTTCCACTTCTCTTGTCCGTCCAATCCGGAAAATATCGGCGATAGCCAACAGACTGTGAAGCATGGGGTCAAGCCTTACAGCATCCGGAACAGTACGATAAAGCGGAGCAATAGCTTCGCCACGGATATTTCCTTTTGAATCAGGCCACACGTAAACATCTTTCTCCGACAGAATTTTCTCATTCATTGGCGGAGCGGAGATTGCGGTAGCAATTCCCCTTACTTTCGCCTGCGGTTGAACAGGAAATACATATTTCAGCCCATGAACCAGAAATTCTTTTAATGCAAGAATATTCACACGTTGTTTAAGATTGTCAACCAAATGGGCAATACGGCAACGCTCTAACGCCTCGGACACCTCCGAAGCGCTTATGCTAAGTTCCTTTGCGATCTGGGCATTGGTCATGCCTCGTCCTGTCAAAGTGACTTTTTTTAAAAGAATGACGATGTCCTGAGGACGCATACTGTTTGTGGTTTAGTTATTTACATTATCATATTCGCGATTCGCGAATTGCAAATTTAGCAAGAAATCGTAGATTATACAAATCATTCGCGATTTATTATTATTACGCCATTCAAATTCTTATATTTTTTCTGTTGGCCGGGGAATCTCGCGTCGCAAAAGGGTTTAGGGAAGCGTTTTTCGGTTTGATTGGGCAGGGGAGGTTATTTGGAGTGGAGGGAGGGTTTGCGGCGGAGGGCTTTGAGGAAGGAGAGCATGGAGTCGAAGTCGCGTTTGTAGACAAAGCCGAGGCCCTGGGTGGTGAGGGCGTTTTTGACGTAGAAATTCTGGTCGTTATAGCGGTTGTAGGCCTTGAATCGGAGCGAGCCGGAGCGGTTGAGCAGATATTCGATGTCGAAGTCGCCAATAAAGGCGTTGTTGTTGAGGGTCTTGTCGCGGTAGCCGAAGTTGCCGTTAAAGAGCAGTCGGTTGTTGAGCAGCGAGGCGCCGAGTGCGAGGTCAAACTCCATGTCGGAGAAATCGCCGCGGTCGGAGCGGATGTTGGGCGCAATCGAGAGCTTGTCGGTGAGCTGTCCCAGGGCGTTGCCGAGCTGAGAGGAGAGGGTCGACGAGGCCATCGACACAAACTCGTTGCCTTTGGTGGCCGTGATATAGTCGGGAGTATAGAAACGGTTGAGCGCAAGGAGATAGAGCATTTGTCGGGCGCGCATGTCGTCGGTGCTCACGATCGAGTTGACCTTGCGCTTAATGTCATCCTTGAGGGTGGGGAAATTGAAATCATAGTCGATGCCCGGCGAGCGCATGTCGCCGTTGACGAGTATCATGGCGTCGACCGGCACAGTGGTGCGAGTCAGCTCGGGGTCGTCGAGAAATGACTCGTCAAGGTCTGAGAGGTTGGCGGTGAGACGATAGGAGGCGGCGATGTTGAGACGCGCGGCATAGGGGTCACCCATAAACCTGATTTCGCTGCCGGGGTTGATCTTGAAATCCTTGCGGATTATATCCTGGAAGGTGAAGTTATAGGAGCCGCTTTCGAGAGTGTAGTCGCCGCGCAGGCCGAGGTCTTCGGAGGCGGAATTATAGGTGAGGGTGAGCACGCCGTTGCCACGCGCCTTGATAGCGTCGCCGCCCACGGGGTCCATCACAACGGTGAGCAAAGCGTTGGGGTTGGCTCTCACCGTGAGGTCCATGTCATAGATAGAGGCGTTTTCCTCCTCCTGCTGTTTGGCCAAAGCCTTGCGGCGCTCCCTCACCTCCTCGGGCACATTGGCCTCCTCCTCCGAGATAGTGCCTGTGGGGTTGAGGCGGTCGCGGAAGGTGATAAATGTGTAATCGTAGGCCTCCTCAGAGTCTGACAGCACGAAGGTGAATGTAGAGGAGGGAGCGGTGGCCATGTCGACCTTAATGTCAATCTTGCCCGGCACACCGTTGATGTCGGCGGCGCCGTTGCCATAGATTGTGCCATACCATATCAGCTCGGGCGACGGAGGAATGTCGTAGACCAGCATCGAGTTGGCGTTGGAGATGCGGAAGTTGAATTTGGGGTAGTGGAAATTGGTGTGCGAGAGCCATCCGTCGAGGCGGGCGGTGTGGCCGTCGCGGTCATGGAGGGTGATGTTGTTGAGGTCGATATAACCGGGGGTGAGGTGAACCGAGTCGGTGGCGGTGTAGCTCGTGCCGGTAAAGTCGAGTTTAAGCTTGAGGTCTTCGGCAAAGATGTCGCCGCTCATGTTGACATCCTTGAATGTGCCAAACAGGTGGGCGTTGCCCGAGGCATAACCGCTCACCTCGCTGGCAAAGGCGGCCATAAACGGTTTCATGAAGCCCACCGCAATCTTGTCGGCCTTGAAATCGAGGTCGATATAGCCCTCGGTGGTGGGCTTGATATAGCCGTCGATGGTAGATTGGCGCCCGTTGGGCTGGGAGACTGTGGCGTGGATGTTGACGGCGGGTTTGAGGGCGTCGAAGTCGGCGCGTATCATTGTGTTGCCCAGCAGCGAGAAGTTATATTTCAGCCCCTCGACATAGAGCCCTGAGGTCGAGGCCACGGGATTGGAGGAGAGAATCGAGCTGCCGGTGATGTGGCCCGAGGCAATGCCGCCAAACATGGCGTTGGGAATGTTGAGTGTCTCAAACACATAGTCGAGGTCAACGTTGCTGAGGTCGATAGTCAGCGAGTCGGAGGGGAGGGGCGAGGCTATGCCGTTGATCTTGACAAACTGGTTGTCGTGGCCGGCGAGAAAATTGTTGACGGCAATGCGTTTTGTGCCCTCGATGTCGATTTCCGAGCGGTGGAGGGTCCAAACGGTGTCGTTAAACGTCAATCGTCCCGGCTCGACAATCACTTTGGCGTCGAGCTGCGGTTTGCCGGCGACGACCGAGCGGCTCAATCGGGTGTCGAGATTAACCTGCCCCGAGAAATCGCGGGTGCTTTCAACCACCCAGTTGATGTCGGTAGAGAGCGAATCAACAGCGTTGGACACCGAGGCGATGTTGAGCTTCATCGAGCCGTTTTTGGTGGGCATCGTCGTGGCGGCGCTTATGCTTGCGGCGGGGAGAGAGTCGTTGAGCGACTGCAGCGACAGAGCGAGGCGGGTGTCGTTGATCTCCTTGTTGCCCTGCCAGAGATAGGGAGCCGAGAGGAGCATAGAGGCGGCGTTGTCAGACAGGTGGCCTGAAAGATCAACGGGATATCTCACCTGAATCGGCATCGACATCACACTTTCGAGCGGCTTGGTGGTGAGCAGGCGGAGGGAGAAATCAAAGTCGTTGGCCATCGCTTTGGCGGGAATCTCAACCGGCGAGACTGCCGACGGAAAGACCGAAGCGAGAAGGTTTCTCACGCTTTTTACTATCGTAGAGGTGTTGATGCGCCCTGTGAGCGAGGCATCGGCAAGGTCGCCGGCAAAGTTGATCTGCTGACCGAGCGAATCACCCGCTATCGGTGAAATGGCCTCGATGGATGTGCGCCTCAGGCTGAGAAGCACCGAGTCGGTGGAGGTAGCGAGGGTGAGGTCGTTGATGTCGAGCAATCCGTCAATGCTCATCACCCCCTCCTGACGGCGCGCGAGGGTGACCGATCCCGAGGCGGTGGCCGAGAGATTGGGCGCTTTGGCCAGAATACCTTTGGGGGTGGTGAAGAGACCTATGTTGACATTGTTGCCGGTGAGCTGCAGGTCAATCTGTTTGGGACCGAAGGGGCCTTTGAAATCAAGCGACCCGAGCATCGAGGCTTCGATTTCAGCATCGAGCAGCGGTGACTCCGACCTGAAGCTGAGGTCATAACGGGAGCCGTTTTCCACCCCTCCGTATATCTCGATGTCGTTGAGCTCGGTGTCTTTCCAGGTCAGCGAGGCGATGTGGGTGTCGAGAGTGCCGTTGACAATCGCCGATTTCACCATCGCCATGTTGGCCGACAGCTCTGCTGATACGCCCCCGATATTCTTAAGCTCCTGAGGCAGCAATCCGCCGGGCGAGGCGAGCGGCGCGAGGCTTTGGCTGGTGATTTTGGCCGAGCCCTTGAGGTTGGTGGTGTTGGCCGAGCGAGTCATCGTGGCCGACGAGCTGAGGGTGAGCAGCTCGCTGTCGAAGGTCATGTTGAGGTCGGCGGCCACAGGTTTGCCCGAGGAGAGCGATGCGGCGCCGTCGGCGTTGAGCTCAACCATGCCGAGCGATGAGAGGGGGGAGAAGGTGGAGGGGAGCCGGGTCAGGAGCGTTTTGGCTTTGCCGGCGTTGACTTTCACCATCAGTTGCCTGAGAGTGGCGGAAATGGCGTCGGGGCTGCTCATCAGGCCGTCGAGGGAGGCCGAGGCGGTGACCTCGATACCCTCGTTGCGCGAAAAGAGGCTCAGCGCTTCGAGCTCTGGGTGGTCGGGTGTGCCCGAGAGACTCAGGGCCAGCTGCATCGGCAGGTCGAAATCTTCGAGCGCGGGGAGAAACGGGGCTCCATCCGAGGGATTGACAGTGCTTTCGGGGCGGGTGGAGAGAGCTATGGGCATTTGTGCCAGACTCTGCTTTGAGGGGAAATCCTCGCTGTCGGGCCATTTCAGCGCTATGGGGTTGAAGCTTATCAGCGATCCCGGCAGGTCGAGCTCCAGGCGGTTGACATTGAGCGAGCCGGGCGAATAGTCAAAGCGTGCCGACAACCTTTCGACCTTTATGCCCGAGCGCTCGTCAAGGGCCAGACGGGGCATGTCGACAGTGAGGCGCCGTCGCCCGTTTTCAGTCACAAACTCCGGTATTCGGAGGTCGGCGCTGAGATTGTCGACCGAGATATGGTTCTTGTCAAACCCTTTGGCGCGATAGGGGAGCGAGGCCACATTATAGCTCAGCGAGGCGTCGCGTATCACGATGGCGCGTATCTGCAGCCTGATGTCGGCCGGCGGCTTCGAGGGGTCCTGAGGCTTGAGGGCGTCGATGATGTTCTGAATGTTGAGGGGGGCGTTGAGCGAGTCGCGGCTGAGCCTTATGTCGGGGCGGATGACAGATAGATAGTCAACCACTATCCTTTGCCTGACTATGAGGTGGCTCAGCGACACCCCCACGCCGAGAGTCCTTATCTTGAGGGCAGTGTCACCTTTGCAATCCTCCACCACCACGCGGCGGAGGGTGAGCTTATTGAACGGCGCGATGTTGACCGACTCGATCGACACCTTTGAATCGAGCAGCAGTGAGAGCTGTTTGCCCGCCTCCCGGCTCACATAGCTATGAACCGCAGGCACCGACAGCAGCACATGGAGCGCCGCCGGAATGATAAGCACCAGCAATAATGCTGTGACTATCAGAAACCTAATGGTCTTGTAGAGCTTGTTTAACATATATGCCCGGGAGGAAAAATAGCTTTATGAACGGCGAAGTTACAATTTTTTTTTGATACTTTTGTTGCAAAATCGCTGTGGCTGCGTATTAGAGACAGATGAAAGGAGAAAATCTCATATCAGCATTCCGAAAGGTCACCCTGAGATTTGGCAGGATGGTCTCTCAGCGCGACGATTCCGAGGATGTCGACGACGCCCTTCAGGAGGCTTTCCTGAGGGTGTGGACACGCCGGGAAAGTCTCGCCGACGAGAGTCATGCCGAAGGGCTGCTCACCGTCACGGCCCGCAACCTGCATGTCGACAGCCTGCGCCGCCGGTCGGTAAGATCAGGAGATATTTCGGTTGAAGATCTGCCCGAGAAATTTTCTCCCCCGCCCGAGGCGGATGTCGAAGAGCTCTATAACGAGGTAGATACCCTGGCCGGCCAACTCCTCTCGCCACGCGACAAAGAAATTCTCTATCACAGAGAAAAAGATGGCTGGGACTTCGACGAACTCGCCCGATATTACGACCTCTCGGAGGCCAACGTGAGGATGATAGTATCGAGGGCACGCAACAAAATCAGAATGATTTATAACACCCGACATAATCTATGACTGACAAAACAACCTTATATGCGCTTATCGAAAGATATTTCGATGCCGATATGACTCCGGGCGAGGAGAGGGAGCTGCTGGGCCTGTTGCTCAACTCCGACCACACCGACCCCAAGGTCTGCGAGGCTCTTGCCGTGATGGGTTATGCCCGCATGATCAGCAAGCCGGCAGTTGAGAAGCCGCGCCGTCAGCCCTTCATGGCCGTGTGGCGCCCCGCCCTGACGGTGGCCGCTTCGGTGGCGGTGATTGTGGTGCTCGTAGCCGCAATGATGGTGAGTATCGGTAGCCCGTCCACTATCCCTGCCGACAGTTATGCTTACTCGGGAGGTGAGAAAATCGAAAATCTCCGTGAAATAATGTCAATTGTCGAAAGCCAGATGAACGACATGTCAGAGGCGCAGTCAGACATGCTCAACGATGTGACTTCCGACCTTGACGAAATGCGCGGAGTGATGAATGAACTCAATGATTAAGGAATATGAAAAAACTAATTATTGTCATAGCCATAATGTGGCTCTCGGTCACGGGCCTGCGGGCTCAGAGCGGTCTCAACGTGGCGCCCTATCTGAGCGACAAGTTTACCGACAATCCCGACGTGACCTATGTGAGCCTGTCGGGCAGTCAGCTCAGCGCGGCGGGACTCACGGCCTATAAGAGCATCTCTGAGACCGCCGACGACGAGCTTGGCGCAGCCATTCTCAAAGCCGTGACCAAAGATGGCGCTTCGGCCGAGACCAAGGAGGTGTCGTATAAAAACGGTCAGCTCTATTTCGGATTCTATTCGCTGGGGGGCACGGCAAAGAAAAAACGCTATCTCTTCTACCTCAACCGCCGAGCCATAGGCAAACGCAAGTCAACACTTATCTATCTCGAGGGCAACCTGAGTGAAAAAGAGGTGAAGGCCCTTATCGAAAACTGACGAAACTTTTTTAGAACGTAACTTAACTATTTAAGAATATGAGTTGGAGAACTTTTATAACCGCAGTGATAATGTCGGTAACTCTGGCCGCGCCCGCTATTGAGGCGCAGGAACAGGCTCCGCGCGACACTCTCAAACTGTTTGACAAGAAACTTAAGGATATCACCATAGTGCGCAAGGGGGAGAGGGTTATCCTCGATGCCAAAGAGCAATATGACACTTTCGGCATAGGTATTCCTGTGAGATTCAGCGTGGATGTCGACAACACACCGGGCGATAATATCGACCTGTTTTCGGAATCGTGGGGCGTGGAGATGCCTTTCTTCAAGAAAAAGAAACATAATGATATTAAAGTGCCGGGTTACAGCTGCAGCCGTAGCACCACCTTCTTCAACCACGCCTACTGGGGTCAGCGCTTCAACTACCACAACAAGGGGAGGCTCGACAACTCTTATGAAATCGGTGTGAGAAGCGTGTTTGGCGCCAAATGGGAAAACAGCTACCGCAAAGCCTCGTTTGCCATAGGTCTCGGCTTCGGCATGGTGAGAACAACCGCCGACCGCGGATATATCTACATGAAGGATCAGGATAAGCTGATTCTGAGTGAGGTGCCCGAGCCTTATGCCGTCAACAGCACTTCGCTCAATGTGTGGCGCTTTCATGTGCCTCTGATGATGACGGTGCCTTTGTGTAAGGGTGTGAAGCTCACCTTGGGCGGAGTTGTCAACCTCAACTCCTATGCCAAGGCCAACGCCAAAATCACCACCGGCGACACCCGCGTCAAGTCGTGCTACAAGGGTTTGCAGCAGAGACTCCTCACCTGCGACATCTATGGCTCGTTTTCGGTGTGCGGCATAGGAGTTTATGCCACATGGTGCCCCATGACACTGTTTCAGAGTCAGTTTGGCCCCGACGTAATGGCGTGGTCGATAGGAGCTGATATTTTCACGTTTTAATTATTTCACGACACAATGAATACCCTTAACATATCAAGACTCATAGCCTCTCTCTCGGCTTTAATGCTGTTTGTGCTCCCCGCGGCCGCCAACGATAGCGCCGCTCCCGACTCGGTGATGAGAATACCCGGCCCGGCCAAAGTGGTGATAACCGAAGATGCCAACGGCCTCAACTTCGACATCGACGGCGAGGATCAGAAAACCACCTATCGCGTGAATTATTCTCCCACCTCAAAGGTGAGGGTGTCGAAGGCCTACCGCACGCCGGTGCCTATGTGCATCAATTTCTCGAAAAATGAAACCTCGTCGACCGGTGTGTCGATGGAGGGTGTGTGTCTCGGCCTCACCAACCCGTGCAATCAGTCGGGTCCCGGCGGACTGCAGTGGTCAAAGTCGATCGAGATAAGCTGGCTGAGCTGCATCAACCTCTATTATGAGACCGGCAGGACGAGATTTTCAATAGGTCTCGGATTTGATTGGCGTAACTATAAGACCACTACCTCCGACAAATGCCTTACCGTCAACAACGAAGGCGGATTGGAATGGGGCAGCTATCCCGAAAATTGTCAGGGCCGCTTCTCACGCCTCAAGGTGTTTGCGCTTCAGGTGCCGGCGTTGTGGAGCTATGACATTCCCCGCACCGACATCGGCATCAAGGCTGGCGTGATATTGGATTTCAATACCTATGCCTCGGTTAAGACCGGATGGTATGACCCTCAGGGCAAGCGCGCCAATCAGTTCAGCAAGCAGTTGGAGCAGAACAAGTTTTCGGTCGACTTCTTCGGCGCCGTGTCGCTCTGCCACTCATTCGGTATCTATCTGCGCTATTCGCCCACCAAGGTGATGAATGTCGATGAAAGCATCAATTTCCGTCCCCTCACCCTCGGCGTGACTATCGGCATTTGACGCGGCCCGACTGAAAAATAGCTCCACATTGCCCCACATTGCGAAAAAATAAGTAATTTTGTCAACCGGGTCAGTTATTTAGCCCGGAGTTAAAACCATAACCATTATGAAATTATTTCGCAACTTTGTGATCTTGCTGGCGGCAGTGACTGTGAGTGCCGCGCCGGCATTTGGCCGCTCTCTCTCTAAAACCGAGGCCCGCGACGAGGCCGCCCGTCAATGGAGCGCGTGGTGTAGTGAAATCGCCAACGACTCACCCTATCTTCTTCCGCAGCTCATGCCGCTGGCTCAGAGCGACACCACGGTGTGGGTTCTCCCCGACACCCTCGAGCCCAACGCCTCGCTGATGTTCCGCTACGGCACCAAAGGTGAAACCACCGAGCCGATGCCTCTCTTTATCTATCTCCACGGCTCAGGCCCGAGCGAGATAGAGTGGGCCACCGGCATGAAACTTGCCGAGAGGTTTGACGACGCCCCCAGCGCCTATTTCATTCCCAAGATTCCCAACGAGGGAGCTTATTACCGCTGGTGGCAGAGAGCCAAGCTTTTTGCCTGGGACAAACTGTTGAGACAGGCTCTCGCCTCGGGCAAGATCGACCCCGACCGCATCTATATCTTCGGCATCTCGGAGGGTGGCTACGGCAGTCAGCGCCTCGCCTCCTATCTCGCCGACTATCTGGCCGCCGCAGGCCCGATGGCGGGTGGTGAGCCTTTGGTCAACGCCCCGGTGGAGAATTGCCGCAACATCGGTTTCTCGCTCCTCACCGGTGAGCAGGACCTCGGTTTCTACCGCAATATCCTCACCTATCGCACCTCGGAGGCTTTCAAGGCCAATGAGGCTGAGTCGCCGGGTGATTTCCGCCACCGCATCGAGCTGATACCCAACCGCGCCCACCACATCGACTACAGCCCCACCACTCCGTGGCTGAGTCAGTTCACCCGCCGCACCCGCCCCGCGCGCGTGACATGGGAGGATTATGATATGGACGGTGTGCGCCGCAACGGTTTCTATAACCTCGCTATCGACGAGCGCCCCGAGGGGAGCGACCGCATGTTCTATGACATGACCGTCGACTCGGCCGCCAACGCCGTTGACCTCAAGATAAGCCTCGTGGAATATCGCACCACCGAGACTGACCCCAACTGGGGCATCTCGCTCAAACAGGCCCGCAAATTCACCCCCGCCACCGGCGGCAAGATCACCGTTTTTGCCGACGACGAGCTGCTCGACCTCGACAAGCCTGTGACCATCACCATCAACGGCCGCAAGGTCTATAAAGGAAAAATCGACCGCTCAAGCGAATCGATTGAGCGGTCGTTAGGTCTTTTCGGTGACCCGCGCCGTTTATATCCGGCATCGGTCACACTCTCTTATTGAGCAGGGGAAGCTGTCAATGGGCTTTCATGCGGGTGCATTTGCCGTGGCTGTCAAACTGGAGCTCGGTCTTGTCATTCAGCTTGACCTTGTAGTCGCCTCCATCTCTTTTGATTTTCACGATCTTAGCGCCTGAATAGTGCTGCTTGACATATGATTTGATTGGATCGGGAATGATTGCCGAGGGCACAGCGCCTTTCTTGCAGTCAACCTCGGTCCAATCGCCGTCATTGGCGAAATCAATCTCAACCTTATTGATGAGCTTCACCTCATAGGTCTCTTTCTTGAGGAGATTTTTCTTCATTTTCACGGTGCTCACTTTGGTCTGACTGAAATTAGCCATCAGAAACTCCTGTGACACGAGGGGGAGCTCGGTGCGGTCGATAGTGGTCTTCTTACCGAGGGCCATGGCTGAAATCGAGCAAAGTAAGGCAATAAGCACGAATGTGATCTGTTTTTTCATCTTGATATGGAATTAAAGGTTTTTTAATATTGTTTAAAATCTAAACATCCCCCGCAGCGATTTAGTTTTCAAAGCCGCTAAAAAATATCCCTGCATAGTCATCAAGGCGCCTGTGGCCCGATTGACTCTGCAGGGATTAAGTTTTGTCAGGAAAGGGCTTGTTCAGCTTTTGAGGGGTTGAAACTCCATGCGGCAGAGAGAGAATATCAGCGGAGCTTCGGTGTTGTCAGCCGAGTGTGACACCAGGCGGCAGTCATATATCAGCGACCCCTCGGGAGTGGAGGTGGTGTTCCATTCCACAACGGCCCGCTTGCCGTAGGTGGTTTCGTGGATGAAGTGAATGTCAAGGCGTCTGAGCACCATAGTGTCATAGAGCGACAGCGGCACAGCGTTGACCATCAGGTCGATGTAGCGGTAGGTGGTGAGGTGGCGGTTGAAGTCGAGGTCGCTCACCCTGATAGTGTGGGTATAGCTGTCGGAGTATTCCCCCTCGTCGCGCAACTTGGCGATCGGGTCGATGGGGCAGGGAGCGTCGGTGGCTGTATCTTCAAGCCCTATGATGGCTTGGGAGAGGTCGCCTCGGCGGCGCGACTGCATGTTGATGGCTGCCCACATGGTGCGGGCATAGCCGGCGGTTTGGCCGTTGTGGGTTATGACGAAATTTCTGAGCGAGAAAAATCGGTTGAGCTCCTCGATCCATGTCTTAAGCTCCATGGTGTTGAACATTCTCGGCCACTCCTCCATCTCGATGGCGAGGCGCGAGAGAACCCACATCTGCCCCTCGGCAATCAGCCGGCGATAGCCTATGTTGAGCAGGTCGGCGTGTTGAACGGCAGTGGTGATGATGTCGCGGGTCAGCCCCGAGGGGGAGATGCGGCCGCAGGCGTCACAATTGTCGGCGGTGAGCTGAAACTGCGCGGTGTGGGTTTTGGGAAGATCAGATTGAGTCATGTGTTGGAATTGTCATCAAAACTACCGCAAAATTATCTCAATTGGCAGAGAGTGGCAAATATCCGCCCAACTTTTTGACCACTCTTTAATCTCCAAGCTGCTTTTTAATTATCTTTGCCGTGAAATTAATACTTCAGGCATGGCAAATCACAATAATCTCGGCAAATGGGGCGAACAGATAGCGCGCGAATATCTGATAGCCGACGGCTATTCCATCTTTGATTCGGATGCATATTTGATTTTCACCGACATCGACATCGTGGCCTTTAAGGGCAACGAGGTGGCGTTTGTGGAGGTGAAAACCCGCAGCGAACCGATTTCCGACCCCGAGGAGCTGGTCGACAATCGCAAGCGGGCGCGAATGGCCAAGGCCGCCGATGTGCTGATCCGATCGAAGAAGTGGCTTCATGAGCCGAGGTTTGACATCATAATTGTCAACGGCACTCCCGAAACTGGCCATACCCTTACCCACTACCCCGACGCCTTCCTTCCCCCGCTCTCAAAAGCTTACTGAAAAGAATATCCCCGCCGGCAGATGATACCGGTGGGGATGATATTTTCGGACCGAAGGGGGATTATACGGCGGGGGTGTCGAGGATGATGGGCTGGAAGAACTCGGGGCGGTGGAAGTCGGGCTGCTCGGTGGAGATGGGCGCCCAGGAGAGGAAGTGGGGAGTGCTGGTGAGGTCGGCACATTTATAGAAGTTGCCCATGAGGGTGATAGGCTCGTTTTCCCATTTCAGGCCTATGAGCGAGAGGGGAATGGCAAAGGTGAGATTCCAGCTGAAAAGGCCTTCGAGCTCGTTGAAGGGGCGCTGACCGCAGGAGGCATAGCGCTCCACCTGGGAGAGCTGTTCGGGGGTGAGGGGAGTGGAGTTGTGACGGTCATAGCGCAGGGCTGCCGAGAGGGTGCCGATGCAGTTGAACTCGAAGTTATAGTAGGGGGTGCGGTCGTGGGGCGCAACAAAAAATTCCACACATGAGTCCTGATGCACCGGTGAGTTGTCGGCTGTGTTGACAGCTCTGAGATAGTTGCATCTCACAAAGAAGTCAACAAAGATTTTTTCGCCGTCGTGGGCGAGGGTGACGGTGGTGAGGGGGCGGTAGGGAAATTGATCGGGCCAGTTGAGAGTGTCAACGGCAATGCGCTTACCCTCGGCTTCAAGGAGGGTGAGGGCATCTTTGATTGAACTGATCTGACTCAGATTCTTGAGATAGGGAATGTGGAGGGGTTGCATCTTTTTTTCAGGAATTGGAGTTAAGGTAAAAAATGAGGAGCCGGAAAAACAGTTACATGATATTGAGCAGGCGGCTCAGCGACTGGAGCAGCCCTACGGCGGCCATCACGAGTATAATGATCGCTATGACGCGGTTGATGCGCCTCATTGTCACGATAGTGAATCTGTGGCGCAGCTTGTTGACAACATAGGTGACAAACAGCCACCAGCCCACTGCGCCGATAACGATCGACACATAGCCGCATACATAATGGAAGGCGGTGGTTGAGAAGTCAAGGAAGTTGAAGCGGGCAAAGAGGCCGATGATAAAGAAGACTATCAGCGGGTTGGAGAGGGTGAGCAGAAAGCCGGTGATGAAATCGCGGGTGATGGTCGACGAGCTGACTCCCGGGGGCACTATGCGGCGCGAGGGGTTGTTGCGGAAAAGATATATGCCGTAGACCACCAGCACTACCGAGCCGATGAGCTGAAGCAACATTCGCTGGCCGGTGATGAAATCGTTGACAAACGAGAGGCCGAAGCCGGTGAGCATACTGTAGCACAAGTCGCTCAGCGACGCACCGAGACCGGTGGCGAAGCCTTGGTTGCGGCCTTTGTTGAGAGTGCGCTGAATCACCAGCACGCCTGTCGGCCCCATGGGGGCTGAGACAAGCACGCCAATAATTATGCCGGCCATGATTATGTAGAAGACATTTTCCATCTAACTTGCAAAGTTACAAAAAAAATGGTTACGCCTCTTTCCCATCCGCCATTTTAACGCTTAACTCAGGTAATAAGTCAGAGTGATGAGCGATGAAGTAAGCGGTGGATAAGTATTAAGTATTAGTTATTAGTGAGGAGGCGGGAGGTCAGCCTAATCTTCCGGTCTCGATTTCGCTTTTCAAAAAAGTGAATACATAGGGGGCGCTTTCATAATAAAGACCGCACAAAGGGTCGTTGAGCTTAGCGAAAGTTTCTGAGGCATATAATTCGTCGAGCGCTCGTTTGACATTCCACCCATATTCCTCCATCAGAAGCTCGGCAAGCTCTGTAGTAAGACATTCCACCTGAAATTGTATATCTTTAGTCATGGCCTTTTCTTGAGATAACTTAATGCTCGTTCAGTCGAGAAAAAATATTGTATGGCATGGTCACCATGAAAACGTAACTCTTCAACAAGTCTTGAAACCGGAAGATAACCTTGTATAAATCGCCTTATCTGCACGCCTACGCTATCGTCAGCTATAGGGCCAACTACTATATCATAGGGGTGAGCCGGTATCAGGGTCGTGTTTCTACGGTTAAGGACTATAAACTCTGCCCATTCCTCGCTATAATCATCGAATATTTTGATATTGAGGTCAGAACCATTTTTCAGCACAGAATCATCAAACTGATATTCATTGACTATTTCACTTCCATATCCGAGAATGCGGAATGTTTTGGCAGCCATAATCCGCGCTTGGCTATAGTCGGGATTGAGATAGAAGCCTTTGCCAAAGTCCTTTCCAACCTTACAGAGCGAGAGATCGATCCGGTCGATCTTCACATTAGAGCCGTGATAGAGATTGATCATGCTATGCGGCCTCCTTCTCTTTGGCAGAGGGTTTGCAGATCAGCCACGGCATCCTCGATCGACAGGGTGTGTTCGGCCTCATAAAAATCGAGCAGGAAGTCTATACCTCCGAATCTGCGCAGGTAGGCATATGACTGAGTGTTGCTGAGATTGAATTTCTCGGCAAATGCGCCAACGCAGGATACGATATATTCTATTCTGTTTCGAATGTTGCGATTAATCATACCGGGGGATAAAATAGTAGAGAAATTACTAATTCACAAAATTATAAATAATTCTGAAAATGACAAAGGATAAGTATTAAGTAAGTGTTAAGTATTAGTTATTAGTG
>CAYLMR010000058.1:0-15442 GCA_964384885.1 uncultured Bacteroides sp.
CGTCCTTATTAGCATGTTGTTATACTGATATATATAAAATAACGTTGTTTAGTTGTCCATTAGCCAAAGTCTCGTCGCTCCATCCCCTCGCCTTCTCTATCATAAAACGTCGAGTCATTTTCTGCCTCAAGGCCTCCCGCACATTCCTCAGCCTTACATCGTCAAGACCCCACCGGCTCAGTCCGCGGGTCACCAGATAGTCCTCATAATCAAGCAAAAGCTCCTGCTGGCTACTCTTCCCCACATTGGTCAACAGCATCTCCGACTGGGTCGACATCGTGGCCGCGCTGCTCCCCTCGGCGATATTCTGCTTTATGCTCCGCGCCGCCTGAATCATCTGATCCTTAGTGCGGTCACCCGTGCCGATAAATCGCTCGCAAAACACATAGGTAATGTCATACAGATGCTCGGCAAGCTGAAAGCAGCGCAACTTGCGATAATTACCCTTCTGTTCTAAAAATTCCTTTCTCATAAATCTCCGTCATAAACTTTGATGTTCCGCTCACAAAGATAACCTTTTCTATCCATATCCCGCTAAAAAACTCACCAAATTTTGCCACATCGGAATTTGTTGCTAAATTTGCGCGAGCAGACCGCCCGGAAGCCCCGGTCGAGGGTAAAGCGGGTGGGATGCAACCAACATAATAACAAGCGTTTATCCGCGCTGATTCTTGACAACTGGAAATTCTCGCAAAGTTTTCAATCTTATGTCAAGGGTTGAGCAACGGTAGATGCCCGCGGATATGTAATATCATGCATTCGGCTGAGCGCCCTCTCTTGGGCGTGGCCGGACGCTATTGTTGCATATACAAGCGTAGGGCTTCTGCGTTGCCGTCCGACATAAGATGGGCAATTGCGAGAAGCCTCCAGTTGTAGGACGGTAACAGATACAGATTCCTGCGCTTTTTAGTTTATAAATCAATCACTTAGCCAACGAGGGGATGACCGCGGCTGCCTAAACTTTCCATATCATGAAAGCATTTATCACGCGCTTTTCCCTACTCCTGGTTTTAGGATTGGTGGGGCTCGTCTCTAAGGCCGCGACAGTCACAGTCGACGAGATTATTTATGAGCTAAACGACGACACCGTAACAGCCACCGTAACCGGCCATAGCGACGGCATTACAACCGCTGACATCAAGTCCTCAGTCACATATAAGGGTAGTGATTATATCGTTACTTCCATAGGCAACGATGCCTTCTTTTCTTATAACTCTCAAACTGCCCTGAAATCGGTAACAATTCCGAATTCTATAACAACTATCGGCCACTATTCTTTTGCATATTGTCGTGATCTTAAAGAAATAATTCTTCCTAATTCCCTAATATCTATAGGCAACATGGCTTTCTTACAATGTAGTGGCTTGACTTCAGTAATAATTCCCAACTCAGTATCATCAGTCGGCAACATGGCTTTCTTCGAATGCAGTGCCCTCTCAGAGGTGACAATTCCTACGTCATTAACCAAAATAGGAATGGATGTGTTCAAAGGATGTCGCGCACTGAGATCGGTGTATTATGCTGCTGAAACTCCCATCGAGGGTTCCAAAGATATATTTTCTTTTACATCTTATGAAACCGCCACACTCTATGTGCCTGCTGGTGCCATAGAGAGGTGTAAGGAAATCGACCCGTGGAAGAATTTTAACAAGATTGTTGCTTACGAATTCCCGGAAGAAATTATTACGATCGAAGGGATTAAATATCAGCTACACGAAGAAACCGCAACAGCCATGGTAATCGGTTACACCGACGGCATTACAACCGCCGATATCAAGTCCTCAGTCACATATAAGGGTAGTGATTATATCGTTACTTCCATAGGCAACGATGCCTTCTTTTCTTATAACTCTCAAACTGCCCTGAAATCGGTAACAATTCCGAATTCTATAACAACTATCGGCCACTATTCTTTTGCATATTGTCGTGATCTTAAAGAAATAATTCTTCCTAATTCCCTAATATCTATAGGCAACATGGCTTTCTTACAATGTAGTGGCTTGACTTCAGTAATAATTCCCAACTCAGTATCATCAGTCGGCAACATGGCTTTCTTCGAATGCAGTGCCCTCTCAGAGGTGACAATTCCTACGTCATTAACCAAAATAGGAATGGATGTGTTCAAAGGATGTCGCGCACTGAGATCGGTGTATTATGCTGCTGAAACTCCCATCGAGGGTTCCAAAGATATATTTTCTTTTACATCTTATAAAACCGCCACACTCTATGTGCCAGCTGCTGCCGTAGAGAAGTGCAAGGCAATTGATCCGTGGAAGAACTTCAACAAGATTGCCGCCTACAATTTCTCAGGTATCGATGTTGCCGAGGCAAATGAGCCAGTGGTTACCGTCAGCAATATGACTATCAATGTGTCGGGCGTAGCGGATGATTGCACCGTGAGTGTCTTCACCGTGAGCGGTCAGCTGATTGGCTCGGAGACAGGTTGCTGCTCGATCTCGGTTGCCAATCGCGGCGTGTATATCGTGAAGGTCGGCAATAAGGTCGTTAAAGTAGCTATGTAATAATAATCCTTTTTTTGATGTTCGGGGCGGGCGCGATTTTTCGCGTTCCGCCCCGAATTTTTTAAGCGTAACGCATTGATTCGTAGGGACATGCCTTTGGCATGTTAGGCAACAAGCGACGTATCAGGCGAGGGCGTTATGGGCGCGGAGGCGTTTGTAGACATGGCAGCGCCATGTCCGTACAAGTCATTGATTTACATTATTTTAACCTATAAATTCCCCGCTGTAGCGGGCGCGACATGTCGGCGCCCCTACCGCTCAACGATTTACACATGATTCCTCAATGGAGGTTGGATTTTTTTGGGAGGGGGATGTGGGAGTTACGGCAAAATGAGTTATCTTTGTAGACGATGAAGCGACGCTTCTCCCTACTCCCGATTTCAACCATTTACATAACCACCTAAATCTATTTACCATAAATGAATAACAGTGACATTAAGGTTACCTGCCTCCATGATTGTCACGTGGCTTTGGGCGCACAGATGAGCCCGTTTGCCGGTTTCGATATGCCGATTCAATATGAGGGCATCACCGAAGAGCATCAGGCCGTGAGAAACGCCTGCGGCATTTTTGACGTGAGCCACATGGGCGAGGTTACGGTCACCGGTCCCGAGGCCGAAAAGTTTGTCAACCATATCTTTACCAACGACGTCTCCAACGCTCCCGATTTCAAGATTTTCTATGGCATGATGCTCCATGCCGACGGCGGCACTATCGACGACCTGTTGGTCTACAAGCGTGGCGCCAACAATTTCCTGCTCGTGATCAACGCCGCCAACATCGACAAGGATGTGGCTCACATCGTGGAGCAGGCCAAGAACTTTGACGTAGAGGTCAGCAATATCTCCGACCCCACCGGCGAGATAGCCATCCAGGGCCCCGACTCCGAGAAGGTGATGCTTGAGGCGCTCGGCCTCGACTTAAAGGATATGGTTTTCTATACCTTTACCGAGACCACCCTGCCGCTCAACGGCGCCCCGGTGTTGGTGAGCCGCACCGGCTATACCGGCGAAGACGGTTTTGAAATCTACAGCGACCTCGCCACCACCCGCCTCTGCTGGAACAAGCTGATGGAGAGCGGATTGGTGAAACCGTGCGGTCTCGGCTGCCGCGACACCCTCCGCTTTGAGGTGGGCCTCCCCCTCTATGGCGACGAGCTCACCGACGACATCACCCCCCTCGAAGCCTCGCTGGGCATTTTCGTCAAGCTCGACAAGCCCGAATTTATAGGCCGCGAGGCGCTCGCCGCTCAGAAAGAGGCGGGAGTGAGCCGCAAGCTCGTGGGTCTTGAAATCAAAGACCGCGCCATAGCCCGCCACGGCGCTGAGGTGCTCCTCCCCGCCACCGGCGAAGTGATTGGCACCGTCACCACCGGCTACCGCGGCATTTCGGTTGACAAGAGCATAGCCATGGCGCTGATCGACTCGCGCTATGCCGCCCTCGGCACCGAGCTTCAGGTCAAGGTGCGCCGCAAAGTCTTCCCCGCCGTTGTGGTGGCCAAGAAATTCTATAAGAAAAGCTATAAAAAATACTTCTCCATATAAACACAACCTCCTAAAACCCCTCCGACAATTATGAAAACCCTCTATAGCCCCACCCATGAATATGTGAAAGTTGACGGCAACATCGCCTATATCGGCATCTCCGACTACGCCCAGCACGCCCTCGGCAACATCGTTTATGTCGACATGCCCGAACAGGGCGACGACCTCACCGCCGGCGAGGAATTCGGCGCCGTTGAGAGCGTCAAGGCCGCTTCCGACCTCTATTCGCCCGTGTCGGGTGCCGTGCTCGAAAGCAACGAACTGCTCATCGACAACCCCGGCCTCATCAACAAAGATGCCGAAAACACCTGGATCATCAAGGTGGAGCTCACCGACCCCTCCGAGCTTGACAAGCTGATGGACGAGGAAGCCTACCGCAAACATTGCGAGGCCGAAGCCGCCCATTGATTCCTCTCTTTCCCCCAAGCAAATAAGTCACCACAACCAATCATCTATCACTGTGCACAGATATATTCCCCACACTCCCGCCGAGGTCGACATTATGCTGGCCCGATGCGGCATGAAGTCGTTGGCTGAGCTCTATGCCGATGTGCCGGAGCAGCTGCTCCTCAAGCGCGACTATGACGTGCCTTCGGAGATGAGCGAAAAAGAGGTCAGGGATTTCTTCCGCGATCTCGACGCCAAAAACACTCCCCTCACATGCTTTGCCGGTCAGGGTTTCTATCACAGATATTCACCCTCGGCAGTGAGCTACATTCTCAGCCGCTCGGAGTTTCTCACCGCCTACACCCCCTATCAGCCCGAAATCTCTCAGGGCACCCTCCAGTATATCTTTGAATATCAGAGCATGATGGCTTCGCTCACCGGTCTCGAAGTGAGCAACGCCTCGATGTATGACGGCTCGACCGCCACAGCCGAAGCGCTGATGTTGACCGTGGCCGCCTCGCGCAAGAAGAAAAGAGTGCTGGTGTCGGCCACCATGCTCCCCCATGTGATCAAAGTGGCTCAGACCTATGCCCTCAACCACGGCGTGGAGCTCACCGTGATAGATGAACAGGACGGAGTGACCTCGCGCAGCCGCCTCAGTGAGGAGCTTGCCAAAGGAGATGTGGCCGGCGTGGCGGTAGCCACCCCCAACCGCTACGGCATTCTCGAAGACTATACCGGACTGGCCGACGAGGTGCATGGCGCCAAGGCGCTGCTGGTGATGTATGCCAACGCCGCCGACCTCGGAGTGATACGCACCCCCGGCGAATGGCACGCCGACATCGCCGTGGGCGACGCCCAGAGCCTCGGCATGCCCCTCAATTTCGGAGGTCCCTATCTCGGCTATCTCTGCGCCACCAAAGCGCTGATGAGAAAGATGCCGGGCCGAAT
The DNA here is from genome assembly GCA_964384885.1 of uncultured Bacteroides sp. Taxonomy (GTDB): domain Bacteria; phylum Bacteroidota; class Bacteroidia; order Bacteroidales; family Muribaculaceae; genus Paramuribaculum. Next base: position 5,405 of record CAYLMR010000058.1, read on the forward strand.
TGTCGGCGCCACCACCGACGACATGGGTCAGAGAGTGTTTGTGCTCACCCTCCAGGCACGCGAGCAGCATATACGCCGCGAAAAAGCCACCTCCAACATCTGCTCCAACCAGGGGCTCATGGCGCTCTATGTGTCGGTCTACCTCTCGCTGTTAGGCCCCGACGGGCTGCGTCAGCTCTGCATGACCGGCCATGCCGGCGCCCTGCGCCTGTCGCAGATGCTCACCGCCACGGGCAAAGTTTCGCTCACCTATCCCGACAAGCCGTTTCTCAACGAATTTCTCGTCACCACCGCCGAGCCGGTCGACCTCATCATTGAGCGCTGCGTAAAGGCGGGTGTGCTGCCGGGAGTGAAAGTCGACGACAATCACCTGCTCATCGCCGTTACCGAGATGCAGACCCTCGCCGACTATGAGAAGCTGTGTCAACTTATCACCAACCCCTAAGCCACGAGAGCCATGAACAGAAAGTTTTATTCAAATCTCATTTTCGACCTCTCGCGCAAGGGCCGCAAAGGCTACCGTCTGCCCGACACCGGTTGCGGCGCGTCGCTCGAGGGTATTCCCGCCAATCTGCTGCGCGAGTCGGCTCCCGGGCTCCCCGAAGTCGACGAGCCTTCGGTAGTGAGACACTTCACCAACCTGTCGACCAACAATTTCGGTGTTGACACCGGGTTCTATCCCCTCGGGTCATGCACCATGAAATACAACCCCAAAATCAACGAGGAGATGGCCGCCCTCCCCAACATGTCGGCCCTTCATCCCCTCACCCCCGTGAGCGCCGCCCAGGGCGCCCTCGAAGCCTATTTCACCCTCCAGGCCCTGCTCTGCGAGATAGGAGGCATGAGCGAATTTACCCTCAACCCCTTTGCCGGCGCCCACGGCGAGCTGACCGGACTGATGGTGATACGCGCCTACCACCGCTCGCGCGGCGACATGAAGCGCGACACCGTCATAGTGCCCGACTCGGCCCACGGCACCAACCCCGCCTCGGCAGCAGTGGCCGGCCTCAAAGTGGTGGAAGTCAAGAGCCTGCCCGACGGCACCGTTGATGTCGAGGCCCTCAAGCCGCTGCTCAACGACCGCGTGGCCGCAATGATGATGACCAACCCCAACACCCTCGGCATATTCGAGAGCCGCATTCCCGAGATAGCCGACATGGTTCATGAAGCTGGAGGCCTGATGTATTATGACGGCGCCAACCTCAACCCCCTCGTAGGTGTGACCCGCCCCGGTGACATGGGCTTTGACGTGATGCACATCAACCTCCACAAAACTTTCTCTACCCCTCACGGCGGCGGCGGCCCCGGCAGCGGCCCCGTGGGTGTGAGAAAAGGTCTCGAGCAGTTCCTCCCCTCCCCCCGCGTGGTGAAGCTCCCCGACGGCACCTTTGCCCTCGAAAGCTCCGACTCGTCGCTCGGTCAGGTGTCAAACCTGCTCGGCAACTTCGCCGTTGAGCTGCGCGCCCTGGCCTATATCCTGTCGCTCGGCAAGGAGGGCTTGCGCGAAGTCGGCCCGATGGCCACCCTCGCCGCCAACTACATCAAGGAGTCGCTCAGAGACCTCTACCGTCTGCCGGTCGACAGGGTGTGCAAACATGAGTTTGTGTTCGACGGTCTGGCCGACAAGTCAACCGGCGTCACCACCCTCAACCTGGCCAAAAGGTTGCTTGACTTCGGATTCCATGCCCCGACAATCTATTTCCCCCTGCTTTTCCACGAGTCGCTGATGATCGAGCCTACCGAAACCGAAAATCTCGACACCCTCAACGACTTCATCAAGGTGATGCGTCAGATTGCCGACGAAGCGGCCAACAATCCCGATTTAGTGAAAAACGCTCCCCACAACACCCCGGTGAGACACCCCGACGACACCGCCGCAGCCCTCACCCCGCGTGTCACTGTGGCCGACCTCAAAACCAACGACCTCTGATGACCTCACCCGGAATTTTCGATCTCATAGTAATCGGAGCGGGACCCGGCGGCTATACCACAGCCGCCGAGGCCGCCGCCTCGGGCCTCAACGTGGCGCTGATTGAAAAAGAGCTCGCCGGAGGCACCTGCCTCAACCGCGGATGCATACCCACCAAAGCGCTCTGCCACTCAGCCGCTCACTCTGCCGACACCCCCTATATCGCAGCCTTAGTCCGCAAAGAGGAAATCGTGGCCACCCTGCGTCAGGGGGTCGAGTCGCTAATCTCAAAAACAACCCTCTATAAGGGGGAGGCCGTAATCAGACCGCAGCACATCGTGGAGGTTGACGGCGAAACGCTCACCGCCCCGCGCATCATCATCGCCACCGGCAGCGCCCCCGCCTCACTCCCCATTCCCGGCGCCGACCTCACCCTCGACAGCACCGACATGCTCGCGCTCTCCGAGCTCCCCGCCTCGATTGCCATAATCGGCGGCGGAGTGATAGGCATGGAGTTTGCCTCTATGCTCAATCTCCGCGGCGTTAAAGTCACCGTGATAGAATATTGCAAGGAGATTCTTCCCGCCTTCGACCCCGACATAGCCAAGCGTCTGCGCATGAGCCTCAAAAAGCGGGGTGTGGAATTTGTCACCTCGGCCGCCGTCACCTCGGTGAGCCGCGTCGACGACTCGACCTTCCAAGTCGACTACACCTCGAAAGATAAACCCAAGAGCCTCACCGCCAATAAGGTATTGATGGCTGTGGGGCGCAAGGCTGTCGTGCCCCGTGGCGCCGAAGAGTCGGGCATCACCCTCGACCGCCGCGGATTTATAGTGACCGACAACAATATGCAGACTTCGGTCGAAGGCATCTTCGCCATAGGCGACGTGAATGGCCGCTGCCTCCTCGCCCATGCAGCCGAAGCTCAGGGTCGCAAAGTGCTCGGTCTCCCCGTCGACCTCTCCATCATCCCCTCGGTAGCGTTTACCAATCCCCCCTGCTCGATGGTGGGCATGACACCCGCCCAATGTGAGGCCTCCGGCTTCAAACCGCTCGCCGCCTCGGCCACCTACTATTCCAACGGTTATGCCGTGGCCACCGACCAGACCGAGGGAATGGTCAAGATGCTCTTTCATCCCGAGAGCATGAAGCTCGTGGGATGTTCGATAACCGGAGCCGGAGCCGACCTCATGATAGCCACCCCCGCCATGGCAATGCTCGCGGGGGCCGACCTCAAGGCGATGCAGTCGCTCGTCTACGCCCACCCCACCCTCAGCGAAATTCTCAGCACTGCCGCCCGCAATCTCCAATGACACAATCGTCTGAAATAATCACACAAAGCACCGGCACGCCCCTCGTGTCGGTGCTCATGCTATGTTTCAATCAGGAGTCTACCATCGACGAAGCCATCCGCTCGGTGATGCTCCAGAAAGCGCCCTTTGAGTTTGAGCTGGTGATTGCCAACGACTGCTCGACCGACGCCACCGAGAGCCGCGCCAAAGCGTGGGCCGACCGCTATCCCGGCAGGATAACCCTCATCTCGCGCCGCGAGAATCTCGGGCTGCAGCGCAATCTGCTCGACGCCTACAGTCATTGCCGCGGAAAATATATCGCCATCTGCGAAGGGGATGATTTCTGGTGTTCGCGCCACAAACTACACCGTCAGGCCGGGTGGATGGAAGCTCATCCCGAAACGGCGATATGCTTCCACCGCGTGGTCAACTACTATGCCGACACCGGCGAAATGTCGCTCTCAAACGGTCCCGGCACCACTCCGCGCCGCATGACCGTGACCGACCTCGCCAAGGCCAACCTCATCAGCAACGTGTCGGTGATGTATCGGGCGTTGCCCCACTCCGAGCTGCCGCGGTGGATTGAAAAGACTCCTCTCACCGATTATGCCCTCCACATGCTCCACGCCTCACAGGGTGACATAAGGTTTATGCCTCAGCCTATGGCGGTCTACCGCCGCTATTCGCGCGGAATATGGAGCGGCGACAACCGGCGCGCCCTCGAGCTTGCGCGCGACGTGAGGCAGCTGCTCATCAGCCACTTTGCCGGCCGCGATGAGATAACCGCCCCGCTGAGCGAAGCGCTCGGACGTATTCTCGACGCCCTAAACCGCCCGGCCACAAACACAACCGAGGCGCCCCGGCGAGGAATGCTCTCCCGCCTGCGCGCCTCAGTGTCACGGCTTCTTCCTCCGCCGCGTATCAGATAGTGCTGTCCTTCTCCCCGTCTGCGGATTCGGGAGCCGGGGCAGCGGCCGGAGCGTCGGGGGTCTTGAAGAGACGTGAGAGATATTTCTCGTTGAAGGTCTGCATCACGGTCCAGAAAGTAGGAACGAAAAGCGTGCCTATCACGGCGTTGAGCGCCATGCCGAACACCACCGCCGTGCCGAGCTCTATGCGCGAGTTGGCGCCCGCACCGGTGGCAAACATCATCGGCATCACACCAAACACAAACGCCAGCGCCGTCATCATAATGGGCCTGAAGCGTATCACTCCCGCCTGAAGGGCCGATTTCTTGATATCAAGGCCACTCTTGCGGAAGTCCATGGCATATTCCACAATCAAGATCGCGTTTTTGGCCGACATGCCGAGCAGCAATATAAGGCCGATCTGGGTGTAGATGCTTATGCTCTGATTGAGCAGAATACATCCAAGCACGGTGCCCAGCACAGCCACCGGCATACTCATCACAACGGCTATCGGGTCGGTCCAGCTCTCATATTGGGCAGCCAGCACGAAAATGGTCATGATGATGGCGAAGACAAACACAAAGCTGATAGTAGTGCCCGCCTGGGTTTCCTGATAGGCTATGCCGCTCCAGGCATAGGAGAAGTTCTGGCCCACGCTCTTCTTCACTATCTGCTCCATCGCGGCGATACCTTCGGCCGAGCTGACTCCGTGGGCCGGAGTGGCGGTGAGCGACGCGGTAGAATACATGTCATAGCGGTCAACCGAGGGTTCACCCTCCACAGCCTCTACGGTGGCAAACACCGAGAAGGGCACCATGCCGCCGTCGGGCGACTGCACGGTGAGGGCGAGCACGTCATCGGGATTGGAACGTGCATCTCCCCGTGCCTGCATCTTCACCTCAAAGGCGCGGCCGAAGTCATTGAAGTCGTTGATATAAGCGCCCCCCATATAGGATGAGAGCACATCATAAACATCCTCTACGGCAATGCCGAGCTGCTTTATGCGGTCGCGGTCAAATTTCACTTCATATTGCTTCACGAGGCCCTGATACATCGACGTTACCGAGGCGATGCGCGGATCTTTGGCGGCCTCGCGCTGTATCGACACGATGGCATCCTTGAGGGCTTTGGCGCCAAGGTTATTGATGTCGAGCAGCTGCATCTGCAGACCCGACGACATGCCCAGGCCGGGAATGGCCGGAGGATTGAGCGAGAAGATGCTCGCTTCCTCGATTGTGGCGCCCACCGAGTCGGCATAGGCGATCACATTGTCGACAGAGCCTTTCCTACCCCTGTCCTTCCACGGTTTGAGCACCACAATCAGGCCGCCCATATTCGAGGAGTTGCCTCCGCCCATGAATGACATTCCGGAAATCGACATCACGTCGGCCACATAGGGATTCTTGCGCAGCTCGGTGCTCATGCGGTCAACAACCTTTTGGGAGCGCTCGAGCGAAGCCCCGTCGGGCAGCTGAATCGAGGTCATGAAATAGCCCATATCCTCCTCGGGGATGTAGCTCGTGGGCCACTGCATGAAGCCGTAGATGCCCGCACCCGCTATCACGAGAAATATCAGCATCGAGGTCTTGGGATAGCCCAACATCTTGTTGACAATGCGCGAATAGGTGGTCTTGACCCACTCGAAGCCTTTGTTAAACCATCGGTAGATGAAGAATTTTGCAGGCTTGCGGGGAGTGAGAAACAGCGCGCACAACGCCGGAGTGAGCGTGAGGGCGTTAAAGCCCGAGAAGGCGGTCGAAACGGCGATTGTCAAGGCAAACTGTTTGTAGAGCTGACCCGTGATGCCGCTGATAAACGCCGTGGGGATAAACACCGACAGCAACACGAGCACCTCGCCCACCACAGGGCCGGTAAGCTCCTTCATGGCCTGGATGGCGGCGGCCTTGCGCGTCAGCTTACCCTGGTCGACCAGTCGGCTGCAATCCTCCACCACCACTATCGCGTCGTCGACCACAATGGCGATGGCAAGCACCATGCCGAACAGCGACAGGGTGTTGAGCGAGAAGCCTATCGCCTTCATCACGGCCAGCGTGGCTATGAGCGACACCGGGATAGTGAGCATCGGGATGATGACGGCGCGCCAGTTTTGCAGAAAGAGCAATATCACCAGCATGACGATGAGTGTGGTCTCGGCAAAAGTGGTGAGCACATCGTCGATCGATTCACGCACATAGTCGGTGGAGTTGAGCACCACGCGATAGGTTATGCCGTCGGGGAAATATTGCGACAACTGCTCCATCTCCTTGAGGGCGCCGTCGGCCACCTCGAGGGCGTTGGCGCCCGGAAGCTGCGCCACGCCTATAAGCGCGGTGGCTTTGCCGTTGACATTCGATGAGCCCGAATAGGAGCTGCTGCCGAGCTCCACCTTGGCTATATCACCGAGGCGGAGCATACCGCCGTCGTCGGTGCGTATCACTATATTTGAAAACTCTTCGGGAGAGGAGAGACGCCCGCGGGTAGTGAGTGTGAACGAAAATTCCGAGTTATCGTCGGGGGGAGTGCCCACCGAGCCGGCTCCCACCTCCATGTTCTGCGACTCGACAGCCTCTCTCACCTGCTGAGGGGTGATGCCTCTTGCCTGCATCACCTGCGGGTCGAGCCATATGCGCATACTGTATTCACCGCCGCCGAAAGCGTTGACACCGCCCACACCTTTCACACGCGACAGGGCGTCGGTGATGTGGAGCTGGGCGTAGCTCGTGAGATAGAGGGCGTCATAACGGTCGCTGTCACCCTCCAGAGCCAGGAAGAGCACATTGTTGCTCGACTGCTTGCTCACCGTCACTCCCTGCTGGGTTACCTGGGAGGGAAGGGTTGCGTCGGCAAACGAAATGCGGTTCTGCACCTCCACGGCGGCCTCATCGACATCAGTTCCGTTTTCAAAAGTGATAGTAAGGTTATAGCTGCCGTCAGAGCCTGAACTGGAGCTCATATAAAGCATACCTTCCACACCGTTGACCTGCTCCTCGATAGGCACGCCCACGGTCTGGGCCACGGTCGAGGCGCTGGCGCCGGGATAGGTGGCGCTCACCATCACGGTGGGGGGAGTAATGTCGGGATACTGGGCGATAGGAAGTTTTGTGAGACACAATATGCCCGCAAAGACCATGACAAGCGCTATCACGGTAGCGAAGATCGGCCTGCCTATGAAAAATTTTGAAAACATGATGTCAGATTATAATGGATGGATGGTGGGGATAATCTTTTATGTCACTTGGTCAGTACCGGCTTAATGGTCTCGCCGCCGCGCACATTGAGCAGCGCCTTGGTGACATAGCGCTGGCCCGGCTCTATGCCCGATGTGACCACGCGGAGCGAGTCGTGGAAGAGCCCGCCGACTTTCACCGGGGTGTGGCGCACCTTGTTGTCCTTACCTACGGTATAGAGATAATAGCCGAGCTGATCGGAGCCGAGCGACGCGTCTTTGACGAGCACCGCGCGGGGTGAGACGCCATAGGGCAGCGACACGGTGACATACATTCCGTTTTTAAGCTCATTATCCTTGTTGGTGAGCTTGCCCACGAGCGAGAGCGACCCGGTCGACTCGTCAACGCTCGGCGACTCATAGTAGAGGTCGGCGGTGTAGCTGTTTCTCAGCGGCTCCCTGAATGAGAGAGGCACGTCGCGGTAGACCTCGGCGGAGAGGCCTCCGGTGCCACCTATCAGCTCCTCATACTGAGAGTCGCTGATCGAAAACTCTGCCTGGAGGTTGGAGTTGTCGTAGATGGTGGCGAGCACCACGGCCTCACCCTCGCCGCTCACATAGTTGCCGGCGTCGATGCGGGTTTCAGAGATATATCCCGACGAAGGAGCGGTGACGGTGCAATGGCGCAGGTTCTCACGCGCCGTTGACAGTTGGGCCTGCGCCTCGCTCATCGACGAGGTGGCCTGCTGAAGATTGTTCTCGGCCTGGGCCACCTGCATTTTGCTCACCGCGTCGGCCTCGAGAGCCTTGCGCATGGCGGCGAGCTGCTTGGTGTAGTAGTCATGCTGACTCTTGGCCGAGGCGAGCGACGCCTGGGCGCTCTCCACAGCGTTGCGGTAGGTGGTCGACTCGATGGTGTAGAGAGTCTGGCCGGCGCGCACATATTCGCCGCCGGTGAAATTCTTTGAGAGTATCTTGCCGTTGACGCGCGCCACTACATTGGTTGTGGTGGCCGACCTTATGATGCCGGGCAATGTTTTATAGAGCACCACCGAGTCGACAGTAGCCTCGGCAACCTGAATTGAGGGCACACCCTCCGACTCACGGGTCTTGTCTTTCTTACGGTCACATCCGGCAACCGATGCGGTCACTGCGGCGAGAAGGGTGATATACAGCAGCTTTCTGCCGGCAAGATTGTAAATATGTCTCATGTCAATATCTTTTTTACATCGTTAATCTCATCGTTCTTATCACATGCCTCCGCCGAGCGCCTCATAGATAGCCACCTGGGCGGCATAGACGTTTCCTTCGGCTTCGGCCAGCGCGGTCTGGTTTTCAAGATAGGTCACCTGCGAATTGACCACGTTGATAAAGTCGGCCAGTCCGTCTTTATAAAGGTCGACCGACAGGTTATAGCTCTTTGCGCTCTGTTCGAGCACCTCCCTCATCAGCCGGCTGCGCTCCAGAGCCGCCTTATAGGAGGTCAGGGCGTTGTCAACCTCCTCAACGGCGGTGAGCAGGGTCATGTTATAGGAATCGGTGGCGGCCTCAAGCTGCAGACGCGCCTCGGCCACATTGTTGCGGCGGCTGAGACCGTCGAATACAGTCCACGACAATGTGGGAGCTATCGAATATTCAAGGCTGTTGTCGCCAAACAGATCGTTGACCTTGTGGGCCGAAGTGCCGATACTGCCGCTGAGCGACAACACGGGCAGATAATCCTTGCGGGCCACTCCTATCTGTGCGGCATATTGCTCTATCTGTTTCTCGGCCTCGACCACATCGGGGCGACGGCGCAGCAGATTCATCGGCACATCGGAGGCAATCAGCGGCGCCTCCCCGGTGAGAGGTTTCACATTAAGCAGCTCGGGCACAAGCTCGTCGGGCTGCACACCGGTGAGCACGGCTATAGAGTTGGCTGTGGTGCGTATCGACGATTGGAGAGTGGGGAGCGAAGCGCGGGTGGAATAGAGCACCGTCTTGGCCTGGGCAACTTCGAGGCCGTTGCCTAAATCGGCCTCATGGCGCGCCTCGGTCATCTTCACAACCTTTTCCTGCGAGGCTATATGTTCCACAGTCTCGCTATACTGACGCTGATAGGTGCGCAGCTGAAAATATGCCTTGGCTAGATTGGCGCAGAGCGACACCATCACTCCGTCATATTCGGCGCGGCTCACACCCACCCCGGCTTTCGCAGCCTTGGTCTTGGCGGCCACGCGACCGAAAACATCTATCTCCCAGTTGACATTAGCCCCGAGATTGAAGTAGCTGCCGGTGTGGGAAGCGGTAGCAGGGCTCGACGTAGCGCCGGCCGAGCGCTCCTGAGTCCACCCCGCCGAGACACCCACGGTGGGGAAAAGGGCGCTTCGCGCGGCATTGATCTGACGCTCGGCTATCTTTATGCGCTTGATGGCCGCCGCCACATCATAGTTGTTGGCGACAGCCTTGGCAATAAGGTCAGTCAGCAGCGGGTCGTTATATTGCTGCCACCACATGTCCTCATCGGGAGAGGTCTGAGTGTTAGCGGTTTGGGGCGAAGATGCTGTGAGCTGAGCGGCACTCTGTTCACTCACATCACCGGCATGGGCCGTGAGATCGGTGAGGGCCGTCATAAGCATAAAACATGACAAAAGGAGGGGTGTTTTCATAATATTCTACGGTTGTGATACATATTTTCAACACCGTTTCTCCCCGAATTGTTCCCCCCATCTCCCCACTTTTTTCCTCCTAACCCCCTCACCTCTATCTACCTACCCTCCCCCC
>CAYLMR010000059.1:0-15037 GCA_964384885.1 uncultured Bacteroides sp.
AGCTCGACAAGGCGGCTGTGGAACTTAAGATAGGCGAAACCGCGACACTTACCGCTACCGTAAGCCCTGAGAACACAACCGACAAAACAGTGACTTGGGCGTCGAGCAACGAGAAGATTGCTACTGTTGACGCCAACGGCAAGATTACCGCCGTGGCTCTTGGCGAGGCCGTAATCACTGCTACCTGCGGCGAGGCCAAAGCTGAATGTAAAGTGACTGTTAAGCCTGTTCCCGCCGAAAGTGTGAAGCTCGACGAGGCGGCTGTGGAACTTAAGATAGGCGAAACCGCGACACTTACCGCCACCGTTAGCCCTGAGAACACTACCGACAAAACCGTGACTTGGAAGTCGAGCAACGAGAAGATCGCTACCGTTGACGCCAACGGCAAGATTACCGCTATCGCCCTCGGCGAGGCCGTTATCACCGCAACTTGCGGCGAGGCTAAGGCAGAGTGTAAGGTGACTATTAAGCCTGTGCCCGCTGAAAGCATCACTCTCGACAAATATTCAGTTGTGCTTAAGATCGGTGAGTCCGCTACCGTGACCGCAACAGTTAACCCCGAAAACACTACTAACAAAACTGTGACTTGGGCGTCGAGCGACGAGAAGGTTGCAACCGTTGACGCTAACGGCAAGATTACCGCTATCGCCCTCGGCGAGGCCGTAATTACTGCAACCTGCGGCGAGGCCAAAGCTGAATGTAAAGTGACTGTCAAGCCCGTTCCCGCCGAAAGCATCACGCTCGACAAATATTCTGTTGTGCTCAAGATTGGCGAGACTGCTACCGTGACCGCCACCGTTAACCCTGAAAATACTACTGACAAAACCGTGACTTGGAAGTCGAGCGACGAGAAGATTGCGACCGTAGACGCCAACGGTAAGATTACCGCCATCGCTCTTGGCGAGGCCGTGATCACTGCAACTTGCGGCGAGGCTAAGGCAGAATGTAATGTCGGCGTTACTGCAGTTCCCGTAGAGAGCGTGAAGCTCGACAAGCAGGCGCTGGAGATGAAAGTGGGCGAAAGCCAGACCCTTAACGCGACAGTTTCTCCCGATAACGCCACATATAAAACCGTTGCTTGGTCTTCAAGCAATCCCAGTGTTGCGACTGTTGACTCTGAGGGCAAAGTAACCGCCGCAGGAGTCGGTGAAGCTGTTATTACCGCAGCTTGCGGCGAGGCAAAAGCAGAGTGTCAGGTGACCGTCAAGCCGATTCCCGCTGAAAGCATTAAGCTTGACAAACAGGCGCTTGCGCTTAAGGTTGGAGATAGCAAAATCTTGAACGCTATCGTAACACCCGACAATGCCACTGACAAGACTGTGACCTGGAGTTCGAGCAACGACAAGGTTGCGACCGTGGACGCCAACGGCAGGGTAACCGCAACCGGAATCGGTGAGGCCATTATCACCGCAACCTGCGGTGAGGCAAAGGCTGAATGTAATGTCGGCGTTACAGCGGTGCCGGTTGAGAGCGTGAAGCTTGACAAGCAGGCGCTGGAGATGAAAGTGGGCGAAAGCCAGACCCTTAACGCGACCGTTTCTCCCGATAATGCAACTTATAAAACCGTTGCATGGTCTTCAAGCAATACCAATGTTGCCACCGTGGACTCGGAGGGCAAAGTTACCGCCGTAGGTGTCGGCGAGGCCGTGATTACCGCAGCTTGCGGCGAGGCAAAAGCTGAATGTAAGGTGACTGTCAAGCCTGTGCCCGTCGAGAGCGTGAAACTCGATAAACAGGCGCTGAAGATGAAGGTTGGAGATGTCAAGACACTGAGTGCTACCGTTTCTCCTGATAACGCAACTTATAAGACAGTTGCTTGGTCTTCAAGCAATCCCAATGTTGCGACTGTTGACTCTGAGGGCAAGGTAACTGCCGTAGGTGTCGGCGAGGCCGTGATTACCGCAGCTTGCGGCGACGCAAAGGCTGAGTGTCAAGTAACAGTCAAGCCAGTACCCGCTGAGAGCATTAAGCTCGACAAACAGGCGCTTGCGCTTAAGGTTGGAGATAGCAAAATCTTGAACGCTATCGTAACACCCGACAATGCCACTGACAAGACTGTGACCTGGAGTTCGAGCAACGACAAGGTTGCTACCGTGGACGCCAACGGCAGGGTAACCGCAACCGGAATCGGTGAGGCTATCATCACTGCAACTTGCGGCGAGGCCAAGGCTGAATGTTATGTGACTGTGACCGCAGAGAGCGGTATCGAGGCTGCAAAGGCTAACGAGCCGGTGGTTACCGTTAGCGCACAGACTATCAATGTGTGGGGCGTAGCGGATGATTGCAAGGTGAGCGTTTACAACCTCAGCGGTGAGATGATCGCCTCAGAGACCGGATGCTGCTCGATCGCCGTTGCCAACCGCGGTGTTTATATCGTGATGGTCGGCAATAAGGTCGTTAAAGTAGCGATTTGATAATATTCCCATTATGATATTCGGGGCGGGCGCGAAATTTCGCGTTCCGCCCCGGATTCTAGGGAGATATGACGCCCGCAATGTAGGGCCATGGCGCTGCCATGGCTACAAACGCCGCGCGTAAATTTGCCTCGCCTGATACGCCGCTTCTCGCCTGGCGTGGCACGCCACGCCCGTACTAATCAATATGTTATCCCCGCTGGTAGGGGTGCGAAATTTCGCACCCGCCTCCGGATGGCCCGCCCGCATAGCTCATCGGCAGGGCGCGGAAATCGGTGCGAAAAATCGGGTTGCGGCCCGATTTTTGGGGAGGGATGAGGGGTTATTGCGAGATTTTTATTACTTTTGCAGAATAGGCGGTAGAGGTCATGCAGCCTTTTCTGCCTGTGACTGAATCAGTATCACATTCTCACATGACCCGAAGAACCAAACCCTGCCTGACAGCCATGCGTTCGCTCACCGCAGCCACCTCGGCCCTCTGCCTCCTGTGGCTTTGCCTGTGGGCGTCGGGATGTTCCGACGACAAAATCAACAATGGCGAAGGATCAGGCTACATACAACCCACCGTCACCATTGACCCCCTGATACACTTGGCCGCCGACCCCACGGCAGCGCCTGTGAGGATTTCGCCGCTCCCCGAGGCCTCGCAATTCAGCATCTCGCTCACCGACCTCATCACCGACAACTCGGCAAGCTGGGAGAGCGCCGACGACTTCCCCAAGAGCCAGCGTTTCCTGCCCGGCTCCTATCTGCTCGAAGCCCGCTGGGGCAACCTCCATGACGAAGGCATCGCCACCCCCTGCTTCAAAGGCTCGATTCAGACGAGGGTCAGCAACACCGAGACTGCCACCCCCGACATCACCTGCACCCTGGCCAACACCGTTTTCCGCCTCTCCTACAGCGACAGCTGGCGCAAATATTTCCCCGCCTATTCGGCCACTCTCCACAGCGAGGGGGGCGCCTATGTCGAAGTGCCCGCCGACGAAAGCGGCTACATCTTCCTCCGCCCCGGCAATGTGTCGCTCATTCTCAACCTCACCCTCCCCACGGGCGAGACCGTCTCATTTGAGCCGCTTCAGATTTCCGACGCCGCGCCCGCTCTGCTCTATGAGGCTTCGATGTCGCTCTATGACGAGACCGGCGACGCTCCCAAGGTGGTGGTGTCGTTTGACAGCAGAGTGATCACCGACGATGTAACCACCGTTCTCTCCGAGGCATTTATCAAAGGCAACTATCCCGAAATCACCCCGATAGGCTACACTCCCGGCCAACCGCTCGAAGTGGCCGAAGGCACTCCCCTCTCAGCCGAGACCGGCATGAGGGTCAGAGGCTCCAACCTCCAGGCCATCACACTCACCACCACCTCCCCCTCGCTCATCGCCGCAGGGTGGCCCGCGCAGGTCAACCTCCTCTCGCTCACAAAGGCTGAAAAAGAATTGCTCGCCAAATTCGGCTTCAAGGCCGAGGGGCTCGACAATCAGGGCGGCGGAGAGCGCGACGTGACGGTCGACCTCTCAAACGTGGTGAGCTACATGCGCAGCGATGATTATGCCGACAGCTTCAGCCTCATGGCTCGCGACCGTGCCGGCAGGGTCAGCCCGCTCACGACCCTCGACATTGATGTGGTGCCGGTCGACCTGTCGATCGTGTCGGTCTCGTCGATCATCGCGGGCACAAACTCGGGCGAAATCGTGGTGAAATGCCCCGCCCGCAATCTCTCCGACAACATCACCCTCATGGGCAAGAGCGGCAACGGATCCTGGCAGGAGCTCACCATCAAGCAGATCGACCACCTCACCAACAACAACTATGCGGTGAGATTTGACATGAAGGATGACGACCTCAACCCCACCCCCGGCAACCCCGCGCTCACAAGCAAGGTGCAGCTCAGAGTCTACTATTGCGGCATCCTCAAGCTCGAAACCGAAATCGACCGCGTGAGCCCCGCCTTCACCATCGACGTCGACGCCTTTGCCCACCATGCCCGTGTGCAGATTCTCACCGCCGACGAATCTCTCCGCCCCCTCATCACCTCATGTGCCATAATCTACGGCAACGGCGAGAAGCTCACCTCGGTGGAGCGCTACCCTCAGGAGGGCGCCATCATCGTCACCGGCCTCGAGGCTGACACCCGCTACCGCTTCCAGACTACGCTGGTCGACGACAAAACGCCCACCCTCACCGAGCCGGTCAATGTCACCACCGAATCGGTGCTCCAGCTCCCCAACGCCGACTTCGAGGAGATAACCAACGCCATCGACTATAAAAACATGCTCAGCGGCGGCCGCTACACCCAGAACATCGTGGAAATCTACAACCGTCAGAACCGCACATCATTTACCCTCTCCGCCCCCGACGGCTGGGCCAACGTCAACGACAAAACCTTCTGTCTCGGCGCCTCCAACCACAACACCTGGTATCTCGCCCCGTCGACCTACTCGGTCACCGATGCCCAGAACGGCGCCTATGCCGTGCGTCTCGACAACGTGGGTTGGGATGTGAACGGCAGCCCCATTCCCGACTACCGTCAGCCCGGACTCCCCTACACCCCCTACTCGCTCAATATTCCCGAGATAGCCAACCGCGCCACCGGCCGCCTCTTCTTAGGCTCCTACTCCTTCGACCCCCTCACCCTCAGCGAGGTCTACGACCAGGGCATACCCTTCGGCTCACGCCCGCTGGCCCTCAACGGCTTCTATATGTTCAAGCCCGCGGCCAACAACTCGGGCGCCTCGGGCCTCGTGATAGTCGAGGTGATGGGCAAGGACAGCGACGGCCACACCTATATGATAGCCTCGGGGCGCACCCGTCTCTCCACCGCCCTCTCCTATGCCGCCTTCTCGGTGCCCCTCACTTATGAGCATTTCGGTGTCAAAGCCTCATCCATCAGGGTAATGTTTGCCTCCTCGACCTCGATGGGCACCATCGCCGAGGAGACCTCGCGCCTCATGACCGTCGACGACCCCGCCACCTCCACCTCTCGGGGCAGCTCCCTCTGGATCGACAACCTCGTGCTAAGCTACTGATATCCTCAGCCATCCAATCCCTCATAACAGATTACACATTCTTCAATATTCATCAATTTCAAACATGCCATCACGTTTCAACCTGAAGTCTCTTTTCGGGACACTCGCCGCTGTTATGCTGCTCACGGCACTGCTCCATCCCGAGCCGGCGGCCTGTCAGGAGCAATTCGCCCGCAATCTCGAGCACATTTCCTTTGTGCCTAAAGGTCAGTGGATCACCGGTCTGTCGGTCAACTACACCCAGAGCCGGCAGGACGACTATCAATTTCTCATTGCCGAAAACCTCAACGGCTCGACCTATTCGTTTAAGGTGAGCCCGATGGTGATGTATGCCATAGCCGACAACTTTGCCCTCGGCGGTCGTCTGGCCTATCAGCGCAACATGAACAACTTTGACAGCGGCACCATCAAGATCGACTCCGAGACCACCTACGACATCGACCACCTCAACACTCTCGGTCAGAACTTCTATGCCATGGGAGCCGCACGCTATTATATCTCGCTCGGCAACAACACCCGCTTCGCCCTCTTCAACGAAATGCAGCTCGAACTCGGCGGCGGCGAATCAAAAATCCTGAGCGGCACAATGGAAGATTTCACCGGCACAATGGAGCGCAACTTTCAGCTCAGTGTCGGTCTCGCCCCCGGCCTGGTGATGTTTCTCAACAACTATTCGGCCATCGAGGTCAATGTGGGAGTGCTCGGCTTCGACTACACCCACACCAAAGCCGTGACCGACCGCATCTATGAGTCCCACCGCAACAGCAAAAACGCCAATTTCAAGGTCAACCTCTTTTCAATCTCATTTGGCGTGGCCTTCTATCTCTAAATCCTCCATCCCCACGTTATGAACAACTCATTTCTCAAAATCATATTAGCCTGTGTGGCCATCCTTCTGCCGATGGCTTCCCATGCCATGCGCCCCTTTCTCCGCTCCGACTCCCTAAGACATGTCGGCGCCCCGATCGACTCCGCCCTGCTCAACCAAAAGGTGATAATCGGCGGCGACACCGTGAGCATCATCCTGCCCCAGAAAAACTACGGCCGTTATGAGCGCGGCCTATATAACTTCATGTTCATACCCAAAGGGCAATGGCTCGTGGGCCTCACCGCCAGCTACGGCGAGTTCAACAGCGAGAACATGGAGCTCCTAAGCGTGATGAAAGACCTCGACCTCAAGATAAAGCGCTACAGCATCCGCCCCACCATAGCCTATTTCTTCAGGAGCAACCAGAGCCTCGGCCTCAAGCTCGGCTATACCAACTCCGACGGCCACCTCGGCCATATAGCGATGGACTTCGGCGACGACCTTTCGTTTGACGTCAGCGAGGTGCGCTACAGCTCCCACGACTATTCGCTCGGCCTGCTCTACCGCAACTATGTGGGCCTCGGCACGATGAAGCGCTTTGCGGTGTTCAACGAGGTTGACCTCTCGGTGGCTGCCGGCAAATCGCGGTTCCTGCGCAGCTACAACAATCAGCCGAGCGACACCCGCACCACCTCGGGCGAGCTCAGCCTCAACTTCTCGCCCGGCCTCTGTGTGTTTGTGATGGACAATGTGTGCTTCAACGTGTCGTTTGGCGTGTTCGGCATACATGTCAAGCATGAAAAGCAATCCACCAACGGCCTCGACAACGGTTCTCGCACCAGCTCGGGCGCCAATTTCCGCTTCAACATCTTCAACATCAACTTCGGTCTCGGAGTCACCATCTAACATTCCTCTGCCAACATGAATCGACACGACATATTCTCCCCCATGCGCACCCCCGCCATAGCTCTCGGCCTGACCGCCCTCGTGGCCATGTCGGGCTGCATCGAAGACGACACCCCCTATCCCTTCATCCACGCCAACATTCTCGAAATGGCCGTCGAGGGGCAGATAAGAAATGCCTCGATCGACTCGATCAACCGCACCGTGAGCTTCATGCTCAACGACTCGGTCAACCCCGCCTCGGTCAAGGTGACCCGCTTTGTCATCACCCCCGGCGCCCACATGGCCGACACCGCAATGATTGTCAACGGCCTCAACCTCACCGACACCCTCTCGCTCACCCTGTCGATCTATCAGGACTATGTGTGGAAAATCAGCGCCACCCGTCAGCTCAACCTCTCGCTCAAGGCCCGCGGCCAGATAGGCAACACCGTCATCGACCCCGAGCTTCACACCGTCACCCTCACCTTCCCCACCGGCTATGACCTCTCGGCGGTGGAGATCGAGCAGGCATGTCTCGGCGGAGCATACTCCGAAATCTCCCCCTCGCTCACCTCAGGCCCCGTCAACCTCACCACTCCCCTCACTGTCAGTGTAACCGAGTTCGGACGCACCCAACAGTGGACCCTCACCGCCCTCACCACCGACCTGAGCGTGGAGCTCACCTCGGTCGACGCCTGGACCAACGTGGCCTGGCTCTATGCCTCGGCTGAGAGCGGCCGCAAGGTCAGCTTCTATTATCGCGTGGCCGGCGAGGAAACATGGTCGCAGATCTCCGACGACAACCTCACCTCTAACAACGGCTCATGGACCTGCCGCCTCTCGGCCCTCTCACCCTCTACCACCTATGAGGCCCGCGCCACCGCGGGAGAAGATGAGTCGCCCGCCGTGACATTCACCACCGGCGAGAATATCCAGCCCGCCAACCGCCTGCTTCAGAACTGGTGGCTCGACGGCAAGATATGGTGCCCGTGGGCTCAGGATGCCACCCCCTACTGGGGCACAGGCAACAAGGGCGCCGCAACCCTCGGCGACAGCAACACGGTGCCCCTCGTCGACCCCGACTCCCCCACCGGATATGCCGGCGCGCGCCTCGAAACCCGCTTTGTGGGCATCGCCATGCTCGGCAAGCTCGCCGCGGGCAACCTCTTTGCCGGCGACTATGTGCGCACCGACGGCACCAACGGCATTCTCTCGTTTGGCCGCCCCTTCACCCAGCGCCCCACCGGAGTGAGGGTGACCTTCAACTACACCTCCACACCCATCTCTCACTCCAACAACGAGTTTACCCACATCAAGGGTCAGCCCGACACCTGCGTGATGTGGAGCGCCCTGATCGACAGCCCCGAGCCCTTTGAGATACGCACCAAGCCCTCCGACCGTCAGCTTTTCAGCCCCGACCTGCCTCAGGTAGTGGCCTATGCACAGACCCAGCTCGGCCAATCGACCGACGGCTATGTCACCGCCGTGATTCCCTTCAACTATGTGGCCACCAACCGTGTGCCCACCTACATCCTGCTCGTGGCCTCAGCCTCCAAATATGGCGACTACTTCACCGGCGGCAACGGCTCGGTGCTTCTGGTCAAGGAGTGGGAGCTGCTCTACGATTACCCCCTGCCGCAATAAGATTCTCCACACCTTACGACAAACCCCGGTTGCCGACCTGAGTTGGCAACCGGGGTTTGAGTTTAATCTCTTTCAACAGGCTCTATCAGAAGAGCTTTTCGGGATATTCGCCCTGGGCGTGGAGCTCGGCGAGCTTCTCTACCACTCCGGGACGGTCTTCGCTATAGGTCACGCCAAACCACTTTGAGGTGGTGTCGAGCACCTTGACGGTAGCCTCGCCATTGTGGATGAGGGCGTCGATAGCGAGGGGAATGAAAAATTCGCTCTTGGGGGTGTTGATATCCTTGTCGAGGAATTTCTTGAACTCTCTCTCCGAGTAGTCGAAATAGTCGGGAGTGAAGCCCCAGAGGTTCATCGACACGGGCACATTGGCCTCAAGGGGCTGCTCCTCACCTTTCTCGTCGAGGAACACGATTTCGCCCTTGTCGTTATAGTAGATCTTGGTGCGCTCAACAACCGAGGTCAGATTGCCGTTTTCGGTCGAGCAGACGCCGCGGCTCACAGAGCCGTTTTCGGTCAAAGTGTTGCCCACGCGGAAACCTACCATGCAATAGTCGCCCTTCTTGTCGTGGGGCTTTGAAAGCTCCTCGGCGATTACCTTAAAGGCGTCGCGGCCATAGAAGTCGTCGGCGTTGATCACGGCAAACGGCTCGTTGATGGCGCTCTTACCCATCAATACGGCGTGGTTGGTGCCCCAGGGTTTGGTGCGGTCGGCGGGACAGGTATAACCCTCGGGAAGGTCGTTGATCGACTGAAAAACAACCTCGGTGGGGATATGGCCTTCATATTTTTTGAGCACGATGTTGCGGAAATCTTCCTCAAAATCCTTGCGGATCACAAACACCACCTTGCCGAAGCCGGCCTGCAGGGCGTCATAAATCGAATAGTCCATGATGGTTTCACCGTGAGGACCGAGGGTGTCGAGCTGCTTGAGGCCGCCGTAACGCGAGCCCATACCGGCAGCGAGCACAAAAAGTGTGGGTTTCATTGCTAAAGAAATTTTATTGATTCTGAAAAGTTATGTTTGTTATTATTTCTCTTAATGGGGAGGAGAGGGTTATTATTTGAACGCAAATTCAATCACCTCCTTGAATTTCTCGCCCGGATTGAGGAGGGTCGAGGGGAACTGAGGCTGATTGGGAGCGTCAGGAGTGTGCTGACACTCTATGGCTATGCCGTCATAATCGTCCATCACGCGGCCCGACTTGTTGAGCGGCGAGCCGGCGAGCCAGTTGCCGGTATAAACCTGGGCGGCGGGCTGGGTGGTGCTCACCTCGAGGGTGCGGCCCGACTCGGGAGAGCTGAGCACTGCCACCTTCTGCAGCTTGCCCGGCTCGTAGTTGTCAACGAGCCAGCAGTTGTCATAGCCCTTGCCATAGTTGAGGGCGGGGAAATCCTGCTTGATGTCGCGGCCCACGACCTTGGCCTCGGTGAAATCCATCGGGGTGCCGGCCACGGGAGCTATCTCGCCGGTGGGTATGAGGGTCTCGTCGGTGGGGAGATAGTTGCTGCACATCAGCTGCATCACATGGCCGAGGGCAGAACCTGAGTTCTGACCGTTGAGATTCCAGTAGGCATGGTTGGTGAGGTTGACCACGGTGGTCTTGTCGGTGCGGGCCTCGAGGGTGAGACGCAGGGTGTTGTCCTCGCTCCACTCATAGGTGGCGGTGGCGGTGAGATTGCCGGGATAACCCTCTTCGCCGTCGGCCGAGAAATAGGTGAAGGTCACCTTGCCCTCTTCGGTCACCTTGGTGAGCCAGTTCTGATTCTGAAAGCCCTCGGGGCCGCCGTGCAGGGCGTTGGGGCCGTTGTTGATGGCGAGGGTATAGGTCTCTTCGCCGATCGAGAAATGACCCTTGGCGATGCGGTTGGCATATCGTCCGGGCACCTTGCCGGCACAGGGGCCGTCGGCTATATAATCGGCGGGGTCGGCATATCCGAGCACCACGTCGTCGAGCACTCCATCCTTGTCGGGCACTTCAACCTTTTGGATAGCTGCGCCGAGCGAGCAGAGGGTTACGCTTGCGCCCGAGCCGTTGGTGAGTGTCACTAAAGTTATCAGCCCTTTGGGCGACGGAGAGGTTATCACTGAAATTTTCATGGCATTATGATTGCTGGGTGAATTGGAGATTTATATCACGCAAAATTAACAAAAAACCTTTAATTCCCTATCATCTTTCCCTACAAAAAAATTAGTCCGGTCAGCCTCTTCGGCCAATCGGACTAATTATTAAAATCTAAGGATAGACTGAGCTATCGCTTTTTCTTAGAACTTGCGAACCTTGACAACTACGCCGGCCTTGCGGGCAACATAGATGCCGGGAGCAGCGTCGGCGACTTTGACGCGGATGCCCTGGAGGTTGTAGAGCTCAACGTCAGCGTCGTTGATGTTGATGGTCTCGTTGCCGAGCTCAACATTGTCGATGCCGGTGGTGGGGCTGGTTGAGATGATCTTCCAGGTTGAGCCACCATCCTGAGCGTAGTAACCTACGAGGTAAGCTGTAGGCTGCTGGTTAACGTTGAGGGCGAGGCCGTTCTTCTGATCGATCATAGCGATACCGCTGTTTTCATTGCCGAGGAAGATGGGCCAGAAGTAGAACTTGGCTGCGTCGGCGGGATCTTCCGAAACAAGAACCTGCTGGCTTACGCCGGGCACGTTGCCGAGATAGTAACCGTTTTCGGTGTGGAGGGTGAAGTAGCCTTCATCTTCGCTTGCTTCAACATACCATGTAGAGCTGGGGTTGTCGAACGACTCGCCGAGACCGAGCATAGGCACGTTGCTACCTTCAGTGCTTACGGTGAGGGTGTTGGTCGACAGACCGGCGTTGGCACGACGGAGGCTCTGGAGGAGCACCTTCGAGCCGTCAGCCTCAGCAGCGGCAGCGGCGAAGTAGTTGTCGCTAACCTCGTTCTTGATGTTCATCACATACTTGGCGGCAGCGATATAGTCACCATCGAAGTCAGCACCGCCCTTGAAGGTCTCACATTCTGCTACACCCTGTGAGAGAGCGCTTACGCCCCAGGGAGTGGTGGCGATTACACGGTTGAGGTCTTCCTTAACAGCGTTGAGGTTAGCGTTAGCGCAGAAATTCTGAGCAGCCATGTTGGCAACGTTGCCTGAATAGGAGGCTACAATCCATGTGGTGCCCTTCCAATCGCCAGCGCTCGGTTTCCAGAGGTTGATGCCTGCACCGGCGTTGCTGGCGTCGAGGCACTGGCCTTCGGGAGCAACGGCGAGTGAGAGACCGGCTTCGGGGTTACCGGCGTTGGGAGCGATATACCATTCAACGGGGGTTTCGCTGTAGCTGTTGTTGCTGGCGAGATAGAGGCCGTTGAGAGCGTTCTTGAGGGTGTAGTAACCTTCTTTTTCACCGGGAGCTACTGCCCAGAATGAACCGAGAGTCAGGTCGGTGTGCTGGATGGGAGCGGTAGCGGGATTAACACCGAGAGCGGTCTGAGCGGTGAGCACGCCGCCACGGTTGTAGCTGGTGAACACTGCATAGTGCTCGGCACCCTTAACGGGAACGTCGAAAGGCTTAAAGGGATCGATCATCACCCAACGTGAGCCGGCGTCATTAGCGTTATAGGTAGTAATGGTGGTATTGGCGAGAAGGTTTACATTCATGCCCTGAGGAGTGGCAACCTCAAGCGAGTTAACAAGGCCAAATGAAGCCTGATCTTCAGTTGAGTTGTTGTAGATGTAGTAGGGACCGGCATTGAGGCCAGAGATCTTCACCTTACCGCTACCGGCGTTTTCAAACTTGAAGATTGAAATATTTTCACGTTTGGGGGTCACATTGTCTGCAGTAGCGCCGGGAGTTTCAAGACTCATCTGAAGAGTAGTGCCGTTGTTAATAGCGATATAAGAGAGGGTGTTGATGCCTACAGAAGCTTCGTTATTGATAGCGCGATTCATACGACGCACATTGGCGAGCATGAAAGGCTTCTCACAGACTGCTGAAACAGCCTCTTCCATGAGGTTACCGATAGCGGCGATGCGCTCGTCGGCGGTGAGGTTTTCGTTGTTGGTGGCAGCGTTGATCTGCTCAACCATCTGGTCAACAGCTTCCTGAGAATAGATGTTGGGGAGGGCGGCGAGGTTTGCAACCACTTTAGCGGCGAGGCTTGAAACACCTTCGGCGGGGTTAACGCCGTCGAGAGCGTCTTCAACAGTGCCGTCGCTCACAGCAGCAACAACCCAGGTTGTGCCCTGCCAGTCGCCGGCTGAGGGTGACCATGTGCCAATGCCGTTGTCATAGTTGTGGGCGTCAGCACAGCTTGAGCCTGAGATAGGATTGGTCTTACTGAGAGCCATACCATAGGTGTTCACACCGTTGGGGAGGATGAACCATTCGGTAGGAGTATCAGTGATTGTAAAGGCTGAGCCTACATAGAATGTAGCGGCAGCGCTCTTGATGTAGTAGCCGTTTTCATTGCCGGTGGGAACGAGTTTCCAGAAGCTGTAGGGACCTTCGGCGGCGTGCTGAACAGCTGCGCCGGGCATGATGATGTCGGTGGTGAAGTAACCGCCGCGGTTAAATGAACCGATCACGAAGTTGAGATCCTCGATAGCTGCGGTTGAGCCGGGGAGGGTGTAGATAGCGTTGGTGATTTCAACAAGCACCCACTGGGCGTTGGCTGAAGAAGCGTCGCCGGTGGTGAGGTTGCCGCCGTTAGCGCTGAGAGCGCCGGCAGCGGTGCTGATGGTGATCTGATTGGCGATCTTGTCGGCAGCGGTGCTTGCGGCAATGTTGATGGGGAGGGCGTTGGCTGCGCCGGCGGCTGTTGAGAAGTCAGAGCCGTTGAGAGCAGCGAGATAGGTAATGGCGTTGATGTTTTTCTCAGCGAGCACGAGCTGGCCGTTAACAACCTCAAATCTCCACTGAGCCTTGGCGGTAGGAGCGTAGACGGTGTTAGCTACGTTACCGTCGGCGAGGCTGAGATAAGCGGGAGCGTTGTCGGTGAGACCGCAACCGATGTTATAAACGGCAAATGTCTTGGCTGAAACGAGAGCGAAGGCTTCGTTGACGGCAGCAAGTTTGGCATCGACAGCCTGAGCGATTTCGGCGGGAGTCTCATAGTCGTCAACATTGAGAGGAGTGATTTCGTCGAGGGCGTCGACAAACTCCTTAAGCTCGTCAGCCGACCAGAGACCGGTAGCGGTAAGAGCGGCGATGATGGCATCTTTGTTGGCGAGGGCGCCGGTGATCTGAGCGTTGGCCTCGTCGACGATGGGCTGGAGGTCAGCCTCGGCTACGATCCATTTTGAAGCGTCAGCGGCGGTACCCCAACCTACTACATTACCGGAACCTTTGTGCATGTATTCCTGAGTGGCGGGATTAACCTTACCGAAAGTGATGGTGTTTTCGAGGTCGAAGAGATAGAGTGAAAGAGCTGAGGGAGTATCACCCAGGGTCCAGTTGGTTGAAGTGGTCTGAGCCACAGCATATTTGCTGGTGGGGAGGTTCTGAATAGCTACGGTGTTGTCGTCGTTGACGGTCATAGTCCAGATAGCTGAAGCAGAATATGAGCCTGAGGTTGTGAGGTTGGCACCGTTGGCGGTGGGCACGAGATAACCGGCATTACGTGCAACAACCGGCATATAGAATGAGAATGACTTGCCGTTGGCATTTGCCTTGAGAACCTGAGGCCAAAGAGAGTTATAGACGGTGCGGGCTTCAGCGAGGCCGGCGGCCATGTTAACGTAAGTTTCAACGGGGTTGTCATAAACCTGGAATTTAGCTTCCACAGACTCTTTGATCTGAGCCACACCGGCTTCACCAAAGAGAACGGGCTGCTTGAGAGCTACGAAGTTGCTGAAGAATGATTCCTTAGCAGCATCGTTGCTGACCTCGGTGATGGTCCATGTAGTACCCTCATAGTCACCTGAGCTTGCGTGCCAGCCGCCTGAGAAGACAGCACCGGCGTTTGAAGCGTCAAGACAGGCAGTGCCGGTGTTGCTTCCGACTACAGAGATAATCCAACCGGTTACACCCCAATTGGGCTGCTCGATGAGATACCAGTAATTAGAAGAAGAGGGGGTGGAAGTCACGCTGACGTTAGCGGCATTGCCACTGTTGGGATGATAGAGATAGTCACCTGTCTCATAGTTGATGATATAGACAGCGTTGGGAGCTTCGTCGCCTACGGTTTCAAAGCGCCAGAACGAACCTGTGGTAAATCCCGCAGTTTTGGTAAGGGCACCACCGACCTCGTTGATCTGACCGCCGTTATAACGGGGGTTGGCGATGGTGTACCAA
>CAYLMR010000060.1:0-14901 GCA_964384885.1 uncultured Bacteroides sp.
ACTTGCCGATGCAGAAGCGGGAGAAGATGGTGGAGAGGATTTGGGGGGAGGTGATTTGGCCGGTGATTTGGCTGAGGTGGTGGATGGTTTCGCGGAGGTGCTGGGCTATGAGTTCGCCGGAGAGGTTTTGGGTGAGGGCGTCGATGGTGCGGGCAGAGGATTGGGCGGCGTCGAGGAGTGCCTGCGCATGTCGGGCGTTGGTTACTATTGTGGTATCGCCGGTGACGCCGCCGGTAATTTGGTCAGCAACGTTTTGAAGCGTTTGAAGCAGCTCGGGCAGGTTGTGACGGGTGGCGGCGGAGATTTCGATAATCTGAGGTCGGGGAGAGATAGTTTCGATATGGGGCGCGAGTTTATCGAGTGTATCTTTTGCTACTTCCTTATAGCCCGGGAGATCTGATTTGTTGATCAGCAGGATGATGTGAGTAGGATTTTCAGCATTGAGGGCTGAGATGGTAGAAGCGATTGACTCGATGTTAGATTCTACGGGCTGGAACGGGTCGATGAGAAAGAGCACGACCGAGGCTTTAGAAACGGCTTTCAACGAGCGGGTTATGCCTATTTGTTCTATTGTATCGCCGGTGTGTCTCAGTCCGGCGGTGTCGATAAGCCTGAAGAGGTTGTCGCCTATCTCAAGAGTTTCTTCGATAGTGTCGCGGGTAGTGCCGTGAATGTCGCTCACTATGGCACGGTCGTCATTTACAAGGGCATTGAGCAGTGAGGATTTTCCCGCATTGGTATTGCCGATTATGGCCACAGGGAGGCCTTGCTTGATTACGCTGCCGCTTGAGAATGACTGATAGAGGCGTGTCACCTGAGAGTGGATTTCGCTGGCAGTGGAGAGGAGGGTGTCGCGGTTGGCAAATTCAACTTCCTCTTCCGAGAAGTCAAGTTCGAGCTCTATCAATGCGCTGAGGTCAATGAGCTTTTCGCGAAGGGTATTGAGAGTCTGAGAGTAGTGACCTTTCATTTGGGAAAGGGCGACACGATGGGCCGCGCGTGAATTGGCGGCAATGAGATCAGCCACGGCTTCGGCTTCCGCGAGATCGATTTTGCCAGACGAGAAGGCGAGGCGAGTAAATTCACCGGGCTCGGCAAGACGCGCGCCTACTTTTATGAGGAGATTGATCAGCTCACGTTGCACAAATTTTGAGCCGTGAACCGACAGTTCGATAGTGTCGAGACCGGTGTAGGAATCAGGACCAAGAAAAAGAGTGCCGACAGCCTGGTCGAGCGTAATGCCGGTGTCGGGATCGACAATCATGCCAAGATGGGCGGTGTGGGACTTCCATGAAGAAATATTCTTGCCTTTCCATATCTTGCTTACCACCGGGATAGCGTTATCGCCCGAAATGCGCACTACTGCGATTCCGCCGATACCGGGAGGGGTAGAAATGGCACAAATAGGTTGGGAGGAAGTGGTCATCATGGTCAGTTGCTTTTCTTGTTTTTCCGTGTCATGGATGTGATATGTCGATTCCATTTCATGAAATCGTTTTGACTTTCAAGCTCCTCCTCAATTTCGTCGGGAAGGGCTGAGAAGAAGTCATAGCCGGTGAGCGACTCAATTTCGTTGATAGAAGTGGCTGATTTCTGCAAACCCTCGGTGTGGCTGCTGTTGGCTATCAGAAAGGCTATTGCAGAAGGCTGCTCGGCATAAGGCGACAGAATAACCTTGAAGAAATGGCTCGGCACCTCCACACGGTTATCGCCGAGAAATTCGTTAGTGGGATGAAGATATAACGGTCCGGATACAATCACGATAGCGCTATCGATCCGGGCAAGGGAGCGACATTTTTCCTCAAGATTGTTCCATGAACCGATATTGAGTTTATGATCCTGGGGGCAGATGTTGGTTAGATAGAAAGTTTCTTTCATCGCGTCGGCACTCCATTTCATATCTGCCGCGGGAGCCATGTGACCACGGTCATAGCCTGAGTAGAGGTAGTCGTAGGTTTCAGGACACCCTGCCACATCAGGATCATTATAGAAGGTTGAGCTGCGCTTCACCGAGCCGGTGGTTTCGTCGGCTGTCAGCTCCCATGCCACCCAGTTAGGAGTGTGGCGACGGGCATTAAACGACAGTGTCATGCCGGTATAATCAACAATCTGAGAGGGAATCGAATCGGGAATTATAACCTTAAGCAACGATTCGCCCGAAAGAGCAGACGATGAGGGGGAAGGAGAAGAGAAAGAATTATTCCCGGCAGGAAGTTTTTTCCATGCCATAACAATAACGGCACAGAGAAACAGAAAGATAACGACTGTGAGAACAGAATTGCGCGAAGATGACTTGCGAGTTTTTTTACGGCGTGTGGCCATTATAAATTGACAGGCAATGAATTGATTATCGAAATAATTTCTTTGATTTCAGCAGGGGAGGTGGCGGAACTTACCGGGAGCGAAAGAATCATCCCGGCAGTGCGCTCGGCTTCGGCCAACGGATGAGAAGGTCGCCAGGGAGCCATTGATTTCTGAAGATGAACCGGCACGGGATAGTGAACAGCAGTCTCAACTCCTTTGTCGAGCAGAAGCGACTGAATAGCGGCACGATCGCCATTACACATCACAACATACTGATAATAAACCTCTCCGGGGTCGGACGAGCGTAGGGACAGCAGGGGAGTGTCGAGCAAAGAATTATAGAGGGCCACATTCTCGCGGCGCATGGCTATTTCTGTCTCCATATCGGCCAGTTTAATCTTGAGCATGGCTGCCTGAATGGGATCGAGACGAGAGTTAATGCCGATAAGATCATGATGATATGGCGCTGAAGTGCCATAGTTGGCAAGCTGTCTCACCATTTCGGCGAGCCGGGAATCAGATGTGGTTACCATGCCTCCGTCGCCCAGAGCACCGATATTTTTTGTGGGATAGAAGCTGAAAGCTGCCGCATGACCCAAAGCTCCGGCATTATGACTGCCCGAAAGACCGGCCACCCTTGAGGTTGCGCCTATAGCCTGGGCCGCGTCTTCGATTATCAGCAGGTCATGGCGATTGGCAATCTCCAGAAGCTGCTCATCAAAGCAAACACGGCCATAGAGATGAACCGGCATAATGGCCCGGGTGCGGGGAGTGATAACCTCGTCAAGACGGCTTGTGTCGAGAAGCAACGTGTCGGTATCAATGTCGGCAAACACCGGAGTAAGCCCGGCTTCGACAACAGCCAAAGCTGAAGCAATAAAAGTGTTGGCGGGAATAATCACCTCATCGCCCGGCTTGATATCGCCCATTTGAACAAGGGCGAGGAAAATCAATTTAAGGGCATCAAGGCCATTGCCGATAGCCACAGCTTGAGAGGCGCCGGTAATTTCACACATCAGTTGCTCGAGAGTCGTAACCTCCTCGCCACCGATATATCTTCCCGACGCTATCACTTTAGCCGCCGCAGCGGTGAGGCTGTCGAGATAACGAAGATTGATTTTTCTAAGGTCAAGAAAAGGGAAACGAACCATCAGATATTGATTTTTTTGGCTGAAAGAGCGAGAAAATCATTAAACGAGCGCACATAATCATCCTCCGAATAGGGGGTGGAGCATAGAGCCAACGCCACGCTGCCGGATGAGAAATTGTTGAGCACACGCCACAATCCCTGAGGTACATATAGACCTCTGTAAGGGCGGTTGAGAGTGTATGTGCGCCACGACTTGCCGTCGCTCACGGCCACGTCAAAACATCCCGCAGCAGCAACAATTAGCCTCTGCTCACAGAAGTGGGAGTGACCTCCACGCTCGGCATCGGCCGGAATATCATAGAGATAGTAGACTCTCCGGGTGTCGAAAGGCAATTGTCCTTGGCCGTTGACAACGGTAGAGAGACTGCCGGTGAGATCGCCCAACCGGGGCAACTCAATTATGCGGCATTGACTCACAAGAGCAGTGGAATGACCGTTTGACCTGCACCCTTCAATTGAGGGATTCTCTGCAGGAACAGATAAACCGGGTGTGCCCGACATTGTCATCGCCACAGTGTTGGTCGAGAAATTGCTGAACTCAAACCTTGTGGAGGGGGGGAGCAACAACGCCGTCGACGGACGGTTGAGTTTAAAACATGCCTTGCCGAAAGCGCCTGTCGCAGTAACTTCAAGACTACCCGACAGCGCAGTGACGAGCATAGGTTTGTCGACAAGCAGGTGACCGGGACGAAACACTCCTCCCGGCACATCATAGATCCAATCGACGCGCTCTATCTCAAAGGGCACCTGATCGGAGTCCTGAATAAAGGTAAGGTTGCCGCGCGGATCCTCAATGCGAGGCAGAGTTACCTCAACCGGAATAGTCGGAAAGTGAGTCACTTGCTTATCTAAATGGTAACAATCGAAGCTCCGGAAACCTGTTGAGCAGATATTCCGGGCTTCGATTATTATTTATTCAACTGCTTATTTTGCAATACGGGCCTTGATAGCTTCGGTTTCCTTCTCATAGCCGGGCTTGGCGAGAAGGGCAAACATGTTGCGCTTATAATCCTCTACACCGGGCTGGTTGAAGGGATTGACACCAAGCATATATCCGCTTATGCCGCAGGCCTTTTCAAAGAAATAGATCAGCTGCCCGAGATAATACTCGTTGATCTCGGGCACTGTGATGCGCAGATTGGGCACACCGCCGTCGATATGAGCGATAGTTGTGCCGAGCTCGGCCATCTTGTTAACCTCGTCGACTCTCTTGCCTGCGATGAAGTTAAGACCATCGAGATTCTCGGGATCGTTGGGAATCACAACAGTGTGTTTGGGAGCTTCGACCGAGAGAACGGTCTCGAAGATGATGCGCTCGCCATCCTGAATCCATTGACCCATAGAGTGGAGGTCGGTGGAATTGTCAACGGCAGCGGGGAAGATACCCTTATGATCCTTGCCTTCGCTTTCGCCATAAAGCTGTTTCCACCATTCGCCGAAGAAATGGAGTTTGGGATTATAGTTAACGAGAATCTCAATTTTCTTGCCGGCGCGATAGAGGGCATTGCGCATTGCGGCATAGGTGAGGCTGTCGGTCTGGTCAGATTTTTCCATGCTCAGGGCACCCTCGATAAGAGCCTTGATGTCGAAGCCGGCACAAGCAATAGGAAGGAGACCCACAGGGGTGAGCACTGAGAAACGACCGCCCACATTATCTTCGATCACAAAAGTCTTATATCCTTCGGTGGTGGAAAGCGAGCGGAGAGCGCCCTTCTTGGCATCGGTGATAGCCACGATGAGCTTTGAGGCCTTTTCCTTGCCGACCTTACGCTCGAGCATATCCTTAAGCAGACGGAAAGCGATGGCTGGCTCGGTAGTGGTGCCGCTCTTAGAAATCACGATAATGCCGAATTTCTTATTATCGAGATAGCTCATCAGCTCAAAGAGATAGTCCTCGCCGATATTCTGACCGGCAAAAAGAATTTTGGGATTACGGCCAACGGGAAGCATGGGCTCGAAGGTGTCGTTGAGAGCTTCGATCACGGCTTTGGCACCGAGATAGGAGCCGCCGATACCGATACATACAACTGCCTCACACTCTTTTGAAAGAGCCGCGGCTGTAGCATTGATATCGTCGATGAGCGAAGCGGGGGTAGAAGAAGGAAGGTTATTCCAGCCTAAGAAATCGTTGCCGGCACCATTGGCGTTATCAACAGTGGCAAGAGCCTCACGGGCTTCGGCCTCAAGCGAAGTAAGCACACCGGGAGCAACCGAAGAGGCTGCATTAGAGATATCTACTTTAATCTGATTCATACTATATATCAGGAGAAATAATTAATTATCAATTGAATTGAGAGAGGGGAGTGTCAGACAAATGTTTCCGACATGCGCTTAATAGCGCCAGAAGCTTTGGCATTGCGATAGAGAATATCGTAAACTCCCTCGAGAATCGGCATTGCCACTCCATAGAGCTGATTGATTTCATGGATGCACTTTGTGCCGTAATAGCCTTCGGCAGTCTGTTCCATCTCCATTATCGCGGCCTTGACCGAATAACCCCGGCCAATCATCGAGCCGAAATTATGATTGCGCGAAAAACGTGAGTAGCTTGTCACGAGAAGATCGCCGAGATAAACCGAATCGCAAATCTGTCGCGGACGCGGGCAGACAGTGTCGATAAACCGTTCCATCTCTCTGATGGCGTTGCTCACGAGCATAGCCTGAAAATTATCTCCCCATTTCAAGCCATGCACAATGCCCGAAGCAATCGAGTAGATGTTTTTGAGCACAGCGGCATATTCAATGCCGTCGACATCTGACGAAGTGATGGTGCGGACCGTTTTGCCGCTCAGACATGAGGCAAATTGACGGGCGTGGAAGATGTCGTTACATCCCACCGTGAGATAGCTCTGACGGCCAAGGGCAATTTCCTCGGCATGACAGGGACCGCTCACCACCAACATATGCTCGGGTTTAACGCCAAAACGTCTCATCATATAGGTGGTGATGATTTCATTCTGATCAGGCACTATACCTTTGATGGCGGTCACGACATATTTATCGGAAATGTCGACGGTGATTTTGTCGACATGACTTTTAAAATAAGGTGAGGGCATCACGAGCAGAAGCGTGTCGGCTTTGCTACACACTTCATTGATGTCACTTGAAAAATTGATGCGGTTGATGTCAAAGATCACATCGGTGAGATAGGCAGGGTTGTGGCCCAGCCTGCGGAACTCATCAATGCGGTCGTCTCTGCGCATATACCACATTATAGAGCTGCAATTTTCAAGCAGCAGTTTAGCGAGAGCCGTAGCCCAGCTACCGCCGCCCATCACGGCTATGTTACCCGGAAAGCTCATTTCTGAGGGTTATCTAAGGGAGAATTAATGGTTATGTTTTTTCAGAATGCTCACGCCTCGGCGGCAGACTCGCCTGTAGCGGCGGCAGCTTCGATCCACAGCTTCACATCCTCGGGTGAGGGAGCCTTAAGGTCGAGTTTAAATTTCTTGTTTATGCCGCAAAGTTCCTGCTGCAGCTTGCCGTGAGAAGCCTGAGAGGCCAGTTCGGCAACAGTATAGACACCGGCTTTGGCAAGGGGAGCGATCCATTCCTCAGGCACTCCGAGAGCGATAAACTTGTCGGCCGAGTCCTTGCGACGGGTCTTCTCGGGACGCATCTGGGGGAAGAGCAACACTTCCTGAATGGTAGTCTGACCTGTGAGAATCATCACGAGACGGTCGATACCGATGCCCATGCCCGATGTGGGGGGCATGCCATATTCAAGCGCGCGGATAAAGTCGGCGTCGATAATCATTGCCTCGTCGTCGCCTTTCTCGCTCAGGCGCATCTGCTCAACAAATCTCTCATACTGGTCGATAGGATCGTTAAGCTCGGAATAAGCGTTACAGAGCTCCTTGCCGTTTACCATAAGCTCAAATCGTTCGGTAAGCTCAGGGTTATTGCGATGACGCTTTGTGAGGGGAGACATTTCGATAGGATAGTCGGTGATGAAGGTAGGCTGAATGTATTTGCCCTCACATTTCTCGCCGAAAATCTCGTCGATGAGCTTGCCTTTGCCCATGGTTTCGTCTACCTCAATGCCGAGATCGCGACACACACCGCGCAGCTGATCCTCATCCATACCGGTAATGTCAACGCCAGTGTGTTCGAGAATGGCCTCGGTCATGGTGACACGCTTGAAAGGAGCTTTGAAAGATATGGTGTTTTCACCTACAGTAACTTCGGTGGTGCCGTTGACCTCAAGGGCAATACGTTCAAGCATGCGCTCGGTGAAATCCATCATCCAGTTATAATCCTTATATGAAACATAGATTTCCATACAGGTAAACTCAGGATTGTGGGTGCGGTCCATGCCCTCGTTGCGGAAATTGCGCGAGAACTCATACACACCTTCAAATCCGCCTACAATAAGGCGCTTGAGATAGAGCTCGTTAGCTATGCGGAGATAGAGAGGAATATCGAGAGCGTTGTGGTGGGTGATAAACGGACGAGCAGCCGCTCCGCCGGGAATCGACTGGAGAATAGGGGTGTCAACCTCAATGTAACCGGCTTCGTTGAAGAAGTTGCGCATGGAGTTGAACACCTTTGTGCGCTTGAGGAAAATATCCTTCACGCCTTCATTAACCACGAGGTCGACATAACGGCGACGGTAGCGCAGCTCGGGATCCTCGAAAGCGTCATACACCACGCCGTCTTTCATCTTAACGATAGGAAGGGGGCGGAGTGACTTGGCCAGCACGGTAATCTTGCGGGCATGGATGGTGATTTCACCCATCTGAGTGCGGAACACATAGCCCTCAACACCGATAAAATCGCCGATGTCGAGCAGTTTCTTGATCACGAGGTTATAGAACTGCTTATCTTCGCCGGGACAGATATCATCACGGCTGATGTAGATCTGGATTCTGCCTCTTGAATCCTGAAGCTCGATAAAGGCGGCTTTACCCATGATGCGGCGGCTCATAATTCGGCCTGCCACAGTTACATCGCGGGCGGGAGCGTCGTCGGCAAAATCGGCCTTGATCTGAGTTGAAAATGCGCTTACCTTATATTCGGCAGCGGGATAGGGCTCAATGCCCAAATCGCGCAACTGCTGGAGCGAGTTGCGACGTATAATTTCTTGTTCGCTGAGTTCGAGTGGATTAATAGCCATAGGAATGACAATAAATTGGGAAATTTCCGCAAAATTACAGAAAAAATATCAACAATCAAAATCTCGCGCCCGCTATATAGAATTATGGTGAGAATTTTGGATGAGAAACGGTTTTTAACTAACTTTGCCATGCCTTAAGAGGCAGACACCAAGAATATCATCACCCCGTTTTTATGATAAACGACTCATTGTCAAAGGTACGCGCATTAGCCCGCAAGCTCACCGGCGAAGGCGGCTCCCATAAATATAAGGTAGGAGTGGCTTTTAGCGGAGGCGGGTCGCGCGGATTTGCTCACTGCGGAGCGTTGCTTGCTCTGGAAAATGCAGGTATCAGGCCGCAGATAGTGGCCGGAGTGAGCGCCGGCTCGGTAGTTTCGACCCTCTATGCCGCCGGCATGAAGCCTCAGCAGATAGTGGAGATTTTCACTGGGTTTGGCTTCACTGATTTTGTGGAGTTTAAAGGCATTCAGCATGGGGGCATTTTCAGCCTCTCGCCTTTCGGAAAGTTTATCGAAAACGCCGCCAAGGTGAAATATATGGAGGAGTTGGGTATGACCAATGTTGTGTGTGCCTCAGACTTCGACAGCGGCAAGCCCAAAGAATTTCGCACAGGAAGGATTAAAGATATCATCGCGGCGTCATGTTGTATTCCGATATTGTTTAATCCCGTGATTATCGACGGCGTGAGATATGTCGACGGGGGAGTGTTGCGCAATCTTCCGGCATGGCCTATCAGAAAAGAGTGTGACCTGCTTATCGGAGTAAACTGCTCTCCGCTCACCTCACCGACAGCTAAATCGTCGATAACGGCAAATGCGTTCCGCACCTATCAGCTGATGGCCAAGACAAATGTGGCCGAAGATATGGCGATGTGTGATTTCACCGTCAACATCTCGGAGATAGCCAATCAGAAGACCTTTGACCTCGACAATATCCGCACCACCGTTAAAGCGGGATATGACGCTATGGCCGACGCTCTTCGCAAGGTTGGCATAATGCCTCTGAGCCCTGACTCGCCTCCGGCTGAAACAGACAGGCTTTCACGCCAATAATTCATTAAAAAAACAGACCAATAATTTTCAGATAGTGAATCAGAAACCGATCATTTATCAGCTTTTGCCACGACTGTTTTCAAACGATTGTGAAAATCCGGTGGCTAACGGCTCAATCGAGCAGAACGGCTCGGGAAAACTCAACCATATAACCGACGATGTACTAAGATCAATCGCCGAATTAGGAGTCAACACAATATGGTTTACCGGCGTGATTGAACACGCCCAGGCTACCGACTACTCGGAATATGGCATCCGCCCCGACAATCCCTATATAGTGAAAGGCAAAGCGGGTTCCCCCTATGCCATCAAGGATTATTATGACATAGACCCCGATCTGGCGGAGGATGTGCCCAACCGCATGAAGGAATTTGAGGCCCTCGTTGACCGCACTCACCGTTGCGGCCTTAAGGTAGTGATCGATTTCGTGCCCAACCATCTTGCCCGCCAATATCACTCCGACGCCGCTCCCGAGGGAGTGGTTGATTTTGGAGTCAACGATGACAGGGAGATGTTTTTCAGCCCAAACAATAATTTCTATTATATAACCCGCCAGCAGTTTGCGCCTCAGTTTGACTGCGGCAGCGGCAGTGAAGCCTATATCGAGTTTCCGGCCAAAGCTTCGGGTAATGACTGCTTCACAGCCTTTCCCGGGAGAAATGACTGGTATGAGACCGTGAAACTCAACTACGGAGTGGATTACGGCAATGGCTCAAATCATTTCAACCCCATTCCACCCACTTGGATAATGATGAGGGATATAATGCTCTTCTGGGCATCGAAAAAGATTGATTACCTGAGATGTGACATGGTTCACATGGTGCCTCTTGAGTTCTGGCACTGGGCCATCGCTCAGGTCAAGGAACAATATCCCGACCTCAAGTTTATCGCCGAAATCTATGAGCCGGCTCTCTATCGCCCTTATATCTATTATGGTGGGTTTGACTATCTTTATGATAAAGTCGGCCTCTATGACACCCTCCGGGCCATTCAGACCTCCGATACCTCGGCTGCCACAATCACCAACTGCTGGCAGACGGTTGAGGGGATAAGCGACAGAATGCTCCATTTTCTCGAGAACCATGACGAGCAGCGTTTTGCCTCTCCTCAATATGCCGGCAACGCTATGCTCGCGATTCCTTCGCTTGTGGTAAGCGCCATGATTTCAAAAGCTCCCATGATGATCTACATGGGTCAGGAATTAGGTGAGAGAGCGCTTGAAACAGAGGGATTCAGCGGTGCAGACGGCCGAACTACAATTTTCGATTACTGGAGCCTCGACAAATTGCGCAGATGGCTCAACGGACTCGGCACACTCATGCCGGGAGAAAAGCTGCTCACACGCGATGAAAAAGAATTGCGCCACATCTACAGCCGTATTCTCCACCTCGCAGCCAACGATCCCGCATTAGCCCAGGGCAATTTCTTCGACCTGATGTATGTCAACTATCAGAATCCTCAGTTTAACCCCCATCACCAGTATGCGTTTCTGAGAGTTTATGAGAATGAGGTAGTGGTCGTGGCCGTAAACTTCGACAAAGCGCCCGTGACAGTTCACATCAACATTCCCGAACATGCGTTCACAACTCTCAACCTCCGGCCCTCGCCCGAAATCAACGCCGAAGAGCTCCTCTCGGGTCGCAAGACGGTCAAACCGTTTATGGCCGAAAAGCCGTTTGTAACCTCGATCAATGCCTGCTCGGCTGTTGTTTGGAAACTCATCCTGCCCGAATGAAGCTCTTTTTTGGGTCCCGACCAAAAAATCAGGCTCCATATCACCCCGTGACTGACTAAAAATTATTATTTTTGCAGCATAAAACACAACCACAACCCTTACCATAAAAAGAGGCATGAAATCTATTATTCATCCTATCAAGATTTTTTCAGGCACCAAGTCAAGATATATGGCAGAGGAAATCTGCAAGGAACTTGGCGTTGAGCTTGGCAAAATGAACATCACCCACTTTGCCGACGGAGAGTTTGAAGTATCGTTTGAAGAACCTATCCGCGGCTGCGAGGTGTATCTCGTTCAGTCAACATTCCCCAACTGCGACAACCTCATGGAGCTTCTGCTCATGATCGACGCCGCCAAACGCGCCTCCGCTCACTCGGTGATTGCGGTAATGCCCTATTTCGGCTGGGCCCGTCAGGATCGTAAAGACAAACCCCGTGTGTCAATCGGCGCCAAACTCGTTGCCAATCTTCTCACAGCAGCCGGTGTTGACCGTGTGATCACCATGGATCTTCATGCCGACCAGATTCAGGGCTTCTTTGACGTGCCCGTCGATCACCTCTATGCCTCTTCGGTATTCATTCCCTATATCCAGAGCCTCAATTTGCCCGACCTCTGTATCGCCACACCCGATGTTGGCGGTGCCAAGCGCGCAAATTCCTACGCCAAATATCTCAATGTGCCCCTCGTGCTCTGCCACAAACAGAGAGCCAAGGCCAATGTCGTTGCCGACATGACCGTGATCGGCGACGTTGAGGGCAAGAATGTAATTCTCATCGACGATATGGTCGACACCGCCGGCACTATCTCGAAGGCTGCCGACCTGCTCATGAGCAAAGGTGCCAAGAGCGTTCGCGCCCTTGCCTCACACGCCATTATGAGCGACCCCGCTACCGAGCGTGTCAACAACTCCGAGATGGTCGAAATGATTTTCACCAATTCTATTCCCTATACCAAGGGTTGCGAAAAGGTGACTGTGCTTTCAGTGGCTCCCATGATTGCCGATACCATCTCAAGAGTTCATAACAACCAGTCGATTTCATCGCAATATATTTTCAAATAATCGATTCAGGTTTCTCAGGAAATCTCCGGCATTAATATCGGCAGCGGTGTCTCCAGCAAGTCAGGGATACTGTTGCCGATATTGTTTTTTAGATAAA
Source organism: uncultured Bacteroides sp. (assembly GCA_964384885.1). GTDB lineage: Bacteria > Bacteroidota > Bacteroidia > Bacteroidales > Muribaculaceae > Paramuribaculum. The sequence goes on from CAYLMR010000060.1 coordinate 12,515, forward strand.
TCAATCATTAATCACACCATAACCATGAAAAAACATTTGGCTTCATCACCCCGCGCCCTGCTGTCATGTTGCGCGGCTGTGCCGATGATGTTGACGGCATTGCCGGCCCACTGCCAGTCGCCCGACAGCGAATGTAACATATCCGGCTCTAAAACCTATGTTCCCGCTAATAAATTTACCCTTTGGTATGACGCGCCGGGCACTTTGGCGCCGGGGCTAAACAAATGGATGTCACACGCCCTGCCGGTTGGCAACGGCCAGCTCGGCGCTCAGACTCTCGGGGGAGTTCTGGAGGAAGAAATCTCACTCAACGAAAAGACCCTTTGGACAGGTTCGTCGACCGGCACCCAGCCCGAGGCTAAACTCACGACTCATCAGTATGGCTCCTACCGTCCCTTCGGCAACATTATTATCACCGATCTCAACAATCCCGGCACGGTGACCGACTATTGGCGAGACCTCAACATCGCCGATGCCACTTCTTCGATGAGCTATAAGGATAGCAAAGGAGTGGAGTTCAGGCGCACGCTCATAGCTTCCAACCCCGACAATGTTATAGCCATGAAGCTCTCGGCCTCACAACCGGCCATGATAAGCAGCTCGTTTAAGATGGTTCCGACCATGAGCGAGAATCATGAGGTGGATTACAGCAACTCCACAGCAACATTCTCGGGAAAGTTTGAGACACTGAGCTACTTCGGCGAGATGAAAGTGGTGGCCTATGGCGGCAATCTCACCACTTCGGCGGATAACATCACCGTTGAGAAAGCTGACTCTGTTCTATTACTTTTCTGCGGCATGACAGACTACGACCCCCTCTCGCCATCCTATACCTCCGGAACAGCCTCGATAGCCGGCAAAGTGGAGTCGACTGTCAACTCAGCCGCCTCGAAAGGTTGGGCTTCTCTGCTCAGCAGTCATCTCAGCGATTACAAGCCCTATTTCGACCGTGTGAGCCTCGATTTTGAGGGCTCAGTAAACGATCTGCCCACCGACTCGCTCCAACGCGCCTACGCAGCCGGCAACGCCACCCAGGGGCAGAAACGTATGCTTGAACAGCTCTACTATCAGTTGGGAAGATATTTCACGATAGCTGCTTCGAGGGGAGTGGATCTTCCTTCCAACCTTCAAGGCATATGGTCGGGATTTAATGTTTTCCGACCCTATAGCGCCTACCAGGAGCAGCCGTGGAACAGCGACATTCATGCCAACATCAATGTTCAGATGAATTACTGGCCCTCTGAAACAACCAATCTGTCGGAATTTCATCTGCCGTTTCTCAACTATATAATCACTCAGGCCACCGTTCAGCCTCAATGGCGCGACCGAGCCCGTAAGGTGGGGCAGCCTCGCGGCTGGACCCTCCTCACTGAAAACAATATCTTCGGCTCGGGCAGCGACTGGGGTAGCGACTATGTGATAGCCAACGCCTGGTATTGCTCCCACCTCTGGCAACATTATCTCTTCACACTCGACAAGGATTTCCTCAAAAGCGCTCTCCCCGCTATGCTCGATGCGTGCCGATTCTGGACCGACCGCCTCGTTCTTGCCGAGGATGGCAGCTATGAGTGCCCCAACGAATGGTCTCCCGAACATGGCCCTGTTGAAAATGCCACCGCCCATTCCCAGCAGATTGTTTCCGAGCTGTTTGCCAATACGCTCGACGCCATCAATGTGCTTGGCGCTGAAGCCGAAGTAGATGCCGACGAACTCGCTCTGCTCAACGACCGTTTCAGCAAACTCGACAGAGGACTCGCCATTGAGACCTATACCGGCGAATATGGTGAAAAAGATGGCGTGAAGCCCGGTGACCCAATCCTCCGCGAATGGAAATATTCGCCCTATACAGTAGGGGAGAAGGGGGGTAATCACCGCCATCTTTCCCATTTAATGTGCCTCTATCCCTTCAGCCAGCTCAAGCCCGGCACACCCGAATTTGAGGCTGCTCTCAACTCTCTGAAACTCAGAGGCGATAACGCTACCGGTTGGTCACTTGGCTGGAAATCAAACCTTTGGGCACGCAGCGGTGACGGTAACCATGCCCACAAAATCCTCACCAATGCGCTCTCCAACCGTGTCACCCCCAACCTCTATGACTCTCATCCTCCTTTCCAGATCGACGGCAACTATGGCGTTACCTCGGGTATGACTGAAATGCTGCTCCAGAGCCACAATGACGGCATAGACCTTCTTCCCGGCCTTCCAGACGCATGGCAGTCAGGCGAGGTCACCGGCCTCATGGCCCGCGGAGCTTTTGAGGTTGACCAGAAATGGCACGACGGCGCACTTACCTCAGCCACCATCAAAGCTCTCAAAGGAGGGGAGTGCGTTATCCGTTATCCCGGGATCAATAAGGCAGAAATCAAAGTCTCAGGCAAAAAGATAAA
>CAYLMR010000061.1:0-14429 GCA_964384885.1 uncultured Bacteroides sp.
CAACGACCCCCTGATTAACAGTCAGGTGCTCTAACCAACTGAGCTACTGAAGCAGAACTTGCATCCCTCTCTCGAAATGCGATGCAAAATTAGCACTATTTTTCCATTCGTGCAAATTTTTCGACTACTTTTTTATAATCTTTCTTAACTTTGCAACGCAATTAATTTCACGACCCAATCCAATGAATATGAATACCGATAGCCAAAAGCGTATGCTACTGATAGTTGACCCTCAGGTTGACTTTATCAACGGCTCATTGCCTGTGCCGGGTGCCGAAGACGCAATCAACAGCCTTGCGCAATATATTGCCGACAACAACGGCCTCTATCTCCACAAAATCGTCACCGCCGATCGTCATCCTTTCGACCATTGCTCATTTAAGGCCAACGGAGGGGAGTGGCCGCGACATTGCGTGCATGACTCTGTCGGCGCCGCTGTGTGGCCCGCACTCTTCGATCCGCTCTATCTCACCTCTGGTGGAGTGACATTTCTCTACAAAGGCCAGCAAAGTGACACTGAGGAATACTCAATCTTCAAGAATCCTGAAGCCGCTCAGCGCATCAATGAGCTAATCACCGGCCTCGGAATCGAATTGATCGACATCTGCGGCCTCGCCGGCGACATCTGTGTGAAAGATACCCTCACCGACGGAATCGCCCTCTACGGCCCCGCGATGTTCAACCTCCTGCCCCAATTCTCCCCCACAATCCGGTAAATAAAAAAGGAGGAACACCGAAGTATTCCTCCCGAGAGCCGCGAGTGGGACTCGAACCCACGACCTGCGCGTTACGAATGCGCTGCTCTACCAACTAAGCTATTGCGGCTGATTGATTGCGTTGTGGCTTGACTGAGGAGATTCCCTTGTCAAAGCGGTCGCAAAGTTACTAAAAATTTATGGTTTCTTTACTTATGACGAGCTTAATTTTTGCTTCGTTGGGAAGCAATTTCACCATCGCCGGGGCCTCGATATAGGGCGCAATGGCAACCATCATTTCAACCTGCTGATAAGAGCTGTTGGTGAATGTTTCGGTTTCGATGCCGATAGGGGTGAGCACAAACTCGCAGTCTTCTTCGGTGGGAGGCGTGCCGGCATTGATGAGGTTCATGAGGTAAGGGCGCATATCCGAAACCACATAACCTTTGCGTGAGGCGCTGTAGGAGGCTATGAAAGCGCGGCTGTTGTCGGGCACCAGGTCTTCGTTGAAGTAGGTGGCTCTTTCGCTCTTTCTGACCATGAGAAGCTGAGCGGGAGGGTTGATACCGAGCTCATTGGTGATCTCTTCAGCGGGGAGGAAGAATGACAGCGAGTTGACCACGGCCATACTTCCGGTGTTGTTTTTGCGGTAGGCTTCCACGATTTTGTCGAACGGGAAGCGCAACTCTGTCTCCAGGCCGAGGGGAGCGATAACGAGGGCGTCGCCTTTTTTAGCCATGTCGGTGAGGCGCGAGTCAATCGAATATCTAAGGCAGTTGTTGGTGATGACCTCGGGCGATGAGGCGCCTACGATTATCGAACGATAGTAGGTTGTGTCGCGCACCTCGTCATGGATATTGGTGTATTTCTGATTCGAGCGGTAGTAGAGGGCGAGGCGAGTATTGAAGATGTTGGTCACACGGCCGTTGCCGAATGAGTTGGCGACATATACGCCGGGAATAAACTCGGCAAACCTCTCGGGATAGAAGAATGTTTCAGGCGACTCAAGATATTTCGAGTAGATCGACTTACCGAGCTCGAGGGGAAGCTTGATCGAGATGGCGTGAATGTCATATTTGCCGATCGTGTCGTCATAGATAGAGTTGGAGGTGTAGATCGACGAGCCCCAGCAAACAGACGGGTCATAGTAGCCACCGACCGAGGGATCGAAAGCCGAGGTGATGGTGTCGGGAAGGGGTTTGACGAGGGGGTAGACCTTGATGCCCATAGGCATAACCGAGTCGCCGGTGATGGCCGACCCGAGAAATCTCAGAACGAGCTTGATGGAGTCGATGTCGTTGAGGGTCACTCCGGTGGTGTCGAGCTCGGCGGAGGGCATGAACTGAGTCACATAGTCGGCTGAAAGCGCGCCAAACTCGGCCACCTGAATCGCGCCGATGAGCTGGGTGAGGGTGCGGTTTTCAATCACCGAATTGTTGATCGAGCGGGCGGTGATGGTAAATGAGCTGTCGGCAATGACTTCCGACTTGTCTACCACAAGACTCGAACCTAAGGAGTCGGTGCCGTCTTCACATGATGTGAAGAAACCTGTGCTTGCTGTCGCTATGACTGTGAGCAGCAGGGTTAATTTATTAAGGAGGCTGGGGCCTTTCATTTTCTGCTTGGGAAATAGATTTGGAACATGGGAGGAGAATCAGGCTTCTTGCTCAAGAAGGTTGAGGTTGAATTTTGCCAAGTCGTCGGCGATAGTCTCGGCCGAAGTGAAAGGCATGAAAGGTTTGCCTGACTGACGGGCAAATTCAATCACTTCGGGGTCGACATCGGGGTCGGCCTGAACGATGGCGTCGGCATAGCTGATAGCCAGGCGATGAAGCGCGTTGACGTCGATGTCGCCTTCGCCGAGCTGCTCAAGAGCCTCGGGGGCGATATAGTCGGCGAGTTTCTGCTTGAGGGCTGCGGGGAGAGTGGCGGGGAGCTGCTCCGAACGGAGAGTATAGATAATCAATGTGTTTTCAAACGAGGGGTCGTCGTTGTAGACTTTTTTGAGGAAAGCGGGCGCGAGGGCGGTGATCCAGCCCATACATTGCACAATGGCGGGCTCCCATCTGAGTTTCTTTACGGTTTCGATAACACCTCTGACATAGAATATCGAGCGCTCGTCGTTGTCCTCGGGGTGAGAGTCGGTTTCGAGCGATTTGTCAGCTACGCTTGCGGGGTGATGGAAGTAGTCGTCGTTATCAATGAAATAGACCTGCATTCTGGCCGGCTGGAGAGTGGCGACCTTGATAATCAGGGGGTGGTCGCAGTCATCGATGATGATATTCATTCCCGAGAGTCGGATGACTTCGTGGAGCTGGTTGCGCCGTTCGTTGATTGCACCGTATTTAGGCATGAAAGTCCTCACCTCATAACCTTTTTCCTGCATAGCTATCGGGGCTTTATTGCCGAGAATTGCGAGGGGAGATTGGGGAAGGTAAGGGGTAATTTCCTGCGAAATATAAAGAATCCTGTTATTCTTCATTGATGACGAAGTAAAAGGGTTAAAAAGGTTTTACCGCGCAAAGTTACAAAAAATTATTCACATACCCAAATTCTTATCAACCCTCCTCCACGCGGGGCTATCGGCTTAGTCATAGTAAGTCGATTTGCGCGATTCGAGGGCGAGAAGTGATAGTTTTAGGTCACGCGAGGCGTCTTTGCCGAGCGGGGTGGTATAGCCTCCCGGCGAGGATGCGGCCACTATGCGGTGGCAGGGTATCAGCAGAGCGATGCGATTGCTGCCCACGGCGCCTCCCGCAGCCCGTGGTGACGTGCGGCATATCTCAGCGAGCCGGCCATAGGTGAGAGTTCGGCCATAGGGTATTTCGAGAAGCGCCTGCCATATCTCGAGGCGGAATGGGGTGCCTTTGGGATTGACCCGGGGCAGGGGAAGGGAGTGGTCGAAGCTGTCGGGCGAGAAATAGTTGTCGAGCCACGTTTCGAGGGCATTGCGATGACGCTCTATTTCTTCGGGAAGTGATTGAGACGAGGTCGGTAGATTGTCTTCAGTGCCGATAAATTGCAGAGATTCAATCCCCTCGGGGCTGATAACAGCTTTCAGAGAAGGAAAACCGGGGTAACTGAATGTGAATGAATATTCGGTCATTGCTTAAAAAAGATGGAAACTCCGGGATAAAGAATTTAGCCGGAGTTTCCATTAAGCGGTGCTATAAAAGTAGAGGATTATTTGCCTGTGCGGGAATTGAGGTTGTTGTCAGCCTCAGGTTCGGCGGGAGCGAGACCGCGGTGACGCAACAGGGCGTCGACAGTAGCCTCTTTGCCTCTGAACTTCACATAGAGAGCGGTGGGATCGTCAGAACCGCCGGCCTCAAGCACATTTTCCTTGAAGGCTTTGGCTGTGGCGGGGTCGAAAATACCTTTGGCGGCAAAAAGCTCAAAACCGTCGGTGTCGAGCACCTCGGCCCAGAGATAGGTGTAGTAGCCCGAGGCATAGCCGTCAGAGCCGAAGATGTGACGGAAATAGGGTGAGCGATAGCGGAAGGCAACCTGGCGGGGCATCTTGAGGTCGTCGGCCACCTGTTTCTCAAACTGCTCAACGTCGAGCGAATCGCCCTCGGCGAGATTGAGATGACCCCATTTGAGGTCGAGCAGGGCAGCGCCTACAAGCTCGGTGGTTGTGAAGCCCATGTTGTGGGTGGAGCTTTCGCGCAGCTTTTCGATCATTTCGGCCGGCATCGGCTCGCCTGTCTCATAGTCAAAGGCATACCGGGCGAGCATTTCGGGCTCAAGTGCCCAATGTTCGTGAATCTGTGAGGGGAGTTCCACGAAGTCGCGGTCAACGTTGGTGCCTGACTGCGAGCGGAGGGCGGCTTTCGACAACATGCCGTGGAGGCCGTGGCCAAATTCATGGAACATTGTCTCTACCTCGTCGAGGGTGAGCAGCGAGGGGGTGTCGGCGGTGGGACGGGTGAAGTTACCCACATTAAACACGATGGGACGCTGCACCTTGCCGTCGGGGTCTACAAACGAGCCCTGCATTTCATCCATCCATGCGCCCTGGCGCTTTGACGAGCGGGGGAAATAGTCGGTCATAAACACGGCGAGATGCTTGCCGTCGGCGTCGGTCACGTCATAGACCTTCACCTCGGGATGATATTTGGGAGCGTCGGGAAGCTCGGTGAAGTTCACGCCATAGAGACGGTTGGCCATATAGAAGATGCCTTTGCGCACATTGTCGAGCGAGAAATAGCGGCGCACCTGATCTTCGTCGAGGTCGAATTTCTTGCGGCGCACCTTCTCGGCATAATAGTAGTAATCCCACGGCTCGATGGTGATAGCGGCACCCTCGGCGTCGGCGATGGCCTGCATTTCGGCTACCTCGGTGTCAACGCGGTTGATGGCGGGTGTCCATATCTTCATGAGCAGGTCTTCGGCGTTCTGAGGAGTCTTGGCCATGACGTCGGCGGTCATATATGAAGCGAAGTCGGGATAGCCGAGCAGAGCGGCTTTTTTGGCGCGCAGCTTCACGATGTCGGCAATCAGAGGACGGTTGTCGTTCTTGCCCTGAGTGGCGAGGTTGATATAACCGTTGTAGATAGCTTTGCGGAGCTCACGGTTGTCGCCATACTGAAGCACCGGCAGACGGCTGGGAGCATGGAGGGTGAAGATCCACTTGCCGGGCATATTCTCGCTTGCTGCGAGCTCGGCGGCGTTGGCGATGAGGTTGGCGGGGAGACCTGAAAGCATCGCGGGGTCTGACACCACATATTTAAATTCGTTGGTGGCATTGAGCAGGTTGCGGTTATAGCGCAGGTAGAGGTCGGCGAGCTGGGTGTTGACCTGTTTGAGGATTTCCTTGTCGGCGTCGGAGAGCAGGGCGCCGTTGCGGGTAAACGAGCGGTAGGTGTCTTCAACAGCCTTGATCTGCGACTTGGTCAGGCCCATGTCGTTGCGGCGGTCATAGACCTGTTTCACCTTGTCGAAGAGCAGGGGATTCATCATGATGTTGTCGTCGGCCTGCGAGATGAGGGGAGTCACCTTTTCGTTGATGGCCTCCATCTCGTCGTTAGAGTCGGTTTCGTTGAGGGCGAAAAACACTCTTGAAACCTTGTTGAGCAGGCTACCGGCCTGTTCGAGGGCGAGGATGGTGTTGTCGAAATCGGGCACTGCGCGATTTACCACAATGGCGTTGATCTCCTTGTCACGCTCGGCAATGCCTTTTTCGATAGCCTCGACATAATCGGCGGGAGTTATCTCAGAGAAGGGGGGAATCTCAAAGGGGGTGCCGTAGGAAGCCTTCAGAAAAGGATTCTCATGGGCGGCTGAGGGGGTAGCGGCGCTTGCCGACTGAACCGCAGAGGGCATCGAGGCCGCTGCTGCGATAAGGGCTGACATAGCCAGATGTTTCATTTTCATTTCAACGGTGGGAATATTGCTTGTGAATTATTGTTTGCGGAATCTGTAGTTTACTATTATCGGAAAATGATCGCTCGCCGACTTGTTTTCAACGGTGGCGAAGACCGGCTTCAGCCTGTCGTTATAGAGCTGATGGTCGATTCTGAAATAGAAACGGTTGGCGCGGAAAGATATTGCGGGAAAATTGGCGGCATTGCGGTAGGCGTCGCTCAGCGAATCGCTCATGATGACGCGCTGGGCATAGCAGAGCGGCACATCGTTGAAGTCGCCGCACACTATCACCGGCCCCTCGAGGGTGGCAACATACTTCTTCACCGCTTGGGCCTGCACCTCGCGGTCTTTAAAGGCAAGCGACATTTTGTGGAGCAGGGTGTGGCGCACGGTGTCGATGTTGTGGCGGTGCCCCTCGGTGATGTCGTGATAGAGCTCCTTGTCGGCAGCGGTAAGCATGAGGGAACGCAGGTGAACGTCTACTATCGTAACCTCCCTCCCCTCGGGCATCTCCACGCGAAAGGCTTTGACCTGATAGGTGCCTACCTGCGAGCCGGAGATTTCCTTGACAGGCCACCGCGACAGAATCGCCTGACCGTCGTCATAACTGTCGTGGTAGGGGTAGAGCTTGTAGAGCGTATCGCGCTGGGCGGCGGGGAGATTGGTGAGATGGTAGGGCATAAGCTCTTGGGCGGCAACTATGTCGGGGTGTCGCTCAATGATATATTCGATGGTTCTGCTATAATCGCCAAGCTTCACCGTGGGGTCGTTGTAGTCGTTGAGCTCAAACACGTTATAGCTCATCAGCGAGAAATCATATTCACTCCGGGGATTGGAGAAGTTGACGGGGAAGTTGCTCCTTAAAGGTCCGTAACAACACAACAGGGCCACGATATTGACTATCGCCATTTTCCTGAAAAGAAAGAAGCATACCACTGTCCACAATATGGTGACGATGGCTATATAGGGGAAAGCGGTGGCGAGAATGGCCGGAAAAGCGTTGACATGAGGGGGAACCATGCCGCCATAGGCCGAGGCGACGGTGAGAAGCAGCCACAAGCCGTTGAGTATATAAATCAGCAATCTAATTATCAGACTCATAACTTATAAAGCTGAGGGCCGGGTTGACTCGGCGCAATTGTTGATAATCATTTCCCTCTCCTCGGGAGTCAGCGACAGGTAGCCCGATTTGAGCAGCTTGGCTGAAATATCTGAGCTGAGGAGAGTATCCGGGGTTTCGGGAGATGAGGAGACAGGAGCTGCCGACCCGGCGGCGTGGCTGCGTGAGGCTGCGATTTTTGCACCGAGGGCATAGATGGCGCCGGTGAGTATGCCGGCGATATGAGGGGCTGAGAAGCCGCCCGCCTGCATGTTGAGCAGGTGAAGCCCGATTACTGCCAAGCCGAGATATATCAGGCGGATATGGCGCAACATGGGCAGATTGATTCTCTTTCGGGGGCAGAGCAGCGACACTGCCGTCACAACGGTCAGCACTGCCGCAGAGGCTCCCACTAAGGGGCGCGGGGAGACTCCCGGGTCGGGAATAAGGATATAGGCCAGAGCGCCGGCAATGCCGCCCGCAAGATAGATGGCGCATAGCGACTTGCCTGAAATCACCCTCGGGTCGCGGCAAAGACCGAATATCAGAAGCCAGAGCAGGTTGAAGAGCAGGTGAACCGGGTGGATATGCACAAACATATATGTCACCGGCGAGAGGGCATGTGAAGGCAGACCGTCGTTGCTCAGTTCGAGCCATAACGGCGAGAGAATGTTGCGCGCATCCTCCACAAAGGTGGCGCAGCAGGCTATCACCACAAACATCAGCAGGTTGGCCGTAGAGAGGCAAACCGGCATGAAGCGGGGTGAACGGAAATCTATCGCTGAATCAATAGAAGTCGCCATGTATCACATTACGTTTCTTCCAATACCAGATAATGAAGAAGCCGAATATCATGCCGCCGAGGTGAGCGAAGTGGGCCACTCCGTCGCTGGCGTTGCTGAGGCCGATGAGCAGCTCGATCACGCCATAGCCTATCACCATATATTTGGCCTTGATAGGTATAGGCACAAACATGAGATAGAGGGGTCGGTTGGGGAAAATCATGCCGAAAGCAAGCAGGATGCCGTAGATTGCACCCGAGGCTCCAATGGTGACAAAGTAGTTGAGTGCCGGAATATTCTGACCCATAGCCTGTGCCTGCTCGAAGGCGGCGCGCACGGTCTCGAAATCAACATAGTTGGCGTTGGCAATCATCTTGACGAGAATATCCTCCCATGTCAGAGCCCACACGACTTCCTGAACAATCGCGGCGCCTATGCCACACGACAGATAGTAGAACAAATATCTCGGCGACCCGAGCACCCTTTCGAGAGTTATGCCGAACATAAAGAGGGTGAACATATTAAATAATATGTGGGCGAAACTCTGTGTGGAGTGCATGAACATGTAGGTGAAAAGCTGGACGACATTAAAGTCGGGCGCTTCAAAATAGTGGAGGCCTCCGAAGTCGATCACCTTTTCGGCGGTTGCCGAGGGGAGCAGCATCATCACAATCCAAATGATGAAGTTGATGATTATAAGATTTTTGGTGACAACGGGGATGTTACTGAAAAAGCTGTTGGATCGGTTCACTGAAAGACGGCTTTTTGAGGTTATAAAATAAATGCAGCGGTTGCGAAAGAATGATATTCACTCGCAGCCACTGCAAAGTTACGAAAAATTGACGGAATCAGTCTACTTCATGCGATAAAGTTGCACGACGCAGCTTAATGGCGGTGTTGCCGGCGCTGTCGAGCAGCAGCAGATCACCGTTTTTGCTCTCCTTAGCCTCCACCACACGCGCCAGGGCTGCGGTGAGCTGCTGTTCCAGTCCGGCGTTGGGACATGCCATTCGTGTGGTCAGGCAGTTGGTAAAGGCAATCGAGCCGGCTACCTCGGGGTTGATTTCGATATTGCCGTTGAGCACATTACATCCGGTGTTGCCATGCAGATGTCTCTGCGGTATATCTATTACGAGTTGCATCGTCTCGGGCATGTCACCCTCCTTGAGGTTAATCTGACCTATCGAAACAACATCCCATGCGCCATTGAGATAATCGTTGTCGGTCTTGACGAGCACAAGGGTGTTGGCCTTGTTGAAGTCGTAGAACAGCAGGCGGTAGTTGTTCTGACCGGTGCGTTCGAGCTTATATGAAGCGAGGGTATTGAAGGCTTCGATCATAGGCTGCTCATAGATGGCGTCGGGACACATTCTCATCGTTGCGGCAAACTCCGAGGTGCGCGACAGCTTGTTGTTGAGCGTCAGGGCCACTTCGCCGTTGATGTGGTTGCAGCCGGTGTAGGCATAGATTTTGAGGATAAAGGGGTTGACGGCGGTGGAGTCGAATGTCACGGTGGGGCGCTGCTCCAGGTCGAGATCGGTGCTCACGGTGAGATTGCCCGCTTTCTCAACATACCATGTGCCGTAGATAATGCGCTCTATCATCACCTCGGTCTGGATAGGGGTGAGGTCGGCGGTAGGAAGTTCGCCGAGCACCGGCTTGGTGTTGAGTCGCTTGTCGTCGATCTTGCGGTCGGCGGTGGCTACCGATTGCCATGCGTCTTTCACCTTCGAGCCGGCTTTGTTGAGGGTAGAACAGGATGTTATCGAGGCTAAAGCCAGAGTGGCGACAACCATTCCGGCGAAATGTCTTAGTTTCATATCAGTTTGGAGTTTTGGTTACGGATTTATATTCTATTAACCGACTGACCGCCATAAAAGTTCTCGCTGAGACTCAATGACCGGCCCGGTTTAAAAAACGTTTGATGAAGTTTGAGAACTGCAAAATTAACGGTTTTCCAATAAATTTTACTACTTTTGTGTCTCAAAGTAGCCAGTTTATTCAAAACAGATTCCGATGAGCCAACCGCTATTCACAATCATCACAGTTACTTATAACGCTGAAAAAGCCATTGAGCCGACGCTCCGCAGCGTCGCCGCCCAGACCTATGACGGCGAGATGGAATATCTTGTGATCGACGGCGCTTCGACCGACAACACCCTTGAGCTTGTCAAAAATTCCGGCATCAGGGGGCTGAAAGTGGTGTCGGAGCCTGACAACGGTCTCTATGACGCAATGAACAAGGGTCAGTCGATGGCTCGCGGAGAATATCTGATTTTCCTCAACGCCGGCGACTCATTCCACTCGCCCGACACCCTCGCCCATTTTGCGCGGGCCATCGAGGAGAATGACCGGCCCGGATTGGTTTACGGGCAGACTGTGTTTGTGGAGGGCGACGACCGCCATGTCATCGGCATGAGACATCTCACCGCCCCCGAAGTGCTGACCTATCAATCGTTTGCCAACGGCATGATGGTGTGTCATCAGGCCATGTGTGTGCTCAAGCGCATCACCACCCCCTATGACACCCGCTATCGTTTTTCAGCCGATTATGACTGGGCTATAAGAGTTTTACAACATTCCCGAAAAAATATCTATCTGCCTGAAATAGTGATAGATTACCAATATGAGGGCCTTACAACCCAAAACCAAAAATCATCGTTGACTGAACGTTTTTGCATCATGAGTTATTATTATGGTATAACCCCTACGCTGCTGAGGCATGTGAAGTTTGCTTTGCGGAGCCTGCGCCGGCGTTTCAAGCCTAATAATAACGACTATGAACAGTTCACTTAACGACTCACGATTTAACAAAAGGTTTAATTATCAGGATACCGACAGAACACCCTACGCCTTCCCCCTCTGGCAACGGCCCGCATGTCCGCGCACATGGGTCGTGGAGTCACTGCTCGTAACGCTGTTTTGCTTCTTTCCTCTCGGCATTCCGGCGCTTTGGTTTGCTTCTAAAGTGGAGCGCTATTTCGCCCTCGGCGATTATGAGGCGGCTGAAGCGGCTTCTGTCAAGGCCCGCAATCTGGTGGTCTACGCGCTGTGTATAGGCTCAGTGCTGGGGGCTGTGTCGTTATGGCTTTATATCACCGGCACTGTCAATCCTCATGAACTTTCAATGACTGTATGACATCACCGATTCTTTTTAACACTTCCTTTCACCTCCACCCCTCTCTCGCCGATGACTTCCTGACATGGGTCAACACCGTCTACATGCCCGCGGCCAAGGCGAGCGGCCTCTTTGAGGAGGGGATGGTGACAAAGATTCTCGCCATGGGCGATCCCGCCGAAAACGACGGAGTGAGCTATTGCGTGCAGTTTGTCACCCGCGATCTTGCAAAAGCCATGGAGTGGCACGACTCGGAGGCTTATCAGCTTAAAGACGCTTTCAGCAACCGCTGCGGAAAAAGCAACATAGTGTTTTTCACAACCTATATGGAAATCCTGTCGCGTCAGTAATTATGCCCTCCACGCAATATCAGCGCATTATCATAGGCATCGACCCCGGAACCAACATGATGGGTTACGGTGTCGTAGGGGTTAACGGAAAGAAAGTAGAGGTGATAGCTCTCGGAGTGATTCAGCTCAACAGGTTTGAGGATCACTACCTGAGGCTGCGCAGGATATTCGAGCGCGTCACGGCCCTTGTTGATCAATACAAGCCTGACGAAATGGCCCTCGAAGCTCCGTTTTTCGGTAAGAATGTCCAGTCGATGCTTAAGCTCGGACGCGCCCAGGGGGTGGCTATGGCGGCCGCTTTGGAACGCGATGTGCCGATAGCCGAATATGAGCCGCGCAAGGTCAAGCAGGCCATTACCGGCACCGGGGGCGCCTCGAAGGAGCAGGTGAAGGAGATGCTAAGACGCACCCTCGCCCTCAGCGACGACACCCTCGACGGTCTCCCCCTCGATGCCACCGACGCCTTGGGTGTGGCCATGTGCCATTATTATGAGATAACCCGGCCGGCGGCGGCTCCCCGCAAAGGTGGCGGCTCATGGGCCGACTTCATCAGGCACAATCCCGACCGAGTGAAATAGACCGGATTAATAACCAATCATATCAATAAGGAAAAAAGAATGAAAATAGTGTTTTTCGGCACTCCGGAGTTTGCCGTAGAATCACTCCGCGAAATACATGAAAATTCTCCTCACGAGGTGGCCGCAGTTGTTACCGCCACCGACAAGCCTGCCGGCCGCGGACATGCCAACCGCATGAGCGCTGTCAAGCAATATGCTCTTGAGCAGGGCCTCGAGGTGCTTCAACCCGAAAAACTGCGCGACGAGAATTTCCTCGCGCGATTGCGGGAGATAAATGCCGACCTGTTTGTGGTCATAGCTTTCAGAATGATGCCCGAGGTGGTGTGGAACATGCCCCCCAAAGGCACCTTCAATCTCCACGCCTCATTGCTGCCCCGCTATCGAGGCGCCGCTCCCATCAATTGGGCGGTGATCAACGGCGACAAGGTTACAGGTGTGACTACTTTCTTCCTGCGCCATGACATCGACACCGGGCCCGTGATTGCTCAGAAAAGAATTGAAATCGGCGAGAATGAAAATGTCGGCTCGGTTTACGACCGTCTCATGAAGCTCGGCGCCTCGCTCTCCATCGAGTCGCTCGACGCAATCGCTTCCGACAGTGTCACCCCCATCGACCAGTCGCAGCTTGACAGCGAGCCCGCCCCCGCCCCCAAGATTTTCACCGAGACATGCCGCATTGACTGGAGCCGTCCCGCCCGCGAGATTCACAATCTCGTGAGAGGTCTGTCGCCCTATCCCTGCGCCTGGACCACCATGCCTCAGTATGATGACGCGCAGATAAAGATTCTCGAAACAAGAGTGCTTGGCGACGGCGAAACCGCCGCCAAAGGTGGCTGGCTCGTGGAGTGTGGCGACAACTCACGCCTCGAAATATTACAGGTGAAGCCCGCCGGCAAAAAGGCCATGCGGGCTTCAGACTATCTTCGTGGTTTGAGAAACGAGTCTCTGCCGAAACTCAAATAACTATAGCTTAGAACGAGAACTGACACATAGCCTCGACTCTCTGGGCGTGGCGCCAATCGCCGTTGAAGTTGTGGCGCTGACCGTAGTTAAATTCTGCGCCGACCTGAATACGCGGGGTGGGGTTCCAGAAAATATTGGCAGCGCAATAGATGCCATATTTGTAGTTGGTGCCCACCTCGGTATAGTCGGGGAGATAGCGTGACTCGCCCACGGTGGCCGATACAAACAGATTGGGGCGGAAGTTCCACTGCAAAGCTGCGTTCCAGCCTATCGAGCAGGGGGCATAGAGTTTGCCGGGCTTATCAGGGTCGGGCACAAGGTCATAGTTGCCTATCGCGAGATCGCCGCCGAGCGAGGAGATGCCTTTTCCGGCGGTGAACATGCCGTAGATGGTGAGGGGGCCGATGGGGCGTCCTACGCCGCTGACCATTATGCCTCCGCCGGCCACATTGTGGTTGGTGGCCTGAATCATGTCGCGATAGGAGAGGGTGCGCAAAATGCCGGCCACTCGTATGTGCTGACCTTTTTTCCAGCTATATTGCACGAAAGCTGCTGCGTCAGGAAGCCACTCGTTGCATTTTGCAGTGTTGTTTGAGGTGTTGTCAATCTGCTCGGCGGGAGTTTCGAGCGAGGCTGCCACGGTAAATTTCTTATAGTCTTTCATCCATCTCACCAACACGTCGGTCATGCCAATCTTGTTGTTGGGACCCTGGGCGTCAACGGTCGGAGCTTCGGCAGCCGGGTCGGAGAATGTTGAGCTGGCATAACCCACAGTCCAGTCGTTAAGAATGGCGTAGGCTTTTTTCAGATGAAAATCGCGGGCGCCGTAACCGTTGAAGTTGGCTTCGATATAGAGTTGATAGGTTAATTTCTTATTGTTGCCCAACACTCTGAAAAACAGGCATGACCCTGCGGGGGTGGTGCCGAGCTGACGCATGGCGGTGGGGGAGGGATCCATCGGTATCATGGCGGGTGCGAAGCCGTTGGAGGGAATGGCGCCGCCCCAATCATACCAGCCTCTCATACGCACACTTCCGCCGATGCCCATGCCGAGGCTGCCGTCGCGGCTCATAAACATGAAATAGGGGGAAGCAGGGTCCTGAAACGACCTGAACTGGTCATAATAGAATTTGCCGATCTTCGCTTCGAGTGAATCAAGGCTTACCGACGGCTGATTGCCGGGTATGATGATGATGCGGTGACTTTTAATAAGTGAGTCTCTCTGGGCTTCGACAAGGTCGGTAGTGAAGTCGGTCTGGGCATTGACACCCAATGAGCATGTTCCGGCTATTGCCATGCCGGCGAGGAGGGCCGATAAGCGTGTTTTTTTCATGTGAAGAGCTGAAAATAAAGGTAAATAGAATTAAAACGTGAGGAGGAGATGATATAACCTAATAACCACCAACACCCTCCCCCGGTTTTCAAAAACCTCAAAAATCTCCCTCCGTGGTTCAAATTTTTTCAAAAAAGAAGCTGC
>CAYLMR010000062.1:0-14169 GCA_964384885.1 uncultured Bacteroides sp.
ATTTTTTACACTCCGGTAGTTTTTTAACATTTCAACCATCTTTTCACATTGACCCATAATTTTTTTGCGGAGGCGGGGAAGGGGTTTGTCGGAGGTGGGGGGGGAGAATGCAAAAAGAGTTGCGGTCGATGACCACAACTCTTTTATGTCGGGGTGAGAAGATTCGAACTTCCGACCACACGCCCCCCAGACGCGTACTCTAACCTGGCTGAGCTACACCCCGATTTGAGGGCTACATTTTCAACATCTTTGCGGCTTGACTACCGCTCTGTCTCAAATGCGATGCAAAGGTAGACACTTTTTGGATTGTGTGCAAATTTTTCGGCAACTTTTTTACAAAATTTTTTAATTTTTCTTGAGGCAATTTTTCGCCTCCTCAGCTATAAGCTTAATCGATAAACGATTAGCCAAAACAGCTCACAAGCGGCTGTTGATGATGGCGAGGGCCACACTATGGAGACCGTCGCCATAACGCTTGTCAAAAATCTCATAGGCCTCCTGAGGATGAGAGGCTCGAAGCGCCGCAAATTCCTCAATCTGCTGCCTGGTGATGACCCGCCCGTAGTCGGTGAAGCTCTTGTCGTAGACCAGCTCGGCAATGTGGGAGTAGACGGTGGTCTGCTTGATGGAGCGGATTTTGGCAATGTCGGCCACAGGATACTGCCTGTTGAGCAGAAACAGGGTGTCGTGGATAGACTTGTGGGCTTTGAGAGCGGCGTCGGGCAAGGAAAGCTCCTTATAGATAAGCTTAACGAAAGGTCGCCAGAACATCACGGCGCGGATGTCGTTAATGCCCTCGATGGCGGCAAACTGATCAAGCGAACGCGGCTTGGCCTCGGCAATGGCTTCGAGCGAGGGGTCGCTGGCCACATATTCAGGCGGCCAGCCCGATTTTACCGCCAGCTCCATGCGCAGCTCCTTGAGGCGGTCGAGCAGGGTGGGCTGCTGACGCACAACATGCTGACGCGCTCCCGGCTTATAGAGCATCGCCGGGTCGGCAAGCATGAGCGGCTCCTCGGAGTTGAGGAGCGACATGCCGTAGGGGGTCACCATGAGACGGTTGCCGTTGTTGTAGGCTATCTCGACAATGCCGGTCTGAATCATCTGGAGGATTATCGACTGCCAGTAGTTGTAGGGCAGGTCGCGGCCGGCGCCATAGGTTTTGATATGGTGGAGTCCGCGTGAAATAATGTCGGCCTTGGCCGAGCCCCTCAACACGTCGACGAGCATGTTGGCGCCCACCGAGGCGCCGCTGCGGATTATGGCCGAGAGGGCCTTCTTGACCGGTATGAGGGCATTGATTTTGGCGGGAGGATTTAGACACACGTCACAGTTGCCGCAATCGTGAGGAGAGGGCTCATTGAAATAGCTGAGCAACACCCTGCGGCGGCACACCGGCGAGTCGACATATTCCTTCATGCGGTTGAGCTTCTCGCGGTTGATTTCCTGCTGTCCCGACTCGCTTATGAAATTTTCAATGGTGATGATGTCGCTCACCGAATGAAACATGATTGTCTCGGCGGGAAGTCCGTCACGCCCCGCGCGTCCTATTTCCTGATAATAGGATTCGATATTGGGGGGCATGTTGTTGTGAACTATCCAACGGATGTTAGATTTGTCGATGCCCATGCCGAAAGCCACTGTGGCGCAAATCACCTGAAGCTTTCCCTCCCGAAAAAGCCGCTGCGCCTTCATGCGTGTGTCGGCTGAAAGTCCGGCATGATAGACAGCCGAACGAAATCCTTTTTTAAGCAGCTCCTCGTTGATCGACTCGGCGCTCTTGCGGGTGAGGGTGTAGACGATCCCCGAATCATAAGGATGAGCCTCTATCAGCCGGCTGATGACCCTGATGCGCCCTTTGAGCCCGGGGTTGGGCATGACGTTGAGCGACAGATTGGGGCGGTCGAATGAGCTGACAAACAGGGCGGGGTCGCTGAGTGAGAGCTGCACGGCTATATCCTCACGGGTGAGCTTGTCGGCCGTGGCGGTGAGCGCCATTATCGGTATGGAGGGCCACTGCTGCTTGAGGGCGCCGAGACGGGTGTAGTCGGGCCGGAAATCGTGACCCCAGCGCGAAATGCAATGTGCTTCGTCGATAGCGATAAAGCTGAGTTTCACATCCTTCGACCATCGCCCCATCTCCACCAACAGTCTTTCGGGCGAGATATAGAGTAGTTTCACCTTGCCCTGATAGAGTGCATCGAGAGTGGCACGGTTTTCAGCCTCGGGCACGGTGGAATTGATAGTAGCGGCGGGGATGCCGTTGGCCCGCAGCGCGGCTACCTGGTCGGCCATCAGCGAGATGAGAGGCGTAACCACTATGGCACACCCCTCGCTCATCAGCGCAGGTATCTGAAAAGTGATTGATTTACCGCCGCCGGTTGGCATGAGCACAATGGTGTCTCTGCCCGACATCACCGATGTTATCACGTCGAGCTGCATAGGGCGGAAGGAGGTGTAGCCATAAAACCTCCTCAGAAACATCTGCGCCCGCGATTGCAGGGAGTCGTTGCCGTCAATCATCATCAGAAGGCGTTTTTCTCGCCCACGATAGCGTTATAGACCGTGCGGAACATGATCTTCATATCGAGCAGCAGGCTCCAGTGTTCGATATACCACATGTCAAATTCCACTCTTTTCTCCATCTGCCACAGCTCGCGGGTCTCGCCGCGATAGCCGTTTACCTGAGCCCAGCCGGTGATGCCCGGCTTAACAGTGTGGCGCATCATATATTGGTCGATGAGACGCGAATATTGCTCGGTGTGGCGCAGCATGTGGGGGCGGGGACCGATTACCGACATGTCGCCCTTAAACACATTCCAGAACTGTGGCAGCTCGTCGATCGAAGTGTGGCGGAGAATATTACCCAGGCGGGTCTTGCGGGGGTCATCCTTGGTGGCCTGGGCCGTGTCGGCCGTGGCGTTGACCTTCATGGTGCGGAATTTGAGGCACTCAAAGTCGCGGCCGCGATAACCGGTGCGTTTCTGACGGAAAAACACCGGTCCCGGCGAACTGATCTTGATGGCTATACCCACAGGTATCAACACCAGCGGCGACATGATAAGTGCCACCGAGCTGACCACAATGTCAAAGGTGCGCTTAAGCACACGGTTGGCGCGCCGCTTCAGAGGATTTTCCTTTGAGGCGAGCACCGGCATCGGGCCGAGCGCCGTGAGGGTGAAGCCGCGGGTTATGAATCGGGTGAGGCGGGGCACATAATAAAACCTCGCCATATTGTCGTCGGCAATCTTGATAACCCTCTGGAGCGCCTCCTCGTTTTCGCCCGAAAGGGTATAGAATATCTCGTCGACCTGAGCTTCCCTGACATAATCCTCCAGTCGGGAGAGGTCGCCGCGATAGAGCTCGGGGTCGACATATCCGGAACATTCATCGTCGAAAAATCCCATGAATTTATAACCGAATCCGTTATCCGAGCGAAACTCGTCCTGAAGTCTTCGCGCCGTGGTGTTGGTGCCCACTATCACCACGCGGCTGAAATTCTTGCCGCGGCGACGGTAGGTTTTGAGAATGATACGGCTCAATAACCACCACAGCGGCAGGGCAACAAAACAGATGCAATAGAACTCGGCAAAGAGAGTCCAATAGAAATCTATACCTATAATATAAAGCGACGCAATAAATAATACGGCATGCGACACCACCGCCCTGAGCGAATTGGCGGCCACATGATCCATCTGAATCGAGCGGATCTTATGAGTGGTCGACATCCAATAGGCCACGGGAAGATACACCAGGTTGACAAGCAGCCAGGCGGTGCGCCCTCCCTGGGTGTGGAGCAGGGTGGGGAAATGCCAAACCGTTACAAATGCAAGATTGATAATCAGGAAATCAACTGCAGTAAAGATATAATGAATATATCTTCCGTATCGGCCTCGTTGATTAATACCGGTCATTTTATGTGATATAGATTGGAGGAGGCGTTTGTTCCGGCGGGGAAACGGTTGGTGTTTCCCCGCCGGTCAAAGCCGTAGTATTTCAGGAGGAAAGTCTGGCTTTCCACCCTCTTTTAACCTTTGCGGTCGATCAGTTTGATTTTTTCCTCGAGGGCCTTGATGTCGTCCTTGATGCGCTGGGTCTTGCGCTCAAGCTCCTTCACCATCAGATCGCCGCTCTTTGACTTCGAGCTGAGGAAACCGAGATTGTTTTCATAGGTGTTGAGCTCCTGACGGCGCTGCTCAAGCTGACGGGCCAGACGCTCACGCTCTCTCACCAGACGTGAATCGCCGGCTTCGAGCGACTCGATGTTGCTCTCAAAGCGCTCCATGCGGGCGCGGTTTTCGTGAATGTCGAGCTTCATAAACAGTTCGCCGAGCAGGTTGCGGTAGGTTTCCTGAATGCGCTCCTTTTCCTTGAAGGGCACGAAGCCGATCGACTGCCATTGGGTGCGGAGTTCCTTCACAGCCGAGATAGCCTCGGCGCGGGGAGTGGCCGAATCTTCGGCGTTGAGCTCGGTGAGGGCCTTGATGATTTCCTGCTTGGCCTTGAGGTTGGCCTGCTCGGTGCGGCGGGTGCCTGAGGTGACTTTCTTCTTCTTGTCAAAGAAGTAGTCGCAGGCTGCAAGGAATCTGCGCCACACTGCGTCGCTGTGTTTCTTGGTCACAGGGCCGATGGTCTTCCACTCTTTCTGCAGCTCAACGAGGGCGTCGGTGGTTTTCTTCCATTCGGTAGATTCCTTGAGTTCCTCAGCCTTTTCGCAAAGAGCGGTCTTGAGACGGAGGTTTTCGGCCAGCTCATCCTTGATTTTCTTATAGAAGGCAGCTTTGGCAGCGAAGAATGCGTCACACACGGCGCGGAATCTTGCAAACAGAGCGGTGTTGGTCTTGCGCGAGGCAAATCCAAACTGCTTCCACTCCTCCTGAGCGGCAATGATGGTCTTGGTCATGGCCTCCCAGGCGGCATAAGACGACAGAGCTGAGAAATCCAGAGCCTCTACTCTCTCACAAAGAGCGGTCTTGCCGGCTTCGTTTTCCTGTTCCTTGGCCTTGCGCTCCTCAAAATAAGCCTGATAGCGCTTGTTGACAATAGCCGAGGCGTCGCGAAATTCATTCCAGAGATCGGTGCGCAGCTCTTTGGCCACGGGGCCTATCTCGCGCCATTTGTCATGGAGGTCCTGCAGGCGCTTGAAAGCGGCCACGGGGTCCTTATCCTCGGCAAGCTGTTTTGCCTCGGCCACAAGCTGCTGTTTCTGCTCGAGATTTTTCTTGAAGTCATAGTCGCGGAGCTCCTTATTGACCTTCCACTGGTCGTAGAACAGCTCCACGGCGTCCTGATATGATTTCCAGATGTCGGCGGCTTTGGGCGCGGGCACTTCGCCGATAGTCTTAAACTCGGCCTGAAGCTCCTTGGCGCGTGAGTAATGCACATTCACCTTGTCGGTGTCTGAAGCCATCTTCACAAGCTCGTCGATAATCATCTGCTTGCGGGCGAGGTTGGCCTCTCTTGCAGCCTCCTGTGAGGCGCGGAGCTCGGCCTTATGCTCCTTAATTATAGCGAGCAGCTGTTTAAACTCATCCTCGTCGGGGTCGATGCCGGGATTGAAAGTCTCCGGGCCATTGCCGTCGGCAATAAATTTGTCGCGCACAATCGACAATTCATCGTTTCTCAGCTGATAATAATGCAATTTGAGGCGTGTCACCATGTCCGAGCTGATCTCCTCGGCGGGCTGCTCGGAAAGAGCTTTGAGCCTTACCAGCAATTCAGCCTTTGTTTCGGGCATTTTCTGGGGCTGCGGTTCGGCCGCCTCGTCTGAGGTGGGCACAGTGTCTTGAGCCTCGGCCTGAGCTTCGGGTGCGGGTTCGGGGTTGGTTTCAGATTCCGCTGAGACAGAGTCAGTTGCGGGTTCGGGGCTTGTTTCAGGGTTAACATTAGGGTCCACTACGACTTCATCAGGAGTCTTGGGAAGTTCGTTCGATTCCATAACATGAAATAGTTTGAGGGTTAAAATAAGCACAGGCTTCAGGCATCGCCAAGGCGACATACCATTGCCAATAATCGCCAAATATAGTAAAATTTTTTGGTGTGCGACAAATTTTTCAACCTAATTCTTCCGATTCCCCACTCATTATGCTCATTTTTATAGGTCTTATAAGCCTTTTAGGCCCTATAAGGCCTTATATCATTTGGGTAATTCAAAAAAAAACTCTACCTTTGCGAAAGAATTATTTTGTCTCCGTAGTTCAATGGATAGAATATTGGATTCCGGTTCCAACGATTGGGGTTCGACTCCCCACGGGGATACAGATGGTGACGGAGCTGACATTGTGTCGGCTCCGCATTTTTTATAACTTCTGTTATTACAAGCTCTTATAATATCAAAATTTGAAGGTTGGCGCTTAACTCCGGTATTTTGATTTGCCAATGAGGAGATTTTTTCATAGCTTTGCAACCTATGTGAATATTATAACCAAAATCTACATAACCATGACCGAAAACGATCTCCAACAAATTCAGGAAAAAGGCATCACTCCCCAAATGGTGGAAGAACAGCTTGAGCGTTTCCGCACCGGTTTTCCTTATCTGAAAATCGACTGCGCCGCCACCGAAAAAAACGGCATCGCCACTCTCACCCCCGTTGAGGAGCAGGCCGCCATTGAGCGCTGGCAGCAATATCTCGCCCAGGGTGGCGAGGTGATGAAATTCGTGCCCGCTTCGGGCGCGGCTTCCCGCATGTTTAAAGCTCTTTTTGAGTTTGTCGACGGTCCCGACGCCGTTGCCGCTCCCGGTAGCCCCGTTGCCAAACTGCTTGAAAACCTCGACAAGCTCCCCTTCCTCAAAGATCTCAACGAAGTGTGTGTGAAACTTCATGGCGCCGATGCCAAGACCCTGCTCGGCCAAGGCAAACAAAAAGAGGTTATAGCCGCAATCATCCTGCCCGAAGGTCTCAACTACGGCGGACTCCCCAAGGGTCTGCTGAAATTCCACAGCTATGAGGGCGAAGACTCACGCACTCCCCTCGAAGAGCATCTGATGGAGGGCGCTCAGACAGCAGCCGATTCGACCGGCACCGTTCATCTCCACTTCACCGTTTCGTCAAACCACCGCGACCTCTTCCTCAAGAAAATCAAGGAGGTTGTGCCCGCAATGGAGAAAAAAACAGGAGTGAAATTTGACATCTCGCTCTCCGAACAGAAACCCTCGACCGACACCATCGCCGCCAACCCCGACAACACACCTTTTATTGAGAACGGCAAACTGCTGTTCCGTCCCGGTGGCCACGGCGCCCTCATCGCCAACCTCAACGACATAGATTCGACAGTGGTGTTTATCAAAAACATCGACAATGTGGTGCCCGACAGCCGCAGGGAGTCGACCATCCGCTATAAAACCGTCCTTGCCGGCTATATGATGGAAATCCACGACAAGATAGCAGCTTATCGCCGCTCGATAGCCACCGGAGCTTACGACCGCGAGAAGCTCGTTGAGATTCGCGACTTCCTCAAAAAGGTGCTCGCCACCCGTCTCCCCTCCGACACCGATCAGCTCGACGACCATTCGCTCGCCGTGTTGCTCGACGCCAAGCTCGACCGTCCTCTGAGAGTGTGCGGCATGGTACGCAACGAAGGCGAACCCGGCGGCGGCCCGTTTATTGCCTATAATGCCGACGGCTCTTCCTCACCCCAGATTCTCGAAAGCCATCAGATCGACCCCAACAATAATGAATATGCCGAAATGCTCAAATCAGCCACCCATTTCAACCCCGTTGACCTGGTTTGCTATCTCCGCGACACCCACGGCAAGCCTTTCGATCTCCTGAAATTTGTAGATCAGGCCACCGGATTTATCTCATCGAAATCAAGCCACGGCAAGGAGCTCAAGGCCCTTGAGCTTCCCGGCCTCTGGAACGGTGCCATGAGCGACTGGAACACCGCCTTTGTTGAAGTGCCCGCCTCGACCTTCAACCCTGTCAAGACCGTCAACGATCTCCTCCGCCCCGCCCATCAGTCTTAATCGCTGACCTCAGCGGCACAGAAATCTTTTCGGGAGCAGTCTCAAAACCGAGACCGCTCCCGAATTGTTGTTAAATAAAACAACCACTCCCCCACGCCATGAATCAGAAAGATGAACTAAAACGATTATGGGCCGACTCATTCGGCGACTCACCCGAATATGTCGACATGTTTTTCAGCAGAGTATATAATGACTCCGACCTCATTTCGGCCGAGCAGAACGGCCATATAGTGAGCTATCTTCTGCTGCAGCCCTATTCCTTTATGTTTCATGGCGCTATCCTCCCCACCGGATATATCTGCGGAGCCAACACGCGCCGCAATCAGCGTGGCAAAGGGCTCATGTCAAAACTCATGATCGACGCTCTGCGCACCTGTGCCTCGCGCGGCTACATGATGGCCGAGCTCATTCCCGCCTACGACTGGCTCTATCCCTACTACAACCGCTTCGGGTTTTCAACGGTGTTTTATACCGACGCCCAGCGCTTCACCTCGGCCCATCAGTTCGGCCCGTGGGAGGAGGGTTATGAGCCGGTTGAAAATATCTTCGACCCTGCGGTCTCTGAGGCTTTCATCCGCCTGGAGAAAATACGTCCCTGCACCATTCTCCATTCCTCGCGCGACTTTCTCAACACCCTCGACGACATATCCCTTTCTCCCGGCGGTAAATATGTGGCGGTTAGACGCTCCTCGGGCGAAGTGGTGGCGATGGCGTGGGCCGAGTCCAACCCCGACGACACCACCGCTCCCGTCACCGTCAAGGAACTCCTTTCGACCGATGTTTCCTCCGGGCGCGCGGCCCTCAGAGAGCTTCGCTATCACTGGCCCGACAAGTCATTCAAACTTCTCGCGCCCGTGGGTCTTCACCCCCACTTCATCACCCCGCGCGGCATGTGCCGACTCACCGACGTAGCCGTTGCCCTTTCGACCGTGGCGGCGGCCCACCCCTCGCTCAAGTCCACAATCAGGGTGAGCGACCCGCTTATTCCCCACAACAACGCCACCTATCGCATCTCTGACGGCGAACTCGACATCTCGGCCTATGCCACCCGCGCTCACCTTGATTTTGATGTCGACGTGTCGGTATTGGCTGATATAATGTTCTCGTCGCCCGAGATGGGCAACATAATCGGCTTTCCCTCGGTGCGCCCCCATATCTCGCTGATGCTCGACTGAATAAGAGTTAAAATATGTAAAAGTTTCAACCGGCATTAAACCCTTGCCGGCTTTTAGAGTCATATTGATGTGTTCGGCAGAAAACAAGTTCTAAACCGAACGCATCACTAATCAACGAAATTATTAATAAAAACTTTTACATACCTTATTACAATGAAAAAATTTATTCTTGCAATCGCATGCATCTCTCTCGGTATCTCAGCCACCTTTGCCAACCCCGCAGCTGACTCGAAAAAAGATAAAAAAGAGTGTGACAAAAAAGAGTGCCAGGCTCCCGGCCGCAATCCTTTTGAAGGCCTCAACCTCACCGACGCCCAGCAGAAACAGCTCAGCGAAATCTGCCCCTTCGGCCCCGGCAAGGAGAAGAAAGAGGGTGAGAAAACCCAGGCTCCCGACCGTAAGCGCAAATTCTCTCGCGAACAGGCCGACTCGATGCGCCGCGCCATGGTTGAGAAACGTCTCGACGCCCGCAAAACCTATCTTGCCAAAGTTAAGGAAATTCTCACTCCCGAACAGTACGTTCAGTTCCTTGAAAACAACTTTGTCAACGCCATGCCTCAGACTCCCGACCCCAAAAACGGCATGAAGCCCGGTCAGCGTCCCGACCGGAATGGCAAACAGGGCCAGCGCAAAAACCAGCGTCCCGGCGCTCCCCGGAACTAAGTAACTTTCTTACCGATATAAGATGATAGACACGCTCGGATAATCATTCCGACCTAAAAAGGGTTTCTTTAGCGCA
Organism: uncultured Bacteroides sp.; assembly: GCA_964384885.1. Lineage (GTDB taxonomy): Bacteria > Bacteroidota > Bacteroidia > Bacteroidales > Muribaculaceae > Paramuribaculum. The sequence goes on from CAYLMR010000062.1 coordinate 9,883, forward strand.
CCTCGGGCGCAAAGAAGCCCTTTTTATTTATCCCTATACCACCTGCGTCAAACCCCTCACAGAAAAAAAATCCCCTCCCTCCCGCAAAAAATGTCTTGTTTTTACCTGCAAAAACAAGACATTTTTGATTTTTATGGGTGGGGAGGGGGAGGTGTTGTCGCGAAAAATATGTAACTTTGCTCATCGTTGCGCCTTGTGGCAAAACAATCAAAATTCTAACACCCCCTTTACCGGAATGAAAGTATTGATAGTAGGAGCCGGCGGGTTTGTCGGAGGTTTCCTTGCTGAAGAAGCGCTCAGGCTCGGCCATGAAGTTTGGGCCGGAGTGAGGCCGTCGACTTCACGGCGCTACCTCTCCGACCCGAGGTTGAAATTTGTGGAATTCAGTGACTATGACAATGCCGAAGCTATAGCCAAAGATCTCAGCGAGGCAATGCCCGGCGATGAGACCTGGGATTGGATTGTCTACAATCTCGGAGCGACAAAATGCACCAACTTCGCTGATTTCAACCGCATTAACTACGGCTATCTGCGCAACTTTCTCGAAGCCCTCACCCTCTCGACCAAAAAGCCGGAGCGCTTTCTCTATATCAGCTCCCTCTCGGCGCTCGGCAAAGGGGATGAGAAGGGCTATACTCCCCTCACCGACAGGATGATTCCCAATCCCGACACCCGCTACGGCCTGTCGAAAATCAAAGCCGAGACCCTGCTCGACACCAACACCGACCTCTGCTGGACAATCTTCCGCCCCACAGGCATCTACGGTCCTCACGAGCAGGACTACCTCATGATGATCAAAGCCATTGCGCGCCATGTGGATTTCGGAGTGGGTTTCCGCAAGCAGCTCCTCACATTTATCTATGTCGAAGACCTTGCGCGCGCGGTGTTTGAGGCGCTTCAATCGCCCGCCACATGCCGCAAAAAATATATCATCTCCGAGCCTAAGGCCTACACCCAGAAGGAGTTTCGCAAGATTGTCACTCAGGCTCTCGGCATGAAGTTTGTCGTGCCGGTGAGAATACCGCTCTGGCTCACGAAAGTGGTGTCGGTGGTTGCCGAAAAAATCGGCGTGCTCACAATGAAGCCCTCCACCCTAAACAGCGACAAATATAAAATAATGAAACAGCGCAACTGGAATTGTGACATCACCCCGGCGGTCAACGACTTCGGCTTCTCACCCCGCGTGAGTCTCCCCGAAGGCATCAGGCTCACGGTGGCCGCAATGCGTGAAAATCAATAATACCTATCTAACCAGAATGTCTGACCCTCAGCCCAAAATACCCGTCCCGTGGTGGTTTACCCTCCTCGCCGTCCTTTCGGCACTCCCCGCTCTCCGCTTGCCCGCTTTGATTTCTCGCTCGGTGAGCGAAGCCACAGTGCTGTTGTGGCTCTACCCGGTTATCTGTGTGCTCGGCGCCATCCTCGCTTGGATATTCTACTCGCGCGACAACCGCACCGTGGCGTGGATTCTGCTCTTCGTAGTTTGGCTCTGCAATCTCTCCATCGACTTAGTAATCTGACCCTCCCAAAATGTATATACTCATTCTCAACGGCCCCAACCTCAATCTTTTAGGTAAGCGCCAACCCGACATCTACGGCTCCGACACAATGGAAAGCTGCCTCTCCTCGATCCGCAACCGATATGACGGCAAAGTCACTATAGATTATTGGCAGTCAAACCACGAAGGTGAGATTATCGACAAGCTCCATGCCGTGGGCTTCGACCCTGATTGCCTCGGCATCGTGCTCAACGCCGGCGCCTATACCCACACTTCGCTCGCCATTGCCGACGCCATTTCCTCGATTGAGCGCCCGGTGGTAGAGGTGCATATCTCCAACATCAGTTCACGCGAGGAGATCCGCCACCGCAGTCTCATCACTCCGGTGTGTCGCGGCATTATTGCCGGCTTCGGCCTCGACAGCTATCGTCTGGGAGTGGAGGCCCTTCTCAAATGACCCGCCTCCCCTTAACCAATGTCATGGCCACATTGGCCGACAACCGCTGCACGCCCGAATTTGTAGCCTCGCTCTATCGCGCCGGCATGAGAGGGGTGAGAATCAACTCGGCTCACGTCACCCCCGAAATTATCAAGAAGATGGTGTCGGTGGTGCGCTCCGTTAGCCCCGACATAGCCATTCTGATGGACACCAAAGGTGCCGAGCTCCGCACCACTGCCACAACCGACAACCGCCCCTTCAACCTTGGGGCGGGCAATCTGGTTGAGATTGTCAGCTCGCCCGACCGGCTCACCGATGAGTCGGTGATATGTCTCAACGCTGCAATGCTTGGCTCGTCGGTGCCCGAAGGCACGGCAGTGTTTATCGACGACGGCGAGATAGAGCTGACGGTCGAAAAATCGCTCTCCGACAAGCTGCTCGCGCGCGTCACCAAAGCAGGTGTGCTCGGCTCGCGCAAGACCGTCAACTTCCGCGACGTGGAGATAAGCGCTCTCCCCGCAGTGACCTATCGCGACAAAATCTGCATCGAGGCAAGCATTGAGGCCGGCATCGACATCATCGCCCATTCATTCGTGAGGTCGAAAGATGATATTCTGGCAGTGAGAAAGCTCATTGAGGGCACTCCCATCTCGCTCATCTCAAAGATAGAATGCAGGCCTGCGGTGGTCAATCTCGACGAGATTCTCCAAGCCTCCGACGGATTGCTCTGCGCCCGCGGCGACCTCGGCGCCGAGGTTGGCATCGACCATGTTCCCGCCATTGAGATGGAGGTTATAAAACGCTGTCGCAAAGCCTCCAAACCGGTCATCGTGGCCACCCAGTTCCTCCAGTCGATGTTCACCGAGCCGACTCCCACCCGCGCCGAAGCGGGCGACATCGCCTCGGCGGTGATGCAAGGCGCCGACACCCTGCTTCTTTGCGGAGAGACCGCCCAGGGCAACTACCCCCGCGAGTGTGTGGAGTGGATGCACTCTATTATCAACGCCACAATTGCCTACCGCGACAACGGCACTTTGCTCTGACTTCTCCCATCATGACCGGCGAAAACGATCCTATCTATTCCTATATTCTCGATCACATCGAAGCCGAGCCTCAGCTGCTCAACAACATCTATCGCTCCACATGGCTCAACCACCTCTATCCGCGCATGTGCTCGGGCCATCTGCAGGGGCGAATACTCAAGACCCTCACCGCCATCAAAAACCCGCGGAGGGTTCTCGAACTCGGCACCTTTACCGGTTACTCAGCCCTCTCTATAGCCGAGGGGCTGAGCGACGGAGCGGTGCTCCACACCGTTGAGATCGACGACGAACTCACCGACGAACTCACCAACCTTTTCGCCTCGACACCCCTCGGCAGCAAAATCAACCTCCACATCGGCGACGCGATTCAGCTCATCCCCACTCTCGGCGGGGAATGGGATATGGTTTATATCGACGCCGACAAGCGCCTCTACCGCCAGTATCTCGACATGCTCATGCCGCTGCTCATCCCCGACGCCCTCATAATAGCCGACAACACCCTCTGGGGTGGCAAAGTGGCTCACCCCGACGCCGCCAAGGATGCCCAGACCAAAGCCATCCTCGACTTCAACGACTATGTGGCCCGCCACCCCCGCCTCTCCACCGTCATCCTCCCCCTCCGCGACGGCCTCACCCTCATGACCCTCCACCCCTAACCATTCACCTAAAAGAGTATCCAAAACTTAGATAAGGCAATAAACTCAGTATATGAAAACTAACTTTCTGAGAATTAATATCTAAGCATGGAGATAATCCTGTTCGGAAAAAGAATCCTTTTGGTCGCTGCAATCTATACCCCAAATCAATGCTTATCGCACATCCGGCTCGCCATGATTGAGGCCCGCAGGTTTCATATCCACTATAAAAATTACCATTTTCATCATATCCACAAACCTCCATTTGATATTGATATGAGTATATTCCCGGCGTAACACCGATTCCAACCTCGAATTTGTTTTTATTTCCACCAAAAAGTGCATTTACTCCAAGAGGAAGACTTATACCCGGACCATAATGGTTTCTACCGCCACTAGAAAAACTGCTACAAGAATAACCTACACCTACCCTCCACCCGAATACTGAGCTCTTGGGAAAGCGAGTATCAAAATTCAGGCTCAATATATTTGTACTATTAAAAAAGTCTGCATAGACGCTCCGATAACAATTATCATTCTGTGCTTCAACTTTAAAATTGGAAAAGAGAATGGCAATTATCAGGAGTAAAATTTTTGAGCTTATTTTCCTATATTTCATAAACAATACTTCGTTAAAATTTAATTTATGCCGTTGAAAATAAATGAGTTAG
>CAYLMR010000063.1:0-13438 GCA_964384885.1 uncultured Bacteroides sp.
ATCAAGGACCGCATGGAGCGCACCCGCGACAACGACGAGCTGCTCCGCACCATGGGTGACTGATCTTCAACTCGTTATGAATAAGAAAGGACTCTTTGCCCTTGGCTTAGGCACATTCGCCCTTGGCATCACCGAATTTATAATGATGGGAATACTTGAGCCCATCTCCTCCTATTTCGGAGTGTCGGTATCGGAGGGCGGACACCTGATTTCGGCCTATGCCATAGGTGTTTGTGTCGGAGCCCCCGCACTGCTTGTGGCGCGACGAATGGACCTTCGCCTGCTTACGATCATCCTTGCCGCGATAATCTGTGTGGGTAATCTTTGCTGCGCCTTCGCGCCGGGATTCTGGTGGCTCTTCGCCGCGCGATTTATTGCCGGCCTGCCCCACGGAGCATATTTCGGCGTCGGCGCGATTGTGGCCCGCAAGCTTGCTCCGCCCGAAAAGTCAGCCCTTGCCGTCTCGCTCATGATCACCGGCATGACCATCGCCACCCTGGGCGGTGTGCCGCTGGCAACATTCATCACCGAATATTTCTCGTGGAGGGTAGCATTCCTCACCGTGAGTGTGTTTGGCTTGCTGACGGTTATCGCCCTGAGATATTGGGTGCCGAAAGTCGACAAGCTGCCTGACATGGGTTTCAAAGGGCAGTTTAAATTTCTTCGCACTCTTCCGCCGTGGCTCATATTCGGCGGCGTGATCTTCGGCCAGATAGGCTTTTACTGCTGGTATAGCTACATCGAGCCGGTGATGCTCAAGGTCACAGGGTTTACCATCTCGGCCATGCCGCTGATAATGGTTCTCGCAGGCCTCGGCATGTTCTGCGGCAATCTCCTTGCCGGCAAACTGTCGGTAAGATTCAAGCCTGCGGCTGTTTCGGCTGCCGTGATGGGCGGGGGAGCGATAGTGTTGCTGCTCTTCTATTTCGGCGCCTCACACATGGTGACTGCCTTGCCGCTCATGATGCTCGGCACCGCCGCTCTTTTTGGCTCGGGAGGCCCGCTGCAGTCCTCAATCGTGGGTTACTCGAAGGGCGGCGAAATGCTTGGCGGCGCTTCAATCCAGATAGCTTATAACGCCGGCAACGCCATAGCCGCAAAAATCGGCGGCAGCCTAATCGCCTCGACAGGCAGCCTGCTGTCGCCCACTCTCGCCGGCATACCAATCGCGCTGGTCGGCTGCACATTGCTGCTGATTCTCTACCGGCGTTACGAGCGTGTAAGATAACCGTTGTTTAGCCCTCTGAATCATAATCTTACGATGGCCGAAATCATCAACATCACTTCGATCAACCATCCCGGTGTAGAGCCGTTTGTGTCGCTCACCGAACATCAGCTGCGCAACCGTATAGACCCTTCAAGGGGCATTTTCATAGCCGAAAGCCCCAAGGTGATAGCCGTGGCGCTTGATAAGGGCTATGAGCCGGTGGCGATGATGTGTGAGCAGAGACATATCACAGGCGACGCCGCGGCGATCATCTCCCGCTGCCCAGACTCGATGCCGCTCTATGCGGGGAGCCGCGAGCTACTCACCGAAATTACCGGTTACAAGCTTACTCGGGGAGTGCTCTGCGCAATGAAGCGCAAACCTTTGCCGAAGGTTGAGGATATTGTCAGGGAGGCCAAGCGTATTGCCGTGATCGACTCGGTGAGCGATACCACCAACATCGGAGCGATATTCCGTTCGGCTGCTGCATTAGGCATTGACGCGGTGCTCCTCACCCCATCGAGCTGCGACCCGCTCAACCGCAGGGCTGTGAGGGTGTCGATGGGCTCGGTGTTTCTCGTGCCCTGGACCTTTATCAATGAGCCGCTAAGCTCCCTCCGCAACCTCGGTTTCAAGACCGTGGCGATGGCGCTTACCCTCGACTCGGTGAATATCGACGATCAGGCCCTCAACGCTGAGCCTAAGCTGGCCATAATATTAGGCACCGAGGGTGACGGCCTTGCTCATTCCACAATCACAGAGTGTGACTATGTGGCGCGCATTCCGATGCACCATAATGTTGACTCGCTCAATGTGGCCGCAGCTTCGGCCGTGGCCTTCTGGCAGCTGTGCCGCAATAAATAATTTTTACACCAATAATCCGATAAACAATGATTATAGAACGGCATCTTGACAAACTCGCCCCCATAGGCCAAAAGCCTGTGATGAAGATACTTTTTGTATGTCTCGGAAATATCTGCCGCTCTCCGGCCGCCGAGGGGATAATGCAGAAACTCGTTGATGAGCGGGGACTGTCGTCGCGGTTTCTGATCGACTCGGCAGGCACAGGCCGCTATCATGAAGGCGAACTTCCCGACCCGCGCATGAGAGCCCACGCACGCCGCCGTGACTATAATCTCACCCACCGGTGCCGTCAGGTTCGCCCGAGCGACTTTGAGGACTTCGACCTGATAATAGGCATGGACTCATCTAATTGCCGCAACCTGCTCAGAATGGCTCCCACGCTCGAGGCTGAGGCAAAAGTGATGCCGATGGCAGAGTTTTTCACCCTCGCCACCCGCTATGACCATGTGCCCGACCCATATTATGAGGGCTCGGAGGGGTTTGAGCTGGTGCTTGACCTGCTTGAAGACGCCACACTCAATCTGGCCGACACTCTCCTTGCCGCAGGCGAGAAGGAAGATAAATAAGCGGTGTCAGCCCCGCGGCTGAAAAAGCGGAATTTTTCAGGATATTGTCGGGAATTTGCGCTCATCAAGGGGGTATTTCCGGGAAATTGATTATATTTGCATCCTTACAAATATTATCAATCCTCCTAACCCTCCTCCCTGCATTGATATGTTAAGCGAAAACCTCCTCGATATATATGCCACCCAGTTTCGCGAAAACTGGGAGCTCCCCGCGGTGTCAAACTACGCCTCGCCTCATGTGCTCACCTATGCCGACCTGTCGCGCAGAATTGCGATGCTTCACATCTTCTTTGAGGAATGTGGAGTGAAGCGCGGCGACAAGATAGCCCTCATGGACAGGTCTTCGGCCGAGTGGGTGATCATCTACATGGCCACCATCACCTATGGCGCCATCATAGTGCCGGTGTTGTCGGAATTTAATTCCTCCGACGCCACCCACATCATCAACCACAGCGACTCGATGTTGCTCTTCGTAGGGCGCCACATTCATGAGCAGCTTGATTTCGACAACTTCTCGAAGCTCAAGGCGGTGATTTCGACCGACGGCAACGAGGTGCTCGACGAACACCCTAAATTCTCTCAGAAAGCCACCCGCGCCCTCGCCAATCTCCACAAGACCTTTGCGCGCCGCTATCCCCACGGCTTCAGCTCCTCACATGTGAAATATCCCGACCTCCCCGCCGACAGCGTTGCGGAGATCAACTACACTTCGGGCACCACCGGCTTCTCGAAGGGCGTTATGCTCACGCTCAACAATCTTTGCGGCAACGTGGTGTTTGGCATCAGGGCTCAGCTCTACTATCGCGGCTCGCGCAGCCTGTCGTTCCTCCCGCTGGCTCACGCCTACGGGTGTGCCTTCAACATGCTCGTGCCGCTTGCCCAGGGCACCCATGTGGTAGTGTTTGACAAAACGCCCACCCCCAAGCTGCTTGTCAAGGCGCTTAAAGAGGTCAAGCCCGCCACAGTGATCACCGTGCCGCTGATACTCGAAAAGATCTACCGCAAGCAGATTCTCCCCAAAATCTCCACCCCGTCGATGCGCCGCCTGTTGGCCATTCCGTTGCTCAACAAGAGCATCTATGCCAAGATACGCCGCTCCATCATGGAAGCCTTTGGCGGAGAGATGGCCGAGCTGATTGTCGGAGGCGCCCCTCTCAACAAGGAGGTGGAGAAATTCATGCTCAAGATCAAGATACCACTCACGGTGGGCTACGGCATGACCGAATGTGGCCCGCTCATCAGCTACACCCCCTATCAGGAATATATCGAGGGTTCGGCCGGACGCACGCTCTACGGACTGATGCACTCCAAAACCATGCTCCCCGACGGCGACCCATCGGGCGCCGAGCCGATGGCCACAGTGACCGGGGGAGTGGAGTTGCCTTTGGGCGAAATCTGCGTCAAGGGTGAGAACGTGATGAAGGGATATTACAAAAATCCCGAGGCAACCGCTGCCGCCATCGACCCCGAGGGTTGGCTCCACACCGGCGACATGGGGTGTGTGGCCCCCGACGGCACCATCTTCATCAAGGGACGATATAAAACCATGATACTCGGCGCTTCGGGTCAGAACATCTATCCCGAAGAGATCGAGGCCAAGCTCAACAACATGCCTTTTGTGAGCGAGAGCCTCATCGTGGAGCGCGGGCCCAAACTCGTGGCGCTCGTCTATCCCGACTATGAGGCAATGGACAAGGCCAATGTCACCTCAACGATGCTCCCCCAGATTATGGAGCAGGTCACCCGCGAGCTCAACGCCAACCTCGCCCCCTATGAGCAGATCAGCCACATTCAGCTGATTCCCAACGAATTTGAAAAAACGCCCAAGCGCTCCATCAAGCGCTTCCTCTACAAGTAATCTTCTCCCACCCTTTTCCTGATCCGGAGGAATGAGCCGGTATGCCGCGACAGTATATAGCTATTGATCTGAAATCGTTTTATGCTTCGGTGGAATGTGTTGAGCGGGGTCTCGATCCGCTCGACACCTGCCTCGTCGTGGCCGACAGCTCGCGCACCGACAAGACCATCTGCCTCGCCGTGTCGCCTCCGCTCAAAGCCTACGGCACCGGGGGTCGCCCGAGGCTCTTCGAGGTGGTTCAGAAGGTCCGTGAGGCCAACCGTCAGCGTGGCCGCAGGGGGAAATCCTGTTCCAAGCGGGTGCTCGACGCGCGGCCCGACGTGGCTATCGACTATCTTATAGCTCCGCCGCGCATGGCCCACTACATAGAGTATAGCACAAAGATCTATAACATCTACCTCCGCTATATTGCGCCCGAGGATATTCATGTCTACTCGATCGACGAGGTGATTATCGACGTCACTACCTATCTGCCCACCTACCGCCTTTCGGCCCATGAATTGGCTATCAAGATGATACGCGAGGTTTTGGCCGAAACCGGCGTGACGGCCACGGCGGGCATCGGCACCAACATGTATCTCTGCAAGGTGGCTATGGATATCGTGGCCAAAAAGATGCCGCCCGACAAAGACGGGGTGCGCATCGCCGAGCTCGACGAGATGAGCTACCGCCGCCTGTTGTGGGACCACACCCCTCTCACCGATTTCTGGCGCGTGGGGCGGGGGATTGCCAAGCGGCTCGCCCCCTATGGCCTCATGACCATGGGCGACATAGCCCGCTGCTCGCTTGAAAATGAGGATTTTCTCTACCGGCTTTTCGGGGTCAACGCCGAGCTGCTCATCGACCACGCCTGGGGCTGGGAGCCGGTGACGATGGACCTCGTGAAGTCCTACCGCCCTGAGACAACGAGCATGAGCAGCGGCCAGGTGCTCACCTCGGCCTACACCGTGGCGAGGGCGCGCAACGTGGTGCTCGAGATGGCCGACGCCGTGGCCCTTGAGCTGATCGACAAGCGGCTCCTTACCGACCAGATTGTGCTCACGGTGGGCTATGACGTGGAGTCGCTCACCAATCCCGACATCAGCGAGAAATATCATGGCCGGATAAAAACCGATTTCTATGGAAGGCAGGTGCCCGTTCATGCCCACGGCACCATCAACCTCCCCCGACCCACCTCCTCGGGGCGCATCATCATTGAGAAAGTGGCCGAGCTCTTCGACCGCATCATCAACCCCGACCTGCTTGTGAGGCGCCTCAACCTGTCGATCAACCGCCTCGTGAGGGAAGACCATGTTGCGCCGCCCCCTCAGCCGGCCCAGCTCGACCTCTTCACCGACTACGACGAGCTCTACCGCCGCCGCGAGGCCGAGCAGGCGGAGCTGTCAAAGGAGCGGCGCCGCGAGGAAGCGGTGCTGAAAATCAAGAAGATGTTTGGCAAAAACGCCATTCTCAAAGGGCTCAACTATGCCGACGGCGCCACCCAGCGCAACCGCAATCAGCAGATAGGAGGACACCATGAATAATTATGACGACATAATCAACCTGCCCCACTATGAGCCTCGCCATGAGCGGATGCCCCTTGCGGCCCGCGCGGCTCAGTTTGCCCCTTTTGCGGCGCTCACCGGCCACGGCGACGCCATCGCCGAGACCGCCCGGCTCACCGACACCCTCATCGAGCTCACCGACGAGGAGCGCGAGGCCCTGTCGCGCAAAATCTCCGCCGCCCACAGGAGGGGGATTGCCGTCTGCCTCACCGTTTTCCGCCCCGACCCGCTCAAAGAGGGGGGCAGCTACCGGCGCCTCTCGGGAGTGATCCGCAAGGTGAGCCTCGCCGAGCGCACCCTCACCCTTGCCGACGGCGCCGTCATCCCCCTCGACCATGTAATCGCGGTGAGCCGCAGCCGCCGTCCTTAAGCGGTTGGTTGTGTGAGAAAAAGTTAGTAACTTTGTGGCGCGAAAACGCCTCTACCCATCCTTTGAAATTCTCAGATAAGATCATAATGTCAATCCACAACGCTCAATCAATCAATATCTTCTTCTCCCTCCTCCGCTCAGGCCTCTACGGGCGCCCCGTGCCTCAGAGTGAGCTCCCCGCCGCGATCGACTGGGAGGCGGTGACCACCCTCGGCAAGATGCACGCCGTGCTGGGCATTCTTATCGAGAGCGTGCAGTTTCTCCCCGCTCCGTTGCGACCATCGGGAGAGATGATGGCGAGGCTCGGCAAATATGCGTTGGGTCAGATTCAGGCCAATCTTGTCTTAGACCAAGCCGCCGCGCGCCTCGTGAGGTTTCTTGCCGACCATGACCTCAGCGGCGTGTTGCTCAAGGGGCAGGGGGTGGCGCGCTACTACCGCGTGCCTCAGATGCGCCACAGCGGCGACGTTGATTTCTATGTGGGCCGCAAGGCTTATAAAAGGGCGGTGGAGCTGTGCCGCGAAAATCTTTGCGACGATAAGGAGGATTGCGGCGAGACCGACCAGCATTTCACCTTCGACATGGGGGGAGTGCCCATCGAGATCCATCGCATCGCCTCGCGCGTCTATTCACCGGTGCGCAACCGCAGGTTTCAGCAATGGGTTGAATATGAGCTCCATCAGTCCCCCTCGCGGCGCACATTCAAGGTCGGCAATACCGACATCACAATTCCCTCCTACGACTTCGACGCCATCTTTATCTTCTATCACGCCTGGCGCCACTACATTCTCGGTGGCATAGGGTTGCGTCAGCTCTGCGACTGGGCCATGATTTTCCACACCCACGGTCGCGACATCGACCGCCCCCGCCTCATTGAGAATATCCGCCGCTTCGGCATCACTCAGGGGTGGAAACTCTTTGCCTCGATAGCTGTCGACCACCTCGGCCTGTCACCCGACGAGATGCCCCTCTACGAGCCCTCCTATTCCCCCAAGTCGGAAAATATCCTCGCCGAGATACTCGAAGGGGGCAGCTTCGGCCACTACACCGAGGCCTACAACCGGGTGCAGGGCAAGGGGCTCGGAGTGCGCTACGGCCTCGAGAAGATACGCAGCGTCACCGGCTATTTCGTCTCCCTCTTCCCCCTGATACCCGCCGAAGCCACCTTCCTCTACATCTACCGCCTCTATAGCGGCGCCATCTCGATGGCTAAGCGAGCAAAGTCGCAGAAGCGCCTCAAGGGCCCTAAGAAATCGTGAGCTGTGAAACGCATCGTTCCATACCTTAAATATCTGTGGCACATCACCGCGGGCTACCGCCACCTCGCCGCCCTGCGCACCCTCCTGGGCATCATCCGCGTGGCGGTGATGCTCCTCTTTGTGTGGCTCAGCAAAACCGCCATCGACTGCGCCACCGGCCGCGTCGACGCCACCACCTCAACGCTCACCATGTGGTTTAGCCTCATGGTGGCCTGCCTGGTGGTCGACGTCGCTATCTCCCAGGCCGTGAGATATATAGAGTCGCGCGCCACCATGCGCATGAACAATAGCGTAAACCGCCGCCTCTTCAACACCCTCATGACCCTCCCCCTCGTCAACGGCCAGCAGGGCTTCCACAGCGGCGACATGCTCAACCGCCTCACCCTCGACGTGCGCACCGTCTCCTCCTTCGCCCTCTCCCAGCTCCCTTCGATGGTGGTGATGATGGTTCAGCTCGTCGGCTCGTTTCTCTTCCTCGCGTGGCTAAACCCCTACCTCGCCCTCGCCCCGGTGATCATCATGCCCCTCTGCCTCCTCGCCGGCAAGCTCTACTTCCGCCGCCACCGCCGCCTCACCGCCCGCATCCGCGAGGGGGAGAGCGACATGACAGTCTCTATTCAGGAGGGGCTCAAACATCGCCTCGTGATCCGCTCGCTCGAATGTCTCGGCGAGCTCGACCGCCACATCGGCTCGATTCAGCACTCCCTCAACACCACCAACCGCGAGCAGTCGCGCCTCTCCACCCTCAGCGGCGCCATGACCCGCATGGGCTTCGTAATCGGCTATCTCACAGCCTTTGGCTGGAGCATCTTCAGCCTCAAGGCCGGAGTAATAACCTTCGGCACCATGACCGCCTTCATTCAGCTCGTGAGCCGCATTCAGCAACCTATCGCCGGCCTCACCGGCTACCTCCCCTCGTTTATCTCCACCTCGGTGGCCATCGACCGTCTCAGGGAGATAGACCTCCCCGCGGCCGATGATGAGGGAGCCGCTTGCGAGCCGCTGAGCAGCGCCGGCGTGAGGGTCAGCAACGTCTCTTTTAAATATGAGTCGGAGGGGAGCGACATTCTCTCATCGTTCAGCCACGACTTCGCCCCCGGCAGCCGCACCATGATAGTGGGCGAGACCGGCGCCGGCAAGACCACCCTCATCAAGCTGCTCCTCGGCCTCCTCAGGCCCGACAGCGGCTCGATAGAAATCTATGGCGACGGCGCCGCTCCCCGGCAGGTCTCCTCCGCCACGCTCTGCAACTTCGTATATGTGCCTCAGGGCAACTCGCTGCTCCACGGCTCGATACGCCACAACCTGCTCCTCGCCGACCCCCGCGCCACCGACGATGATCTCGCCCGCGTGCTCCACATCGCCGCCGCCGACTTTGTGTTCACCCTCCCCGCGGGACTCGACACCTCGTGCGACGAGGCTGGCGGCGGCCTCAGCGAGGGCCAGGCCCAGCGCATCGCCATAGCGCGCGCCCTGCTCCGCCCCGGCTCCGTCATGCTGCTCGACGAGTTTAACAGCGCCCTCGACGCCGACACCGCCGCGACGCTCATGCAGCGCCTCAGCGACCACTGCCCCAACTCCACCCTCATCATCATCGCCCACCACCACTCCGCCATCGCCTCCTACTGCCCCGAGCAATTAGTAATTAGTAATTAGGAATTAGTAATTTTTCTGCTGGGTGAGGCCGGCTGCCTATTGGTCCCATTGGTCCGATGGGTGGAGTCGCGGTGGAGTCGCGGAGCGACGATATAGTCCAGAGCCTCGGGTGAAGCCCGAGGAAAGGAGCGACGATATAGTCGGAAACCCCACATGCAGGGAGCGTAGCGACCAAGTGTGGGGATAGGGAACGGGAGGAAATAGAGTCGCGGAGCGATGATATAGTGGAAGTTGCTACCACAACATCATCGCTCCGCGACTCAATTATGGGGTGTTGGCTTGGCCTCGGGCTCGCACCCGAGGTTAGGGACGATATCGCAGCTCCGCAGCTCACCATCCGGCTGGCGCTCATAGGGGAGTCGCGACTAACCATATAGCTTGGATGACATGCACATAGAGGTGAGTCGCGGAGCGACGATATAGTCCGGAGCCTCGGGTGAAGCCCGAGGAAAGGAGCGACGATATAGTCGGGAACCCCACATGCAGGGAGCGTAGCGACCAAGTGTGGGGATAGGGAACGGGAGGAAATAGAGTCGCGGAGCGATGATATAGTGGAAGTTGCTACCACAACATCATCGCTCCGCGACTCAATTATGGGGTGTTGGCTTGGCCTCGGGCTCGCACCCGAGGTTAGAGACGATGTCGTCGCTCCTTCCCTCGGGCTACACCCGAGGCTCTAGACTATATCATCGCTCCGCGACTCTCTCACCACATTGCTAATTACTAATTGCTAATTACTAATTGTGGGAATTTTTTGGGGAAAATTTTTGGAGGATGAAATAAATGTGGTAAATTTGCGTGTTGTTTCAGATTTTAGGAACAACTCTATCCCTACAATTGCATCAAATCTAAAGAATAAATACAAATAAATCAATTACATAACTAACGAGAAAAACTTATGTTCAACAACAGAACTCTTAAGTTCGCACTTCCCGCCTTGCTGCTCTCAGCAAGCCTTTCGGCATATGCCCAAGAGGAAGTATCTTTGAATGGTGTTTCTACTCCTATCTCGTGGGCAAACTTTGTCACCGCGATTAACACCAACTCATTTAAAGCTCCCGCTATTGATCCGGAAACTGACTCAAGAGTGAAAACAGAGTATGAAGCTGTTCAGACTGCTCAAGAAGATGTTAATGCCAAAAAATCAACGTTAGACACTAAAAAAGGTGTTTTAGACGCCACCGGCGCTGAGAGCGTGCAGGGCAAATTAGATGCTGCCAAAACCGCTCTTCAGAATTACATCAAAGGTTTAGAAACTGCCCATAATACCGCTGTTTCAAACCTCGCTACTAAACAAGCTGCCCTTAAAAAGGCTCAGACTGAGCAGGGTACCTTGCAGAGCGACCTGACTAAAGCTCAGGGTAAACTCTCTGATGCCAAAACTGAACTTCAGTCGCTTCAGAATCAATTGAATGCTCTTCCTAAGAAAACAGAGACTGAAACAATCGGTTGGTTGCAGACGATTTACAACACAGCAGCCACATTTCAGACGAATTATAAGGGCATGCAAGTTGACTCGCCTACAATTTACTATATATTAGAAACTACCAGTGGTGGTTGGGGAGCTCCCTCCACTACAACTTTGACTTTGTCATTTAGCACTACCAAACCTACAGCCGAAGGAGATTGGAAGGAACTCAAACCGAGCACCTACTATTCTTCGATAGTTGGGAATGCTAATTTCCCAACTATTAATACGGTAGAAGTATATATGGGTTCCGATTATGCCGCCAAAAATAATAATAATCCGCTTCTGAACGTAGATAATTATCAGGGTAATAAAGACTATATTCTTCAGCTTGCAGTAGGTGCAGTGAAAACTCTTACTTCTGATGGTAAGTATCAAGTTACTACTACAACCGATGAAGTTCAGGATGCCTACAAGACTCGGGAAGCAACTCTCAAAACTCAGATTGCCGCTGCTCAGGAAGATGTAACTGAATATACAAGAGAAATTTACGGTTATCATCCCACTTCTTCTGATTGGGTAGCAGGCTCCAAAGAGATTACCGGTATCAACGAGCAATTAACTACTATTAAGGGTACCATCTCTTCACTTCAGGAAGATATTGATGAGCTCAATGATTCTATTCCCACTCTCAAAGCTAATTGGGACGCAGCTGTTAATGGTACTTCGACAGTCGAGGAATATACTACCTTAAAAGGTAATGTAACCACCGCTCAGGATGCTGTTGACGCCGCTCAGACCGCTGTTGACAACGCTCAGAAAGATTATGATGATGCCCAAGCTGCATTAACTAAAGCTCAAACCGATTTGAATAATGCTGTAGCTACAGCTCAGGCTGCCGATGATGCCGCAGTTAAAGAGAGCTATAATGACGTCACTCTCCTTGCTGACATCACAGCTTCAACCCCTATCACCGCTTCAAACTACACCGGTTTTATCAACGCTAATAACAAGGTTATTACCGTGAAAATGCCCGCTGGATCAACCCAGACTGCTCTGTTTAATAGATTTAACGGCACCCTTTCAAACGCTGCTATCAACGGCGCTTTTGCAGGTTCCTATGCTAATGCCACTTTCGATAATGTAGCTGTAAATGCAGGTGATAATGTTTATAGATTCTATGACGATCACGGTAAACAGCCCGAATATGCTATCTCTTCTATTTCTGAGCTTGGCTATCTGGCTCGTGCTTTCGCAGGCGTAGTATTACCCACTGATGATAAAACCCCCGGAAAGCTCGTTGCTCGCACAGATGCTTCTAAGGTTTACAGTATTTCAATTTACGAAACTAACACGACCACTCAGAAGTATGTTCAGGTCAGCGGAAGCTCACTGATAGCTGAAAATGCTACTAATGACGGAACTGTTACTGTTACAATCCCCAAAAACAGATTCGCAGTTTCTGCTACTTCTGATATAAAGACATTCACAAATCTTGCTAATGTTATTTATAAAGAAGGCGCTAATAATAACTGTCAAAAGGTTGTAATCACAGATAAGGAAAATTTCTACTGCCCTGTTGAGATTAACACTGCTTATAGTGTTTCATACAATCGTGAGTTTAAGGCTGGAGCTAATGCGGTATGTCTCCCTTTTGCTATAAACAAATCTCTCTCTGCTGACATTACTTATCTTTGCACCTATAATAAAGAAAAGGAAGATAAGGATGGAAAAATAACCTTTTGGTTTACAAATACTGAAGATGAGATTCCCGCCAATACTCCCGTTCTCTTGGTTGCTGAAAATGCCTTTTCATTTGATGAGCTGACTAAAGTTGCTATCTCAGCTACGAGCAAGCAGGTTGTTACTTATGCAGGTGCTACTGCCGGATCAAGTAACAGCTATGGCACCTTTAAGAGTGCTAATAGAGATGAATTTGCAGGCGGATCTGATGGCGATAAAATTTATGGCTTAACCGGCGATAAATTCCAGCTTGCTAGTAAAAATGCAACTTTCCCCGCTTTCCGTATGGCAATTGAAGGCACAGAGGCTCAGACTCCTGCTCAGCAGCAGGCTCCCCGCTATATCGGTATTCAGGATGAGTTTGGCAACGTGATCGTTGATAAATTTGAGGATGGCCTCATCGACGATATCATCAGCGGCGTAGAGAATGTGAAGAGCGATGTTGCTTCGATCGACGTTAAGGCCGGTCAGGGCGAAATCATCATCACCTCAGAGGCTGACTATGGCGACGTAGTTGTCTACACCATCGACGGCAAGGTTGTTGCCAAGACCACCATCGTGGCCGGCACCAACAATATCGATGTTGAGAAAGGCATCTATATCGTATTGGGCAAGAAGGTAATGGTTAAGTAATATCATTATTTTTCTAAAAACAACGAGAGCTGCGCTTATGCGCGGCTCTTGTTGTTTTTATTGAGTAATTAGCAATTAGCAATTAGTAATTTTTAGAGGGGGACATTTGAGGGGAGTCGCGGAGCGACGATATAGTCCGGAGCCTCGGGTGTAGCCCGAGGATATATGTAATCTCTATAGCTGAGTCGCGGAGCGATGATATCGTGGTAGTTGCAACCACAACATCATCGCTCCGCGACTCTGTATTATTTATTTACTCATTCCCCACACTTGGTCGCTATGCTCCCTGCATGTGGGGTTAGGGACAATATCGTCGCTCCGCGACTCCGG
>CAYLMR010000064.1:0-13259 GCA_964384885.1 uncultured Bacteroides sp.
GAAGTAGTGACCCCCGAAGAGAGCATGGGTGACGTGATCAGCGACCTCAACAAGCGTCGCGGTCAGGTTGAAGGCATGGAAACATCACGTTCCGGCGCCCGTGTGGTAAAGGCTAAAGCTCCTCTCGCCGAGATGTTCGGTTATGTAACCGCTCTCCGCACCATCACTTCAGGTCGCGCAACCTCAACAATGTCATTCTCCCACTATGCCGAAGTGAGCAGCTCTATCGCAAAAAACGTTCTCACCGAATGTCAGGGCCGCGTAGACCTTCTCGGCTAATGTCAGGATGTCTGAATCATCAACTCAAGCAACTTTCATTCAACAAGAAATATGAGCCAAAAAATCAGAATCAAACTCAAATCCTACGATCACAACTTGGTTGACAAGTCAGCCGAGAAGATCGTAAAGACTGTGAAGGCTACAGGTGCGGTTATCAGCGGTCCCATACCCCTGCCCACCCACAAGCGTATCTTCACCGTCAACCGCTCGACCTTTGTCAACAAGAAAAGCCGTGAGCAGTTCCAGCTTTCTTCGTTCAAGCGTCTCATTGATATCTACAACTCTACCGCCAAGACCATCGACGCTCTCATGAAGCTCGAGCTCCCCAGCGGCGTGGAGGTTGAAATCAAGGTGTAATAACCGGTCGCAGCGTTAATAACAAGAAATAAATTTATTCCACATCAATCATTAGAGAAATGCCAGGATTATTAGGAAAAAAAATTGGAATGACTTCCATTTTCAGTGCCGACGGCAAGAACGTGCCGTGCACTGTTATCGAATTAGGTCCTTGTGTGGTTACTCAGATCAAAACCCTTGAAAAAGACGGCTATGAGGCTCTGCAGCTCGGCTTCGAACAGAAGAAGGAGAAGCACACCACCCAGCCCATGGCAGGCCACTTCAAGAAAGCCGGAGTAGCCCCGCAGCGCCACTTGGCCGAGTTCAAAGGTTTTGACGGCGAGTATAAGCTCGGCGACACCATCACAGTTGACAAAATCTTCACCAGCGATGACTTTGTAGACATTCAGGGCACATCGAAGGGTAAAGGTTTCCAGGGCGTTGTAAAGCGTCACGGTTTCGGCGGTGTCGGCCAGGCCACTCACGGTCAGCACAACCGTCTCCGCGCTCCCGGTTCGGTGGGTGCCTGCTCTTATCCCGCCAAGGTGTTCAAGGGCATGCGCATGGCCGGCCAGATGGGCAACGAGCGTGTGACTGTTCAAAACCTCCGCGTGCTCGCCGTAATGCCCGAGCACAACACACTGTTGATTAAGGGTTCAATTCCCGGAAGTAAAGGTTCAATCGTAATAGTTGAGAAATAATGGAACTCGCAATCTATAACATCAAAGGACAAGACACAGGTCGCAAAGCAGAGCTTAACGATCAGGTGTTTGCTATCGACGCTAACGAGCACGCCGTTTATCTCGACGTCAAGCAATACCTTGCAAACCGTCGTCAAGGTACCCACAAATCAAAAGAACGCAGCGAAGTGTCAGGCTCAACCCGCAAGCTCCACAAGCAGAAGGGTGGCGGCGGCAGCCGTATCGGTGATATCAACTCACCTGTGCTCGTAGGTGGTGGCCGTGTGTTCGGTCCCCGTCCCAGAGACTATCGCTTCAAGTTGAATAAGAAAGTTAAGCAGCTTGCCCGCAAGTCGGCCCTCACCTACAAGGTGCAGGACAATGCCATCACTATCGTTGAGAACTTCGATTTCGAGGCCCCCAAGACAAAACAGTTTGTCGAAATGGCTAAAAATCTCAACGTTATGGGTAAAAAAGTGCTCGTGGTTTTGCCGGAAGTGGAAAATAACGTATATTTGTCACTTCGCAACGTGCCCAATGCCAGTGTCATCACTGCAAAGGACATCAACACCTATGCCATCATGCACTCCAATGCCATTCTTCTCACAGAGGGTGGCCTTGAAGTCATCAACAACATCTAACTCCAAGAGACTATAACCAATGGATATCAACATTCAGCCAATCGTTACAGAGAAGGCCACAAAGCTCACCGACAAGCTCAACCGCTACACGTTTAGCGTGTCGAAAGAAGCCGACAAGCTCCAGATCAAGAAACTGGTTGAGAAGCTCTACGGCGTTAAAGTTGTGAATGTCAACACTATGGTAGTGCGTGGCAAAAATAAATCCCGCTGGACAAAATCAGGCCTTCTCCGCGGCAAGACCAATGGCTACAAAAAAGCCGTTGTCACCGTGGCCGAGGGTCAGACCATCGACTTCTACAGCAATATCTAATATAAAAAATGGCAGTTAAAAAATTCAAGCCCACCACACCGGGGCAGCGACACAAGATTATTGGCGTTTATAAAGGAACAATCACTGCTACAACGCCAGAGAAATCTCTTACAGTCGGCCGTAAAAGCACCGGCGGTCGTAACGCTGAAGGCCACCTCACCAACCGCTACATGGGTGGCGGCCACAAGCGCAAATACCGCATCATCGACTTCAAGAGAACTAAAGACGGTGTGCCCGCCGTTGTCAAAAGCATCGAATATGATCCTAACCGTTCCGCTCGTATAGCCTTGCTTTATTATGTTGACGGCGCAAAAGCTTATATCATCGCACCCAACGGACTCAAAGTTGGCGCAACAGTGGTTAGCGGACCCGATGTTGCTCCCGAGGTAGGCAACGCCCTCCCCCTGAGCAAGATTCCCGTAGGTACACTCGTTCACTGCATCGAGCTTCGTCCCGGACAGGGAGCTTTCATGGCCCGTTCAGCCGGCACATTCGCCCAGCTCACTTCACGTGAAGGCGACTATGCAATCATCAAATTACCCTCAGGCGAAACTCGCAAGGTGCTTGCCACCTGCAAGGCCACTGTAGGCGTTGTAGGCAACAGCGAACACTCACTCGAGAGCAGCGGTAAGGCCGGTCGCTCACGCTGGCTCGGTCGTCGCCCCCGCAACAGAGGCGTTGTGATGAACCCTGTGGATCACCCCATGGGTGGTGGCGAAGGCCGCGCTTCAGGTGGACATCCCCGTTCACGCAAGGGTCTCTATTCAAAGGGCCTGAAGACACGCGCTCCGAAGAAGCAGTCATCGAAGTATATCATCGAGCGTCGTAAGAAGTAATCTGATTGATTAACCAAGCATCACAATTAAGAAATGAGTCGTTCATTAAAAAAGGGCCCGTTTATCAGTGTGAAACTCGAAAAGAAGGTTTCGGCAATGGATGAAAGCGGCAAGAAGGCCGTAATCAAGACATGGAGCCGTGCCTCGATGATTGCCCCCGAATTCGTAGGTCATACTTTCGCAGTTCACAACGGTAATAAATTCATTCCCGTCTATGTCACTGAAAATATGGTTGGTCACAAGCTCGGTGAGTTTGCTCCCACCCGTAACTTCAGAGGTCACGCCGGTAACAAAAAATGAGTTTCGCCCAAGCTAAACCACTTTTGATAATAAGCTAAACAACGATACCAAACAATGGGTAAACGAAAAAGATTATCAGCCGAACTCATCAAGGAGCAGCGCAAATCGGTGGCTTTCGCAAAGCTCACCAACATACCCTCCTCTCCCCGCAAGATGCGCCTCGTGGCCGATCTCGTGAGAGGTAAAGAGGTTTTCCTCGCGCTCGGCATCCTGAAGTTCTCCAATAAAAGCGCGGCTGCAGTGCTCGAAAAGCTGCTCCGCTCGGCCATCGCCAACTGGGAGGCCAAAAATGACAAGCGCGCTGAAAACGGCGAGCTTTGCATCAGCATTATTCATGTCGACTGCGCTCCCATGCTCAAGCGCCTCCGTCCGGCTCCTCAGGGCCGCGGCTACAGAATCCGCAAGCGTGCCAACCACGTGACACTGATTGTCGACACCATCGAAAACGTCAAAAACAACAAGGCATAATCACATGGGACAGAAAGTTAATCCTATCAGCAACCGTCTGGGAGTCATTAGAGGCTGGGATTCCAACTGGTATGGCGGTAAAAAATACGGCGATACCCTCCTCGAAGATTCCAAGCTGCGCAAATATCTCAATGTGCGCCTTGCCAAGATGAGCGTGTCACGCATCGTAATCGAGCGTACCCTCAAGCTCATCACAATCACTGTCTGCACCTCACGCCCCGGTCTGATCATCGGCAAGGGTGGCTCAGAGGTTGACAAACTCAAAGAAGAACTCAAGAAAATCACCGACAAGGATGTGCAGATCAACATCTTTGAGGTGAAGCGTCCCGAACTTGACGCCGAGATCGTAGCTTCGACCATCGCCCGTCAGATCGAAGGCAAAATCGCCTACCGTCGCGCCGTGAAGATGGCTATCGCCTCTACAATGCGCAGCGGCGCCGAGGGCATCAAGGTGCAGGTGAGCGGCCGTCTCAACGGCGCCGAAATCGCCCGCAGCGAAATGTTTAAGGAAGGCCGCACACCCCTCCACACTCTCCGTGCCGACATCGACTATGCTCTCGTTGAGGCACACACCAAGGTTGGTGTTATCGGTGTGAAGGTATGGATCTGCCGCGGTGAGGTTTACGGCAAACGTGATCTCGCTCCCCAGTTCACCACCCAGGCCAAGGAAAATCGCGGCTCATCTTCACGCGAAGGTGGCAACCGTCGCGGCGGTTTCCGCAAACCCAAAGCTAACCGTTAATCCTCGACTCAGGACGCTTTAACAATCCAAACATCTCAAAACGATCATGTTACAACCTAAGAAAACCAAATTCCGTCGCCAGCAAAAAGGTCGCATGAAGGGCATCGCCCAGCGTGGCAATCAGTTGGCATTCGGTTCTTTCGGCATAAAGACACTTGAGTCGAAATGGATCACCGGTCGTCAGATTGAGGCTGCCCGTATCGCCGTTACCCGTTACATGCAGCGTCAAGGTCAGATCTGGATCAGAATCTTCCCTGACAAACCCATCACCAAGAAGCCTGCCGAGGTCCGCATGGGTAAAGGTAAAGGTGCCCCCGAAGGCTTTGTGGCTCCTGTTACTCCCGGTCGCATCCTTATCGAAGTTGAAGGCGTGAGCTATGACATCGCCAAGGAGGCACTCCGTCTGGCCGCCCAGAAACTTCCCGTCACCACCAAATTTATCGTTAGCAGAGACTACGACCCCACTCAAAACGTCTAACATTCCGATATGAAGAAAGAAGAAATCAAAGAACTGAGCACATCGGATCTTAAGGAACGTCTGGAGCAGATGACCAAGGAATACGCTCAGCTCAAGATCAACCACGCTATCTCGCCTATCGACTCACCGGCCAAGATCACTGCCGACCGCAAGATGATCGCCCGTGTGAAAACCGAGCTGCGTAAGCGCGAACTCAACAACAAATAAATCCCCCTTCCCATAATCAATGGAACAAAATAGAAATCTCAGAAAAGAGCGCATTGGGGTTGTGTCGAGCAACAAGGGTGACAAATCCATCACTGTAACCGTGAAATGGAAGGAAAAACACCCCATCTATGGCAAGTTTGTCAACAAGACAAAGAAGTATCATGCCCACGATGAAAACAACGAGTGCTCTGTTGGCGATACCGTTCGCCTGATGGAAACCCGTCCCTTGAGCAAGACCAAGAGATGGAGATTAGTAGAAATCATCGAAAAAGTTAAGTAAGATATGATACAGACTGAAAGCCGTCTCACTGTCGCCGACAACAGCGGCGCCAAAGAAGCCCTCTGCATTCACGTTCTCGGTGGCACCGGACGCAGATATGCCACCGTCGGCGATATCATCGTAGTAAGCGTCAAGAGCGTCATCCCCTCGTCTGACGTTAAGAAAGGCACTGTATCCAAAGCCGTTGTCGTGCGCACCAAGAAGGAAATCCGTCGCCCCGACGGCAGCTATATCCGCTTTGACGACAATGCCTGCGTGCTCCTCAACAATGCCGGTGAGCTCCGTGGCACACGTATCTTCGGCCCCGTTGCCCGCGAACTGCGTGCCACTAACATGAAAATCGTTTCACTCGCCCCTGAAGTGCTCTGATTGTTCATAGTTCTTTTAATCATTAAGTATATCACAATTCAGAAAAATGAGCAAGCTTAATATAAAGAAAGGCGACACCGTCTATGTGCTCTCTGGCGATGACCGCGGTAAAACCGGTCGCGTGCTTAAGGTTATTCCCGACAAGCAGCGCGCTATTGTCGAGGGTGTCAACTTTGTGACCAAGGCTACCAAGCCCAATGCACAGCATCCCCAGGGTGGCCTCGTTAAAATGGAAGCCCCCATACATATCTCTAACCTCGCTCTTGTCGATCCCAAATCGGGCAAGCCCACCCGCATCGCCCACCAGCGCGACGCCGAGGGCAAGGTAGTTCGTATCGCTAAAAAATCCGGAGAGGTAATTAAATAATGAGCACTACAACTATCAAGAAGGACTACACCGAGCGTATCGTGCCCGCTCTTACCAAAGAGTTTGGCTACAGCTCTGTGATGCAGGTTCCCGAACTTAAGAAAATTGTCATCAACATGGGTCTCGGCGAAGCCACCCAGGACAAGAAAATCATCGAAACAGCTATCAACGAGCTCACTGCCATTACCGGTCAGAAGGCTGTGGCTACCCTTTCCAAAAAGGATATCTCAAACTTCAAGCTCCGTAAGAAAATGCCCGTAGGCGTGATGGTTACCCTCCGTCGCGAGCACATGTATGAGTTCCTTGAGCGTCTCATCCGCGTGGCTCTGCCCCGTATCCGTGACTTCAAGGGCATCGAAGGCAAGCTTGACGGCCGCGGCAACTACACCCTCGGCATCACCGAGCAGATCATCTTCCCCGAAATCAACATCGACAGCATCTCCAAGCTGCTCGGCATGAACATCACCTTCGTGACTTCTGCCCCCACCGATGAAGAAGGTTACGCCCTTCTCAAGGAATTTGGTCTTCCTTTTAAGAATGCCAAAAAATAATCGGCACCATAGCTACGTTATTATCTAAACATACCAACACAAGATATGGCAAAAGAATCAATGAAAGCACGCGAGGTGAAACGTGCAAAGCTCGTTGCCAAATATGCCGCCAAGCGCGCTGCCCTCAAGGAAGCCGGCGACTATGAAGCTCTCCAGAGCCTGCCCAAAAACGCCTCTTATGTGCGTCTCCACAACCGCTGCTCAATCACCGGTCGTCCCAAAGGCTATATGCGTCAGTTCGGTCTTTCACGTATTCAGTTCCGTGAAATGGCTTCTGCCGGCCTTATTCCCGGTGTGAAGAAGGCCAGCTGGTAAGCTATCGTTATCCGGGGTTATGGCCTGACGGCCTGCCCCGCGAAACCTTCCGCCTCTCTCTTCAAATCCCAATTCGTAAATTACGAGTATTAAATATTGTTCGGAAACGCCGAATCAATTTAAACCTAATCAAAAATGACAGATCCTATAGCAGATTATCTGACAAGATTGAGGAATGCCATCAAAGCCAACCATCGTGTGGTTGAGATTCCCGCCTCAAACTTGAAAAAAGAAATCACTAAGATTCTCTTCGAACAAGGCTATATTCTTAACTATAAGTTTATAGAGGGTGAAACCCCCGCCGGCATCATCAAGATTGCCCTCAAATACGACCCCATCGACAAGGTCAATGCCATCAAAGCTCTCAAGCGCGTGTCTCGTCCCGGTCTGCGTCAATACACAGGCTACAAGGATATGCCCCGTGTGCTCAATGGCCTCGGCATTGCAATTCTCTCAACCTCTCAGGGCGTAATGACCAATAAGAAGGCTGCCGAGCTCAAGATCGGCGGCGAAGTGCTTTGCTACGTTTATTAATCTAAGGAGGACCACAAATTATGTCAAGAATAGGTAAAGCCCCTATCGAAATCCCTCAGGGTGTCACTGTAAAGGTTGACAGCAACAATGTTGTCACTGTAAAAGGCCCCAAAGGTGAGCTTTCACAGGCCGTAAACCCCGACCTCACAGTTAATGTTGAAGACGGACACATTTCTATTTCTCGTCCTTCTGATGATCGTGAACACCGTGCACAGCACGGTCTTTACCGCGCCTTGATCCATAACATGGTTGTCGGTGTTTCAACCGGCTACCGCAAGGAAATGGAATTGGTAGGCGTCGGCTACCGTGCGTCAGCCACCGGCCAGGTGCTCGAGCTCTCGCTCGGTTTCTCTCACGCCATTTATATAAAGCTCCCCCCGGAGGTCAAGGTTGAAGCCAAATCCGAGCGCAATAAAAACCCCCTGATCATTCTCGAGAGCGACGACAAGCAGCTCCTCGGTCAGGTTTGCGCCAAAATCCGCTCGCTCCGCAAGCCCGAACCCTACAAGGGCAAAGGTATCAAGTTTGTCGGCGAAGTTATCCGCCGCAAGTCGGGTAAATCGGCCAGCGCTAAATAATCATTAATCCTGATTTTTTCTTCATCATGATCTCTAAGATTCAACGTCGCAATAAAATCAAGGCACGCATCCGCGGTAGAATCTCCGGCACAGCCGAGCGTCCCCGCATGTCTGTCTTCCGCTCTAACAAGCAGATCTACGTTCAGGTTATCGACGACCTGGCCGGAAAGACACTCGTGTCAGCCTCTTCAAAGGGCATCACCGAGGGTACAAAATGTGAAATTGCTGCCAAGGTTGGCGAGGCTATCGCTCAGAAGGCTCTTGCCGCAGGCATCAACGAAGTCGTGTTCGACCGCAACGGCTATCTTTTCCATGGCCGTGTTAAATCATTGGCTGACGCTGCTCGCAACGGCGGCCTTAAATTCTGATTAAATCATGGCTAAAAGAAATAATAGAGTAAAATCGACTTCTGATCTCGACCTTCAGGATCGCCTCGTGGCCATCAACCGCGTAACCAAAGTTACCAAAGGCGGCCGTGCTTTTACCTTTGCCGCAATCGTAGTTGTAGGTGACGGTAACGGTGTTGTAGGCTGGGGTCTCGGTAAAGCTAACGAAGTAACCGCCGCCATCGCCAAAGGCGTGGAGGCTGCCAAGAAGAATCTCATCCGTGTGCCCATCCACAAAGGCACTATCCCCCACGAGCAGGTTGCCAAATTCGGCGGCTCACGCATCATCCTCAAGCCCGCTTCTCACGGTACCGGTGTTAAGGCCGGTGGCGCTATGCGTGCCGTGCTTGAGAGCGTAGGCATCACCGACGTGCTCGCTAAGTCAAAAGGCTCTTCCAACCCCCACAACCTTGTCAAGGCCACTATCGCTGCTCTCGACGAGATGCGCTCGCCCGCTATCGTTGCCCAGAACCGCGGCATTTCGGTCGACAAAGTGTTCAACGGTTAATAAATCAGGAATCTAACCCATTCACTCATTTTTATATAATGGCACAGATCAAAATTACCCAAGTCAAGAGCCGTATCAAATGCCCCGCAGTGCAGAAACGCACTCTCGACGCTCTCGGTATCAAGAAGATGCACCACTCTGTGGTGAAGGAAGCCACTCCCTCGGTAATGGGCATGGTCGACAAAGTTCGTCATCTTGTTGAAGTAACCAACGTCTGAGCCTGAGGGGATTCGCCTCGGGCGATTCCCCCGGCCCGGCTTTCTGACATTTATATTCTTCTATCAGTTTTTCCAAGACTTCATATCTACCAATTATGGAACTTAATAACATTCGTCCCGCAGTAGGATCGGTTACAGCCAGCACTCGCGTAGGTCGTGGTCCCGGCTCCGGCAAGGGAGGCACATCAACCCGCGGTCACAAAGGCGCAAAGTCCCGCTCGGGCTATTCACGCAAGATCGGCTTTGAAGGCGGTCAGATGCCTCTCCAGCGTCGTTTGCCTAAATTCGGTTTCAAGAATATCAACCGAGTTGAATATAAGGCTCTCAACATCAGTGATATCGACAACCTCTCACGCGAGAAGGATCTTGCTAAGATCACTCTTGAGGATCTCCGCAACGCCGGTCTGATATCACGCAAGCAGCTTGTGAAGGTTCTTGCCAAAGGCACTATCTCACGTGCCGTCAACGTTGAGGCAAACGCTTTCTCAAAGGCTGCTGAGGCTGCTATCGTCGCAGCCGGTGGCTCAATCTCAAAAATCGAGAAATAATGAGATTCATTCAGACTATTAAAAATATCTGGACAATTGAAGAGCTGAGAAAACGCATCCTTGTTACGTTGCTCCTCGTGCTCGTCTATCGTCTGGGCTGTTATGTGGTTCTGCCCGGTATCAGCCCTTCCGATCTTGACGCGCTGTCGAACTTCACCAACAAGAGCGGTCTCATGCAGTTGCTCGACATGTTCTCGGGCGGTGCGTTCTCTCAGGCCTCTATCTTTGCCCTCGGTATCATGCCCTACATCACTGCGTCAATCGTGATTCAGTTGCTCGGCATGGTGCTTCCTTCGTTTCAGAAAATGCAGCGCGAGGGAGAGAGCGGTCGTCAGAAACTCAATCAGTACACCCGCTATCTCACCGTGCTCATTCTTCTGCTCCAGGGTCCCGCCTATCTGGTCAACCTCAATATGCAGGTTTCGGCAGCCGGTGGTTCAGGTCCCCTCGGATTCTGGACTATCGCCTACCTCACCGTGATTCTCGCAGCCGGCTCAATGTTTATCATGTGGCTGGGTGAGCGTATCACCGACCGCGGTATAGGCAACGGTATTTCGTTCATCATCCTCGTGGGTATCATCGCCCGTCTCCCGGGAGCTATCTCCTATGAGTTCATCAGCCGTCTGCCCGGTTCAACCGGCTCGCAGGGCGGTCTGATCATGTTTGTGATCGAAATCATCCTTCTCTTCGCTGTGACCGTGGGCGCCGTGCTTCTCGTGCAGGGCACCAGAAAAGTGCCTGTGCAGTATGCCAAGCGCATGGTCGGCAACCGCCAGTATGGCGGCGCCCGTCAGTATATACCCCTCAAGGTTAATGCTGCCGGCGTGATGCCCATCATCTTTGCTCAGGCCATCATGTTTATCCCCATCACTCTGGCCGGCTTCGGCTCGGTGGGCGAAAACTCGGGTTTTGTAGCTGCGTTCTCCGACATCAACGGTTTCTGGTATAACGCTGTCTACTTCATCCTCATCGTTGCTTTCACCTATTTCTATACAGCAGTGACTGTAAGACCCAACGATATTGCCGAAAATATCAAGAACAACAACGGCTTTATTCCCGGTGTGAAACCCGGTAAGAAAACCGCCGAGTATCTTGACACCATCCTTTCGCGCATCACTCTGCCGGGTTCACTCTTCCTCGGAATTGTGGCTATCCTTCCCGCTTTTGCCCGTTTCTTCGGCATCAGCCAGAACTTCGCCCAGTTCTTCGGAGGCACTTCGCTGCTGATTCTGGTGGGTGTTGTGCTCGACACGCTCCAGCAGATTGAGAGCCACCTTATGATGCACCACTATGACGGCCTGATGAAGGACGGCAAAATCAAAGGCCGCACCACAGGCAGTGCATATTGATTGCAAAAGACGTGTGGAAGTTAATTTCTGCAGCATTCTAAAAATTTCTTAACGGATGATCTATATAAAGACTCCTGAGGAAATGGGTCTCATGCGTGAGGCCGCCGACTTGGTAAGCCGCACGCTTGGCGAAATCGCCAAGTGGGCGCTGCCGGGTGTCACAACCCGCAAGATCGACAACATTGCCCGCGAGTTTATACTCGACAACGGAGGCACCCCAGCCTGTCTTGGCTACGGTGGTTTTCCCGGCACTGTGTGTTGTGAGGTCAACGACATCGTTGTTCACGGTTTTCCTTCCGGCTATACCCTTCAGGAAGGGGATATATTCGGAGCCGACACGGTGGCTGAGCTCAACGGTTATCATGGCGATATGTGCTACACATTTCCCATCGGTGAGGTAGACCCCGCCATCATGCGGCTGCTCACCGTAACCAAAGAGAGCCTCTATGTCGGAATCGAGGCCTGCCGCCCCGGCAAGCGCATCGGTGATGTTGCCAACGCTGTTCAGACCTATTGCGAGAGCCGCGGCTACAGCGTGGTGAGAGAGATGTGCGGACACGGCATTGGCCGAAAGATGCACGAAGATCCCGAGGTGCCCAACTACGGCCGCAAAGGCACGGGCGCCGTGATCAGAAACGGAATGTGTCTCTGCATCGAGCCGATGATCAACATGGGATCGAAAAACATCATCGTTGACCGCGACGGCTGGACATGCCGCACCCGCGACCACAAACCCTCGGCCCACTATGAGCATACCCTCGCCATCATTGACGGACATACCGAAGTGCTTACCACATTCGACTATGTGAAGGATGTGCTCGGCGACAGGTTCATCTGACCCCTCACTCTAAGAAATCAATCATTCTGCAAATTTTTTCCGCCTCATTATCATATATGGCTAAACAATCAGCAATCGAACAAGACGGCACCATCGTTGAAGCTCTCAGCAACGCGATGTTCCGTGTAGAGCTCGAAAACGGACATGAAATCACCGCTCACATCTCCGGCAAGATGCGCATGCACTACATCAAGATTCTTCCCGGCGATAGAGTAAAGGTAGAAATGTCGCCCTATGACCTGTCAAAGGGCCGCATTGCCTTCCGATATAAGTGATTTGATGATATAATTGAAGTTTTCAACCATCATTTCCGTAAATTATAAATCTTCACCATAATAAATAGCTAAATCATGAAAGTACGCGCTTCAATCAAAAAACGCACCCCCGACAGCAAGATTGTTCGTCGTAAAGGTCGTCTTTACGTAATTAACAAGAAAAATCCCAAATATAAGCAGCGTCAAGGGTAAAAATTTATTATTTTTGCAAAAAATTTCAGCAAATACTAATTTATGGCAGTACGTATTGTGGGAGTTGACCTCCCCCAGAACAAAAGAGGTGAGATAGCCCTGACCTACATCTTCGGCATCGGCCGAAGCGCCGCCAAGAGCATTCTCGAGAAGGCCGGCGTCGACAAAGACATCAAAGTTAAGGACTGGTCAGACGATCAGGCCGCAAAAGTGCGTGAGGTAATCGGCGCCGACTACAAGGTAGAAGGTGACCTCCGTTCCGAAATTCAACTCAACATCAAGCGACTCATGGATATCGGTTGCTATCGCGGCATTCGTCACCGTAACGGTCTTCCCGTGCGCGGTCAGAGCACCAAAAACAATGCCCGCACCCGTAAAGGTCGCAAGAAAACAGTCGCTAACAAGAAGAAAGCAACAAAATAATCTTATCCAATGGCTAAAAAGACAGTCGCAACCAAAAAGAGAAACGTTAAGGTTGACGCTAACGGTCAGCTTCACGTTCACTCATCTTTCAACAACATCATCGTGTGTCTCGCCAACTCAGAAGGCCAGGTCATCTCATGGTCAAGCGCCGGTAAGATGGGCTTCCGCGGTTCGAAGAAAAACACTCCCTATGCTGGATAAACTCTTTCGGGATTGCCCACCCGACGAAGATACATGTGAAGATAGCCGCT
>CAYLMR010000065.1:0-12682 GCA_964384885.1 uncultured Bacteroides sp.
TATTGGGCTTATCGGGGCTTATTTGTCGGAGTTGGGCGAGGTGCTCGGGGGTGAGGATGGTGTGGCGGTTGGCGAAGTTGACTTTGTTGAGCTCGCCGGCGTTGAGCTTGCGGCCACTTTTTATGTCGGGAGGAAGGAGGCTCATTTCTTATAGTTTTTGAGGTTGGGAATAAGTGCATTGAGGGTCAGCACCACAATGAGATAGGTGGCGCCGAGGAGTATTATCGAGCCGCTGACAGGCCATATTGGGAACAGCCATCCGCCACCCCAGTAGCAGAAAAAGAGCAGCCACAGCGAGGCCTGAACGCTGACACACAGCGTACACCATGTTTTGGCGCGGAATTTCTGATACCAGATGCTCCACAATGTGAAGGGGAGGCAACAGAGATTGCACACGGCAAGCAAATGTATCGACCCGGGGAATATCAGCAGACACAACAGACTCACGCCGAAATAGGCAAAGCCCACCTCGCTCCAGTTCACGATGCCGAAAAATGAGGAGGCTTTGGTCGACAGCACGGTGTCGCACCCCTCCTTGTCGAGCACTCCGCACACCTTTCCCGCCGCCTTGCTGTGAATGCCCATAGATTTCTGCACGAGCATATAGGTCAGGGCCAGGCCGAGCAGGTCAACAAGGGTGATCAACACCGTAGAGAGGTGCTCGCCCACTCCGTTGCTCACAAACAGCCACAGAGCCACAAGCACCACCGCGGCGGTGAGCACCACGCGTTTGCCTTTGGCTATCAGCTCGGCGCGATGGTGGGCGGCAAAGTCAGGCTCGCCGACATCGGCGCCCTTCATGCCAAGCAACACAAATCCCGTAGTGGCCTGAAGGAAATTGGCGGGCGTGGTGGTGAGTATCTCCCCCTCCGATTGATAAACAACCTTGTCGGGAGTGAAATTTCTCACTATCACAAAGCCTCTTGCCGTATCGGCCAGCCACGGCACCGGCAACTTAGCCATCTCCGTGCGGTCAGCAATTTCATAACCCTCCGATTCCACCCCATACTCCTTGAGCAGACGGGTGAAACCGAAGAGCGATTTAAACGGCATGGTCTCAAACCTGCCGGTTGAATATTCTTTTGTGTGGTCTACACCGAGAGCGTCGAGATAGTCAATAAATATGTTATGACCTGTCGCGCTCATGATTATTTGACAAATGATTCCACTTTGCCGAGCAGGGTGTCACCCTCAATCTCGCCGCTGTAGCGCCACACGGGTTTTCCGTCGGAATAGACTATGAATGTAGGTATCGACTTTACGCCGGCGTTGTCGGCGTCTTCCTCATTCTGGTCAATATCATATTGATACACGGGCACTCTATCGCCCAGAATTTCTTTCACGCCCTCTACCACGGGCATCATTCTCTTGCAATGAGGACACCATGAGGCATAAAATTCCACTAACACTACAGGTGCTGAAGCAATAGCTTTGCTAAAAGGTAAGGTTGACATAGTATTTCTTTTTTATTTGGTTATGAATAAAGGTAAGGTAGGGAGACAGTTCCCCCTGCTGCATATATAACACACAGCACCCTGAGAAAGTTAGACGGGACTCTTAGAAAGGATAGCCCACGGCAAAGTGGAAGGTGGCGTCGCGATGCCAGTTGGGGTGGATGAGCGGCCACGGCTCACGGCCGCGCGCGGGATTGTGGGCCTTCATGCCGAGGTCGAAGCGCAGCAGAAAGTAATCGAAATCGAGCCTCAGGCCGAGACCGTAGGCTAGAGCTATCTGCTTGTAGAACGAGTTGATCTTAAACACGCCCCCCGGCTGGTTGGGATAGTTGCGGATGGTCCAGATATTGCCGGCGTCGATAAATGCGGCGCCGTCGACCACCCAAAAGAGTTTCAGCCTGTATTCGAGGCTCAGGTCGAGCCTTATGTCGCCACACTGGTTTATGAAGTCGGTCACCGAGTTGCGGCCGTCATACTCACCCGGGCCGAGAGTTCTCACGCTCCAGCCTCTCACACCGTTGGCGCCGCCGGCATAGAACCTTTTTTCAAACGGCACCATCGACGAGTTGGCATAGGGCACCGCCACTCCCGCGCCCACATGAAAGGCGAGCGCCTGGCTGCGTATCGAGAAGTTGCGGGTGAGGGTATAGTCGACCTCCGCCTTGGCATACTGGGCATACTGTATGCCGAATATCTTATAGACACCGTCGCTGCGCCGGGCGCCTATGATTTTGGAAATGGCATAGAGCACATTGCCCGCCACCTCGCCCGAGGCTCTTACCGAATAGACCAGCGGCTGACGGCGCGGCATCTTGATGGCGCCCGAGGCTATGCGCCGGTTGGTGCGGTAGTAGGTGTAGCCGCTCCTCATTATAAAGTGGTCCTCATAGCTGTATCTCAGCAGGGGGTTGTCAGGGGCTATCTCCTCGATGAAATTGATGGTCGACTCGGGCAGGCGCACATAGTTAACGTCCACGAGGTCGAATGTGCGCCGCTCGCGTCCTCCCAGTGCGGTCCATTTATATTTGAGGGCGGCGCCGGCTATCACGCGGGTATATTCGGGGCGCTCCTGATAGGAAGCCGACAGGGCTACCTCGGTCGAGGCGTTGATGCTGCGGCGGTAGTCACGGCTCAGAAACGGAAAGAGAAATTTCGGGAAGGTTATTCCCACCTCGCCGGCCCATTCGGTGTAGTGGTTGTGGATCAGCCCCGAGAGATTGCCCGAGAGGCTCTCATAGTTCATCCTTATCTTGGCGGTGAGCAGGTTGGAGGCGTGGCCGAGGTTGCGGTAGTTATACTTTATGCCGGCGCCGAAACCGAGGTCACCCTCCGAGTTGGTGCCTTCGATCTCGAAGCTTATGCCCTGCTTCTTGTTGCGGGTGAGCATGATATAGGCGTCGACCGTCTCCTCGTTGTCGCGCACCCTCCCCGCGGGGCCGGCGGGACGCAACTCGATGTTGATTGATTTGAGCAGCGGCAACTTGGCCAGCGACTCATAGGTGCGGTCAACATTATATGAGCTGTAGAGATTGCCGGGGGTGAGGAAACAGTGCTCCTTGAGCACCGACGGGCGTATGTAGCGGTCATCGCCATACACCACCTCTATGCCGCGGTAATCAACGGTGTCGCGCGCGGTTGAGTCGGCAACGGCGGGCGACAGCGACGACCCGGGCGAATAGTCGGTTATAAACATCACCCTGCCGAGGCGGTAGGTGAGGTGGCGCGGCGCTTTCTCGGTCTCTGGGGCGAGGGGGTCGCGCCGCGGAGGGTTGACCACCAGGGTGAGGTCAACGTCATGACTCCCGAGGGCGGTATCGGCCTCAAAGGTGATATATTCCTTGGTAAAGGCATAATAGCCGTGGTTGCGCAGGCGGTTGGCTATGAGTGTGCGCTCATTGTCGAGCAGGTTGCGGTCGAGCAGACTGCCGGGCGACAGGAGAAACCTCGCCGAGTCGGCCATGATGATGCGCGCCATAGCCGAGTCGGATATATTATAGGTGAGGGAGTGGAGGCGGTGGGGAGTGCCGGCCTGAATCTTATAGGTCACCTTAGCCTTGCGCGACAGCGAGTCGAGCGTGGTGGTCTCCTCGACCTGAGCCCCCATATAGCCCTTGTTGATAAGGGCGAGGCGCAGCTGATTGGCCGACGCCGAGGTCAGATCTTCGTTCCACACCACCGGGGGCTGCCCCAGCGAGCGCAGCCAGCGGTTATACCACCTGGTGCTGTCGAGCCCCGAGAGCGAATACATGCCCAACTGAAGTTTCCAGAATCCCAACACCTTGTGGTTGGGCATCTGCCTGAGATAGTTGGCGAGCTCGAGAGTGGAAATATCCTTGGGTGAATCCTCAAGCTCGATTTTCACATTGTCGAGCAGATATTCCCCCTGAGGCACATGCTTGGTGGAGCTGCATGCCGCCAGTATGACCGCCACCACAAGCACCGGCCACAACCCGCCCCACCGCCCGAGCAGACGGTGTGACTCAAAGCAAAGTCTCTTAACTCTTGTCAACATCTGGGTTTCATTCGGCGCGGATGCATGGCGCATCAGCCCCGAATGGTAGTGCAAAGATAATTCATCCCCGCGAATTGCGCCCAATCTTTCCGCGATAAATACATCATAGTGTGTCGGGCGGCGCAACTCTCTCATTGCGCGAGGGGATTTTTTTGGAAAGGAGGGGGAATTTTCCGGGTGAATTTTATTGGCAGGTGGAGTTTTTTCACTACTTTTGTGAAAAATTAGAAGAAGTATGTCTGTCGAGCTTCAACAGCGCGTAGCCGATATAAGCCGCAAAGCGGGATTGCTGACACAACGGTGCCGCAATCTCTCCGCCCGCCTTGATGAGGCGCTGACCGAACTTGAGCTGCAGAGGCGGCTCAACCGGGAGTTATCGGAGCAAAACAGCGTATTGTCGGCCCGGCTCGAAAATCTCCGTATTGCCGGAGCCATCACTCCCGGAAGCGCCGACTATGCCGATGCCCGCAGCATACTCTCCGAATTAGTGTGCGAAATTGACCGCTGCATCTCCGACCTTACCCACGACGAATGATGCAATGAAAGATAAAATCGACATAACTCTCAATATAGCCGGAGAGATTCTTGAGCTCCGCATTCCCCGCGACGAGGAGGAGATTCTCCGCAACGCCACTCTCGAAATCAATCGGGTGTGGAATAGTTGGAAATCAGCCTTCAAAGACAGCAGCTCAGCCCAGGTGCTGGCAAGGATAACGCTGCTGTTTGCCCGTGGATTTCTCGCTCAGAAAGCTGCCAACGAGAGCGTTGACACGCTGTTAAGCTCACTCGACAAGGAGCTTGACAAACTTTTGGCCGAGAGTTGAGCCGTTGGCCTCTGACCCCGCATTCCGGGGGCATAGCGCCGGACTGATGATAGTGCAGATTCCGCACAAAGCCATGATTACTCCACCCCCACGCGGGGCGGGTGATTAAGCTTGCGGCGTCGGCACATTTTTTTATGTCCCTGCGCCAACCCCTTTGAGATAAACATTTTAACATAACCATATAAATTTCTACAATAACATCCTATGACCGCAATAATCTATATAGCCGTCGCACTGGTTTGCATTGCGCTCGGAGTAGCAGTTACTCTCATTGTTCAGCGCAATCTGGCCAAGACACGCGCCAAAGCCATCGTCGAGGAAGCCAGACTCGAAGCCGACGTGCTCAAGAAAAACAAATTGCTCGAAGCCCGCGAAGAGGGCCTCAAGATAACCGCCGAGGCTGAAAAAGCCGCCACCCAGAAGATGAACAAGGTGCAGAGCATCGAATCTCGTCTCAAACAGCGCGAAATTCAGCTCAACCAGCAGCAGAGCGAAAACCAGCGCACACGCAACGACCTCGACAATACCCGCGCCAAGCTCGACGACTATAACAACCGCCTCAACGAGCGCTCGCTGGAAATCGACGCCCTTCAGGGCAAGATACGCGAGGAGCTTGAGCATGTGTCGGGCCTTTCGAGCGACGAAGCCCGCGAAAAGCTCATCGAGAGCCTCAAGGACGAGGCCAAGACAGCCGCCGCAAGCTATATCAACGACATCATGGACGAGGCCAAGCTCACCGCCAACAAGGAGGCCAAGAAGATTGTGGTGCAGTCGATTCAGCGCGTGGCTACCGAAACCGCCATCGAAAACTCGGTGACCGTGTTTCCCATCGACAGCGACGAAATCAAGGGCCGCATCATAGGTCGCGAAGGCCGCAACATCCGCGCCCTCGAAGCCGCTACCGGCATCGAAATCATCGTTGACGACACCCCCGAGGCTATCGTGCTCTCAGGCTTCGACCCCGTGAGACGCGAAATAGCCCGCCTCGCCCTTCATCAGCTCGTGGCCGACGGCCGCATTCACCCCGCCCGCATCGAGGAAGTGGTGGCCAAGGTGAGAAAGCAGATCGAGGAGGAGATTGTCGAGACCGGCAAGCGCACAGCCATCGACCTCGGCATCCACGGCCTCCATCCCGACCTCATCCGCCTCGTGGGCAAGATGAAATATCGCTCATCTTATGGTCAGAACCTGCTGCAGCACTCACGCGAAACCGCCAACCTCTGTGCCGTGATGGCCTCGGAACTCGGCCTCAACCCCAAGAAAGCGCGTCGCGCCGGCCTGTTGCACGACATAGGCAAGGTGCCCGACGAAGAGCCCGAACTGCCCCACGCTCTCATAGGCATGAAGCTGGCCGAGAAATATAAGGAGAAGCCCGAAATCTGCAACGCCATCGGCGCCCACCACGACGAAATCGAGCAGACCTCATTGCTCGCCCCCATCGTGCAGGTGTGTGACGCCATCTCGGGCGCACGTCCCGGTGCCCGCCGCGAAATCGTCGAGGCTTATATCAAGCGCCTCAACGACCTCGAGCAGCTCGCCCTCAGCTATCCCGGCGTGATCAAGACCTATGCCATACAGGCCGGCAGAGAGCTCAGAGTGATTGTAGGCGCCGACAAGATAAGCGACAACGAAACCGAAAAACTCTCGGCCGAAATCGCCAAGCGCATCCAGGACGAAATGACCTATCCCGGTCAGGTGAAGATCACCGTGATACGTGAAACCCGTTCCGTGAGCTTCGCAAAATGAGTGACTCTGACTTCTTCGGGATGCCGCCCGGCGAGGACGCTCCCGACAATAACGATCTTAACCCCTCGCAGCGCAAGGGCTACACCTACGAGCCCTACACCGAGCCGCGAGGCAAGCTCAACTGCTATAACTGGCTCGGAAATATCCCCTCACCGGCCACCGACAGCGACCTCGTGGAGGTGGAGTTTAAGAACACCCGCAAGGGTTTCTACCGCAACTCCAACAACCTCGACCTCGAAATCGGCACCATGGTGGCCGTCGAGGCTCAGCCCGGCCACGACATCGGCCGTGTGACCCTGCTCGGCCCGCTGGTGAAGATGCGCATACGCCGCGCCGGCATAAAGCCCAACACCGAGTTCAAGCGGGTGTTCCGCATTGCCCGCCAGGGTGACATCGACAAATTCAAGGAGAGCCGCGCCAAGGAAAACGACACCATGATACGCGCCCGCAAGATTGCCGAGAGCCTCGGCCTCAACATGAAGATCGGCGATGTGGAATATCAGGGCGACGGCAACAAAGCCATCTTCTACTACATCTCCGACGAGCGTGTCGACTTCCGTCAGCTCATCAAGGTATTGGCCGAGACATTCAAGGTGCGCATCGAGATGAAACAGATAGGCGCGCGTCAGGAAGCGGGACGTATAGGCGGCATAGGCCCCTGCGGACGCCCCCTCTGCTGCTCGTCGTGGATGACCAACTTTGTGAGCGTCGGCACCGCAGCCGCCCGCTTTCAGGACATCTCGCTCAATCCCCAGAAACTTGCCGGCCAGTGCGCCAAGCTCAAATGCTGCCTCAACTTCGAGGTCGACGCCTATGTGGAGAGCCTCAAGAAACTTCCCCCCAAGGAAATCAGGCTCGAAACCGCCGACGCCACCTACTATCACTTCAAGTATGATGTGTTTAATCACACCATCACCTACTCGACCGACAAAAACATCCCCGCCAATCTGGTGACTCTCGACGCCGAGCGCGCCTTTGAGGTGATAGCTCTCAACAAGCAGGGCGAAAAACCCGCCACTCTGCTCAGAGAGTCGGATGCCGCGGCCGCCGAAGCTCAGCAGAAGCAGCAATATAACGACATACTCGGCAACGACATTACCCGCTTCGACAAAAAGAAGAAGAAAAAGAAGCCTAAAGCCAAAGCCACCGCTCCCGACAACGCCAGGGAGCCGAAGCCCGAGCGACCCGACAAGCCTGAAAAAGAGGACAGCAACGCCCCGCGCCAGCGCAAGCCCGACAAGGAGCGCAACCGTCAGCGCGACAAACATCCCGTGCAGCCCCGGCAGCAGCAACAGCAGCAACCTCAGCAGGCGCCGCAGCAACACGACAAAGAGAAGAGAGAACCCAAAGAGCAACCGCCACGCCAGCGCAAGCCCAAACAGTTCAGATTTGATCAAGACCAGTAATTCCCTCCATCACCCGTCATGATAAGCCGCCTCCTCCCCTTACTGACCCTCATCATCGCCGCTACTCTTGCCGGAGGATGTGACAACAACATCATCCAGGCTTCCTATAGCGACTTCCGGCAGATTGACCCCGATGGCTGGAGCTATGACGACACGCTCATCTTCACCGCCGACGTGGCTCCTCAGGCCCGGGGAATACTCTCGGTGGCCCTGCGCCATTCGATTGATTATCCCTACCGCAACCTATGGCTCGAAACCACCATCGAGGGTGACTCGCTCACGGCGCCCCGCCGCGACACCCTCTGCATCGAGCTTGCCGACCCCTTCGGCCGCTGGCTCGGCACCGGGCAGGGCGCCTCGCGTCAGGTTGAAGCCTCATTGCCCCTCAAGGTGAGCGTCGACAGCGGCAGGACCATCGCGGTGCGCCATCTCATGCGTCTCGACACGGTGACCGACATCGAGCAGGTGGGTCTCTTTATCCTTCCCGGCTCCGACTTCAATTCCTCATCCCCTATCAACCCCAATTCTTCATCCGCCCAAAAATGAAACCACTCCTTAACCTCCCGCCCAGAGAGCGCGCCATGCGCCTCGAAACCCTCCGCAAACTGATGTCGGAAGCCGGCGTCGACGCTCTGCTCGTGAGCGACAACGCCAACCTCTTTCACAATCTCGGCAGAGTGATAGCAGGCTACGGATATATTCCCCTCGAAGGCACTCCGCAATATTTTGTGCGTCGTCCCGTGGGGCTTCACGGTGTAGGAGTGCACTATATTTCCAAGCCCGAGCAGATGGCCGAGCATATCACCCTCTCGGGCACTCTCGGCCTTGAGCTCGACCTGCTCAGCTACACCATGGCCGAACGTCTGCGCAAGGCTCTCCCCGGCGTGGAGATAGTCAACATCTCGCCGCTGCTGCGCAAGTCGCGCGCCGTCAAGACCCCCTACGAGCAGCAGCTCATGCGCGAATCGGGTGTGTCGCAGGAGAGAGTCTACCGCAACATTCCCCGCCTCTATACAGAGGGCATGACCGACATAGAATTTCAGGTTGAACTCGAAAAGGCTTCGCGTCTCGAAGGATGTCTCGGCCAGTTCCGCATCTCGGGCTCGTCGATGGAGCTTTATATGGGCAACATTCTCGCCGGCGACAACGCCGACAACCCCACCCCCTATGACTTCGCTATGGGTGGCGAGGGTCTCAACCCCTCGCTCCCCGTGGGCGCCAACGGCACCCTCCTGCGTCGCGGCCAGACTGTGATGGTCGACATCAACGGCGACTACACCGGCTATATGACCGACATGACACGCACCTTCTGTCCCGGCGAACCCTCCGAGCTCAACCCCGTGGCTCTCAAAGCCCATCAGCTCTCGATCGACATATGCAACGCCTGTGCCCACGCCGGGCGCCCCGGCCTCGCCGCCTCAGAGCTCTATAAGCTCGCCGCCGGAATGGTTGAGAAGGCAGGTCTCGAAAAATATTTCATGGGCCACCGTCAGAAAGCCGGCTTCATAGGCCACGGCCTCGGCATTGAAATCAACGAACTCCCCGTCATTGCCCCCAAGTCGCGCGACATTCTCGCCGAGGGCAACGCCATTGCTCTCGAACCCAAATTCGTGATTCCCGGCACCGGCGCCGTCGGTATCGAAAATACCTATCTGCTCACCTCAGCGGGCATGGAATCAATCACCAATGCCCCTGTTGAAATCCGCTCGCTTACATGACCAAAGAGCTGCCTCAACTCTCACACAACGACCTCGTCAAACTTCTCACCACCCCCGAACTCAGGGTGGTGACCCAATGTGCCGACTCGATAGGGCGCCCCTGTTATGCCGTGGGAGGATTTGTGCGCGACATCTTTCTGTCGGGCCACAAAGTCTCAGGCTCCGATATCGACTGTGTGTGTGTGGGCAACGGCATTGAGGTGGCGCGCCTCGTGGCCAAGACACTCGGCAAAAAAGCCTCGCTGGCTATCTTCAAGACCTATGGCACGGCGCAGGTGAAATTCCGGGGCAAGGAGCTCGAATTTGTGGGTGCCCGCCGCGAGAGCTATTCGGCCGACTCGCGCAACCCCGTGGTGGCTGAAGGCACCCTCGACGACGACATCTCACGCCGCGATTTCACCGTCAACGCCATGGCCCTGAGCCTCAACAGCGCCAACCTCGCCGAGCTGGTCGACCCCTTCAACGGCATGGAAGACCTCCGCAAAGGCATCATCCGCACCCCCCTCGACCCCGACATAACTTTTTCCGACGACCCTCTGCGAATGTTGAGGGCCATAAGGTTTGCCACACGCCTCAACTTTGAGATCTATCCCGAAACCCTCGAGGCCATCACCCGCAACGCCCACCGCATCTCCATCATCACCCGCGAGCGCATATCCACCGAGCTGATGAAGATAATGGCCACCGCAACCCCCTCGCGCGGATGGATGCTGCTCGAACAGACCGGTCTCCTGGCCATAATCCTCCCTCAGCTTGCCGACATGAGAGGCGTTGAGACAGTCAACGGCAAAGGGCATAAGGATAACTTTCTCCACACCCTCGAGGTGCTCGACAATGTGGCCTCAAAGAGTGACAACATCTGGCTCCGCTGGGCCGCCCTGCTCCACGACATCGCCAAGCCGGTCACCAAACGTTGGGATGACAAGCTGGGCTGGACTTTCCACAACCACAACTTCATCGGAGCCAAGATGGTGGGGCGCATATTCAAATCCCTGCGCCTTCCCCTCGACAGCAAGCTCAGATATGTTGAGAAACTTGTGGAGCTCCACATGCGCCCCATTGCCCTCGTTGAGGACGACGTGACCGACTCGGCAGTGAGAAGGCTCATCCATGATGCCGGCGACGATCTCGACGACCTCATGCTGCTCTGCAGCGCCGACATCACCTCCAAAAACCCCGCCAAGGTGAAGCGTCTGCTTCAGAACTTCGAGCATGTGAAACAAAAAATGGTCGAGCTCGAAGAGCGCGACCATATTCGCAATTACCAGCCTCCCGTCGACGGTATCGAAATCATGAAGGCTTTTGGCATTGCCCAAGGTAAAGAAGTGGGAATCATCAAAAGCGCGATCAAAGAGGCCATACTCGAAGGCAAGGTTGCCAACGAACACGACGCCGCCTATGAATTTATGCTTCTCACAGGCGCCTCACTCGGACTGAAACCGGTGGAGTGAACTCTTTATCGGCTGAACGGAATCCCGCTTCGGTCAATTAATCACAATTGTGCCTAACGATCCGGCAAGACTGCCAGCCGGATAGCAACAACGCGCATACTGACGCAGAAATCTCATTGTCGACTCGCTCGGCCCCTCGGCTGACATTTCCTCTGACGAAGGGGTGGCCGTTATTGTGCCACGGTCTATGGGGCGACGAATCCTGACGTGATGAAAATCGGGAGTAGAATTGGGCATAGGCAATTACTGACAAACTAAAACTAAACAAGTGACTTCGGCCACTCTCGGCAGCCGACATTTTCTAAACGTCCAACACGCCTATATTATTATATCAATCCCCCTAAAAAGATTGATTTTCGCCCTATAACGTCAAAAAATTAAAATATTGTGTAAGAAATCGCTAAAATATATTAAATGGAATAACACCCTCTTGCTATTTCAAAAATTAGTTTGTAACTTTGCATTACCAAAATAAGATGCGAATTAAAACACATTCAATACTCTTGATTTCACACACAATTTTCTTATTTCATAACCCTTAAAAATCATTTGCCTATAGAATACCTCTACTCAAACTAAATAAACAAGAGGACACAGAAATGCAAAACAAAAACAAGCTCACCGACGACCGTTTGGTAGCTGCCTACGCTCAAGGCGACAACGAAGCATTTGACATCCTGCTCCGCCGTCACCGCAACCGCGTATTCTCATACATCTATTCAATTGTAAAAAACCGCGACATAGCCAACGATATTTTCCAGGAAACCTTCGTAAAGGCTATCACCACTATTCGTCAGGGCAAATATGCCGAAACCGGCAAATTCTTTGCCTGGATCTCAAGAATAGCTCATAACCTTATTATCGACCACTATCGTCAGAACAAAAGCGAGAGCCTCGTCTCGGTTGACGACTGCGAATCTGACATTCTCAACCGCCGCGACCTCGCCGACACCAACATCGAAGACTCGCTCGTTTATGAGCAGATCAACGATGACCTCCACCGTCTCATCGACGAGCTTCCCGAAAATCAGCAGGAAGTGCTCAGAATGAGATATTTCAAAGACATGTCGTTTAAGGAAATCGCCGACGCCACCAATGTGAGCATCAACACCGCTCTCGGCCGTATGCGCTATGCGCTCATCAATCTCCGACGCATAGCCGCCGAAAACGAAATCGCTCTCACCGTCTGAGCAGTTGGTTTTCCAACTCAATCCCTATACCGAATCGGGAGACTATCGCCTTGTCAAAGGGCTATGGTCTCCCGATTTTGCTCTCTTTAACGGGCTTCGGGATGGTTCCGGAGGCTTTCGCGAGGCTTTATCGAGGCCTAAAAACAAAAAATCGACATTTTAGCGCGAAAAAATTTGGTGGATTCAAAAAAACACCCTAACTTTGCATCGCTTTAACAGAGAGAGGGCGCTTAGCTCAGCTGGTTCAGAGCGTCTGCCTTACAAGCAGAGGGTCGGGGGTTCGAATCCCTCAGCGCCCACCTAATTTTCTCAAACTTCTCTCTCTTGACAAAGCATCCCGGGCGCTTAGCTCAGCTGGTTCAGAGCGTCTGCCTTACAAGC
>CAYLMR010000066.1:0-12597 GCA_964384885.1 uncultured Bacteroides sp.
CTTCCCCGCTACTTCATGTTCCACCTCCAGTGGCGCTTCAACCACCTCCCCAAAAGCACAAACCCTAACCTCTCCCCCTTGAATCGTTTTCATTGGCGGGGCGAACTCTATGACTCCCCTTTTGTAACATACATCGGGAAAAAATAAAACCATTCTTGCATATTTTATAAACTTAATATATTTTTGCACCTAAAAATAACCAATAGTATCAGGTCATTATGTCATTTTCATTACTTCGATTTTACGTCGCTGTTGTTCTTTTCGTTATTTTTAGTCCTTTGATGACTATAAGCGGAGCTGACAATATATCTATCACAGGGTATGTTTACGATAATCTGATGCGTATACCTATCCCGACAGCAACTATAGATGTAATCAATGCAGCCGATTCATCTGCGGTAGCCTCAACAACTTCCAACTGGATATATCAAAATGATGATTATATAGAAAATACAGGTGGATTCGGTCTGGATTTGCCGCGCAAGCATTATATTTTCATAGTTCGGAACGATGGCTATGAGCCGCAGACGTTTGACCTTGACCTCACAAAACTGGGGAAGCGTCAGTTTCAGCTGACTCTCGACCCGATATATCTGATGAAAGAACGCTCCTATGAACTCGGCGAGGTATCGGTCAAGGCAACCAAAGTGAAGTTCTATAACCGCGGAGACACTATTGTGTATAACGCCGACGCCTTTCAGCTGGCCGAGGGTTCGATGCTCGACGCGCTGATCGAGCAGCTGCCCGGCGTGACGCTCGACGACAACGGCGTGATAAAGGTTAACGGGCGCACTGTGGAATCGCTGATTCTCAACGGCAAAGACTTTTTTAACGGCAACAAGGAGCTGATGCTCAAAAACATCGGTTCTTATATGGTTAAGAATGTGGAAGTCTATGACAAGGCGGGATTCGGCAGCGAGATTGCAGGAACTGACATCGGCGACGGCCGCTATGTGATGGACGTGAAGCTGAAACGCGAGTATATGATGGGGCTGAATATGAACACTGAGGCCGGTTATGGCTCCGACGACCGCTACCTCGGACGCATATTCGCAATGGGCTTCACTCCGACAGCTCAGATTTCGGCATTTTTCAACG
Organism: uncultured Bacteroides sp.; assembly: GCA_964384885.1. Taxonomy (GTDB): domain Bacteria; phylum Bacteroidota; class Bacteroidia; order Bacteroidales; family Muribaculaceae; genus Paramuribaculum. Next base: position 1,099 of record CAYLMR010000066.1, read on the forward strand.
CCAACAACCTCAACGAGAGCCAAAAACCACAGATATATTCAAGCTGGACACCCGAACAGATGCCCACCGGGGTTACGCGCACCGTGGCCGGCGGTGTGGACTATAACGTTACTCCCAATGACCGGTGGACATTCCGCGGCAGCGCCTCTGCCACTCATACCCATGAGACCGACGGCACCGACATTGTGCAGGAAAACTATCTTTCGGGCGGCAACACCTACGCCTATAGTTTCAACCGTCTTGACAACCGTCGCCTCGCCCTTGAGACCGATCACTCCGTTGAATATAAGCGCACAGGCCACTACGGCATGCAGCTTAAGCCCTTTTTCCGCTATGCGAACTATGACAACCGCAGCGAAGATGTCAGCGCCGAGCTCAACGCCGCTTTCAACGACGTGACAATCGAGTTTATCCAAAACATCTACTCCGGCAACAGTGCTGCAGCCTTGGGCAATATAATCAACCGTCGCCTGGAGACCGACCGCCTCAAAGGCCATTCGCTCAACACCGGCGGCAACCTGACGCAGACGTTCAACATTCCGCGCACGGGCGACCTGCTCACCTTCGAAGTTTACGGCGGCTACGACAACCGCCGCGACAAGCGCTTCAATCACTTTGACATCAACTTCGGCGCCGACCCTGTGCCGACCGACGTGGCCAACCGCTATTATAAAAACTATCCGCAGTTTCATTCCAACATCGGCGCGCAGGCAAAATACTCTCTAATTATTGACAGGGGTCTATCCCTTAATTTCGGTTATGCCTTCGAGCACCTTTACGGCCACGAATCGTCATCGCTGTTCAGCCTCGCCGAAGATGCCGCCGGCTCCGGACTTATCGAGGGGAAGCTGCCTTCGGCTATGGAATATCTCACCGGCTTTGACCGCGACAACAGCTTCGTAAGCCGCGAAACCACCGACCGCCATAAGCTTTATGCCGGCATACGACTCAACAAAAAAATTAATGGGAAAGACAAATTCTTAATGCAGTATCGTTTTCCGCTGAACATTGACCGACAGCGGCTTCACTATACTCGCGGTGGCATCGACGCCAACATTTCCCGCACATCTGCGGTGTTGGATTTCGGTAATATGTATTTTCATGTCAGCAATAACAAGAAGGAATACGGCCTGAACTGGGACCTGAAAAGCGTGAAACCCAACATGGTTTCGATGGTTGACTTTACCGACGCCACCAACCCGCTCTTTATCCGCAATGGAAACCCCGGCTTGAAGAACGCCCTGAAATTCTACTCCAGAGCATACTACGGATTCTCATTCGGACGTAAGCGCAACCGCTTGTCGTTCAATGCCAAGTTCGAGCTAACCGACAATGCCCTGTCATATGGTTATACCTACGATTCGGCCACTGGTATCCGCACCGGCAGCTACCACAACGTAAAAGGCAATCTCGGCGGTAATGGTGAAATCATTTATACTTTCGACGCCAAGGGATTCCGCATTTACAACCGACTTATCGGCGGACGACGCACCAGCGTTGACCTCATAGGCTATGACTCCCCCACGCTGACCCGCAGCAAGGTCTACGACCTCAACTTCTCTGATGAGCTATACCTCTACTACTCCTTCGGCAACAACACAGTGTCGGCCAATTTCAGCGGCACCAACAACCGCTTTACCTCCAATTTGGCCGACTTCACCAATCAGAACACCTGGACGTTCCGCACCGCAGTTTCCCTGCTCTACGACCTGCCGGCCAACTTCCAGATTTCTACCGATTTCACCGTGTTCAATCGACGCGGTTACACCGACACGGCCCTCAATACCGACAACTTCATCTGGAACGCACGCCTCACATATAAGGCGCTCAAAGGTCAGCTGCTTCTGATGGTCGACGGCTACGACATGCTCCACGATCTCAGCAACGTCAGCTACACAACCAACGCCCAGGCGCGCACCGAAACCCTCCGCACCGTGCTCCCCCGCTACTTCATGTTCCACCTCCAGTGGCGCTTCAACCACCTTCCCAAAAAGCACAAACCCTAACCCCATGTCTGATTACTTACCATCAACATCCGAGATAAGAAGAAAGGCGTTGAGTGCCTTTGATACTATGCGTCAGTCTCTGGCTGACTCAGGTATTCAGCAGATGTCATTAAAGGAAATTAATACCGAAATCAAAGCAGCAAGAGATGAACGGAAAGAAAAAGATTAGAGTTTCTCGATTTTGAAGTTTGAGTTGTTCATGTAGCCTTCGGGAAAGTCAACATTATACTTCAGTTTCAACTGTCGGGCTACCTCTGATTTTGTGGCGCTGCACCACGGAAAAGTGCTGCTGTTATATGATACCTCGGCCGACATTCCGGCTTCGAGTCGCTTGCCATTGTTAAGCAGCAATTTTGTGGTTGTGAGTTTGAATAATGCCATAGCTAATTGTGAATTGTGAGTTTAGTTGTCGCAAATTTCGGAGTCAAAGCGAGTTGAAAATTGATAAGTCTAATTGGAAACGGCGCACAAGATAAGCCTCCAGATTCTCTACATCTGGATAATTCTTGCAAAACGAGAGGAAGTCGGGAAGGCTTCTGACGATCTCATCCGCAGTGCCCCAGATTCTTGCGGCGCAACCCGAAGATAAAAGTATCATTAGAGTTGACCCTGCATATCCCGGTTCAACAACATATTTTCCGGTCCAGCCAAGAGATTTCAGCCCTTCAACAATTGCGGTTGTGGCGATTTCACTCTCCAAGCCGCTTGCAACGAGTTCGGCATGTTCCTTTTCCACCTTCCGCTCAGCTTCTTCAATCGCCTTTAGCTCATTGTCAAAGCAGTCAAACAACTTGCTCAGCATCTCTCTATCAGGATAAACTGTTACTACATTGTCGGTTATTTGGTAGGAAGTCTTGAAGTTTGACAAGTCTACTTCCACATACCAAAACGGCTCAACCTCTGAAGGTAAACCCTCGAGATAGTCTATTGCCTCATCGCGAGTCATACCCTCGAGTTCGCTGAAATCAATTTCCAGTAAGTCGGTATCCTCTTCAAGGTTGCATACAGTGAAGGTGACAGAGGCATATTCCGGTCCAAAGAGTTCGACGCTATAGTCCTTAACCACAGTCTTGACTCCCCGTTCTGCGGCGAAGCTTTGCAACTCCTGTGAGAAACGATACCAACGCTCGTCGAAATGCTCAGCCACTCTCGAAAATGTCTCAACCTCCTGAAGATACAAGGGTAAGGGAGAATACCTTGAGAAAGCATTTAATACCGGGAGAAAAAGCGCCCCGATTGCATTGTTAACCTCTCTGTCATTAAGTTTCATATCATTTATTGGTTTAAGTCTGTCATAACCGATTTTTTGACAGCACAAAGTTAACTAATCCTTGTCACAATCGGCCGTTTCCTCGCCCGATTTTTTTGAGAGTTCTTCGGGAGTTGGAGGCGGAAGTTCAACCATATAGATATTGTTGCGGCGTTGTTTAAGGCCGGCTTTATGCCTGAGCCATAGTTGCTTCATCAGCTCACCGATGTTCTCTGATGAAATTTCCTGAGAGTCAAGTTCTGATTTCATTTTGATGCTTTGAAATTAAATATTGGACGTATAATTCTATCTATCTCTACGGTATCGCCTATGTTGGCGATAATCTCTTCGGCAGGTTTATACACCATGGGTGACTCGTCGCGGGTGAAGTCGTTGACACTTTCGGAATATATGCCGGCCATCGAAGCCTCAAAATCCTCAATCTTAATCTGTTCATAGGCCTGTGAGCGGCTGAGGATGCGCCCGGCGCCGTGAGGAGCGGAACAATTCCAGTCGGTATTACCGTTGCCGGTGCAGATCAACGAGCCGTCGCGCATATTCAGAGGAATAATGCAATGCTCTCCCCTCGCAGCCGAGATAGACCCTTTACGGATCAGATTTTCATCGCTGATATAATTATGGACAGACTCAAATCCATCTTTAACAGCAACATCGCGGAAGAATTTAAGAAGAAGCAAAGCTATGAGCCTGCGGTTCATAACCGCCCAACGCTGGCATATGCGCATATCGTGAAGGTAATCTTCGCGGCCCTCACCCTCCAAATAACACAATTCGCGGGGAAGCACCGGCTCAGCCTTCTGCTGTGACTTGCGCATCGCCTTGATAACGCCCTGAATTTCTGAGCGGCGCCCGGCAGCTTTATATTCCTCGATAGTGCGCTGGATGGTTTCCTCAAACTCATCGGCGCCTTCGGTCATGTGACGGATAGCACGGTTCTGATAGATCTCGGCCACCTGCTTGCCGAGGTTGCGCGAGCCGGTGTGGATAACGAGATAAACGTTTCCCTCGTCATCCTTATCCAGCTCGATGAAATGATTGCCGCCGCCAAGCGAACCGATAGCTTTATTGATGCGGTCGGAATATTTCAGTTCACGATAGCAACGAAGCTCGGTCACCAACCTTTTCGCCTCACGGTAAATATCCATCTCTTCTTTCACAAGAGGCCTGAACCCAAGCTTATCCTCGCGAATATTCCGGCCCGACGGTATATTCGAGCAGATATGCTCATTAAACGCATGAAAGTCAATCTCATCAATCTTTCCGAGATTAACAACCCTCATACCGCAACCTATGTCTACCCCCACTATATTGGGAATAACCTTGTCGCCAAGGTCGCCGGTAAAACCAATCACACATCCCGCACCGGCGTGAACGTCGGGCATTATGCGTATCTTCTTGTCGGAAAACACATCGATTGAGAGCAAGGTCTTTATCTGCTCCAAGGCGTTTTCCTCAATGTTGTCGGTGAAAATCTTCACGTCATAGCCATCTATTGTCTTCATATTTACGAACTTAAATAATGCGTTGATTTTATGATAACGCGCATGTGATTTAACAATGCCTTAGCAATTACTCTAATGCTGCTTTAACAATGCAGTGACATTTTCTAATGCAGCTTTAATAATGCGGCTGCATATTTTCTAATGCGGCGGCAAAATTAAATCACAGCTACGCAACCATTTTTCGCAGCAAAATTAAACCCCACCTGTCTCACTTCCCGCTACACCTCGATAGAAATTTTCTCAGCAGCCGGATTTATTGGCGAAAGGGGAAGATGTCTGTGCGGGGAACCGATATGAGTTCAGGAATTGAACCGTCACCATTAGCCAACCTTACGAGCGGTCGCACTACAACTACAGGCTCCCGTAAACGTTTTGCCTCGTTAATGCCGTGGTGTGTGCAGCGGGAAATGGAAGATGGGAAAGCTATGACCACCTGACACGACCATCGTCACATCAGTTTTATTTGCCTTAGAGAGAAGAAGCTCCTCCCCCTCCGCATAACTCACTCCCGGATTACGGGTACCTATAATAGCTAATTTCATATTCTAATTAAGTGTTGGTACTCTTATACAATACGATCGAGAATTTTAACCAAACATTAACCGATGTTAATTTGGAACACTTTTCATATTCTCTCACCAGAAATAAAAAACCAATCACCTGATAAACACCAATATATTTATTAATAATATTTAACCCTAACAGACCCCCGCATATACTTCGCCATAGACTTTCTCGGTAATCAGGTCTGCCTGACCCATCTGCTACGCAATCTTGAATATCTCAATGACATTGACAAGAAGCAGAAATAGTCAAAAGAGCTTCAGAGGCTGTTAAGTGTGGCCATATATCAACGAAACGAGGAACCGTATGCGACGATATAGGCTGACACTTATCTGGAACGACTCGATCTGCAGCTGAAGAAAAATCTAGACTATCTGCGCAAGGAGTTAAATAAGTTGAACGGGGACTGATAAACTGCCTCGACGACAACTTCAACTTTCTTGAAAATCCTGCGATACCTTCCGATAACAACGCCTCCGAACGTAGAATCAGTAAACTTAAAAACAACCAATTACCCCTTTACGCAATACTCGCGCTCGTCGGATGATGAGTGCAGATGAGCTATGCTTTTACTTTGGGTAAATAGTTACCACAGGTGGTTGAGATTGTTAAGAAACGTTAACAAATGTTGCAATTCTTATACTTTTCATTAAATTTGCAAAACATAACCAGTCAACCCTCCTCGCCCCGTGGCTGAATCGGTCTGCGTAAGGTCTTCTCCACGGCATTATCTATCACAGTCCTTCCAAAGGGCATATTAATCTATCACCTTAAACTTCAACCCATGAAGATGCGTAAAACAATTGTTGCCGCGTGGCTCGCTCTTGGAGCGGCAGCTATCCCGGTCACGCTTCATGCAAGCGAAACAGCTTATGCGACATCCTCCCCAGTCAAGACGACAGCCTCCGGAACTGTTGTCGATGAAGAAGGGGAGCCACTGATCGGAGCAAATGTATGCGAAAAAGGAAATAAGTCGAATGTGGTCAGCACAGACATTGATGGCCGCTATTCCATCCAGGTGCCGGCAGGCGCTTCGCTTGAAATTACCAATGTGGGCTACGAACCCGTCACCATAAAGGCAGGTGAGGGAATGAAGACCATCCTCAAGTCGTCACTCAAAGACCTCGACGAAGTAGTAGTCGTGGGCTACGGTGTTCAGAAAAAGGTCAATGTGGTCGGTTCAATCTCCACCGTCGACAGCAAGCAGCTCGAAGGCCGCACCGGTGGCAGCGTTTCAAACATGATCAACGGCTATCTTTCAGGTGTGACCATCACTCAGTCATCCGGTAGCCCGGGTGCCGACCAGGGTACGATCCGCGTGCGCGGCGTCGGTTCATTCGGTGCCGACCCCTCGCCTCTGATTCTTGTCGACGGTCTGCCCGGCAACATGAATGATCTCTCTCCCGCCGAAATCGAAAACATCTCAGTGCTGAAAGACGCCGCATCGGCAGCCATCTACGGTTCGCGCGCCGCCAACGGTGTAATCCTCATCACCACCAAAAACGGTCGTGAGGGCAAAACGCATGTGACCTACAACGGCACCGTGGGTTGGAGCTCCGCCGATGATCTCCCCAAGGTTGCCCACTCCTATGAGTATGCCGAATTCTACAACATGGCTGTAGGCACCAACAGCTATACCCCTGAGATGATACAGAAGTATCGCGACGGAAGCGATCCCGACAACTATGCCGACGAGCTCTATCTCGAAGAGCTCCTCGGTAGCCATCCTCTGCAGACCAAGCACGAGATCAGCATCAGCGGCGGATCTTCCAGAGTAAACTATCAGCTTACCGGCGCCTATCTCCGCACAAACGGCTTCTTCGACAAGAGCTACTACGACCGCTTCAACGCCCGATTGAACCTCCGCGCCACACTCGCCAAAGGATTCACGATGGGTGTACTCGTCAACGGCACCTTCGGCGACCGTCACGAGCCCTCCACTCCCGGCTCAATGGATAGCGCAGGCAACGGCGCCCTCATCTCCAACGCCCTCCGTTTCCCCGGTCTCGTGCCCTCATACATGCAGGACGGATCGGTAGGCCTCGGCCCCAAGCTCATGGGCACCCCCGTGGCATGGCTCGACTGCAACTCATTCTATAACGAAGCCATCGACCGCTACAAAGCCCAGCTCAACTTTGAATATGAGATCATCCCCGGCCTCAAGGCCAAGGTGATAGGCGGCTACAACTACACCAACTCGCGCGTGCGCAACTATCGCGCCGACATGACTCTCACCGACGGCCGCGGCACAGGTCCCTCGTCGCTCAACGAATCATGGGCCCGCACCGGCTACAAGACCCTTCAGGCCCTCGTGGACTATAACGTGGATCTCGGCCAGAACCACATCGGCGCCCTCATAGGTTACACCTGGGAGGATGAGAGCCAGCGCACCATCAGCGGCTACCGCAACAATTATCCGTCAGACGACGTGCCCTTCCTCTCGTCGGGCGGTGTTGACGGTCAGACCAACGGCGGCGGCGGTTACGACTGGGCAGTGCAGTCAATCATCGGACGTCTCAACTACAACTATGCCGAGCGCTATCTCCTCGAAGGCACATTCCGCTACGACGGATCGAGCCGCTTCCCGACCGATAACAAATATGGCTTCTTCCCCTCAGTAGGCGCCGGCTGGCGTATCGCCAACGAGAGCTTCTGGAAAGAAAACCCAAGCCTCGACTTTGTCAACAACCTCAAGCTCAAGGCATCCTACGGTATCCTCGGTAACAACAACATAGGCAACTATCCCTACCAGAGCGTGTATGTGCTCGGCTCGAACTATGTTTTCGGCGGAGTCTACACTCAGGGTGCCGCAATCACCACTTATGTTGACCCCAACCTCATGTGGGAGAAGACCCACACATGGGACATCGGCCTCGAAACAGGCTTCTTCAACAACCGCCTCACATTCAACGCCGCCTACTTCGACCGTCGCACAAAAGACATCCTCTATACCCCCTCGGCAAGTTTCTCACAGATATTCGGTCTTGCAGTATCGCAGATCAACACCGGTGAGGTCACCAACCGCGGCTGGGAGTTTGAGATCGGTCACCGTAACCGCATTGGTTCAGTCAGCTACCGCGTCAGCGGCAACTTCTCCATCATCAACAACAAGGTGCAGACCCTCGGTATGGGCAACGTTACCCAGAACAACGGCATGGTCGGCAACGGCTCCAACCTCTTCATCGGCTATCCCATGCAGATGATCTACGGTTATAAGACCGACGGCGTGTTCCTCTCTGACGAGGAGGTAAGCGAATGGCCCGACCAGAGCGCGATCGCCAAAGGCTCAGGCGCAGGTGACATCCGCTACGTTGATATCGACGGCGACGGCAAGGTGACCAATGACGACCGCACTTATCTCGGCTCCAACATCCCCAAATACAACTTCGGCCTCAGCGCAGGTGTAGAATGGAAAGGCTTTGACTTCAGCTTCCTTCTCCAGGGAGTTGCAAAAGTCAAGGGCATGCTGTCGACCTATGCCGGCTATGCATTCTGGCAGGAAGGCAATATCCAGCGCTGGCAGATGGAAGGCTGCTGGGACGTTCAGCAGGACAACCGCTATCCCGCATATCCCAAACTGGAGGCCCTCTCCAACTCCGGTAGCCGCAACACCCTCACATCCGACTTCTGGGTGCGCGACGCCTCGTTTGTTAAGGTCCGCAACATCCAGTTCGGCTACACCCTCCCGCAGAACACAATCAGACACCTCGGCATCTCTGGCATCCGTGCCTACATCACCCTCGACAACCCCTTCTCCTTCAATCATTATCCCGAAGGATGGGATCCCGAGAAGCGCAGCAACGGCGGTTCCTACTACCCCACCATGCGCTCATACACCTTTGGCCTCACCATCAACATCTAAGCATTCTCTACCGATATGAAATCAGTATCCAAAATATTGGTCGGACTGGCCTTACTGGCGGGGCTCCAGTCGTGCGATCTTGAGCGTACACCACTCACCAGCCTGTCGTCAGACAATTTCTGGGACAATCCCAAAAACGCCACCCTCGCCCTCACCGCCATCTATCGCGGCCAGATCTCCAATGGACTCGAGTATAACGTGAGCGACTTCTGGTCATATCAGGGCCTTCAGTTCATGGACCACATGACCGACAACGCCTTTGACCGTCGCGGCGAAAACAGCCCCTTATTCATCTTCTCGAGCGGCAAGCTCCAGAACAACAACGCCCAGCTGGCCAACTACTGGTCGTCGGCCTACAAGCGCATCGGCCGCTGCAACCGTTTCCTCGACGGCATCGTCAACATGGCCGACGGTCCGGAAAAGGTGCGCCTCACAGCCGAGGTGCGTTTCCTCCGCGCTACCCAGTACCACTATCTGGCAAGCTACTTCCACGATGTGCCTCTGGTGACAACCTCCCTCACCGGTGAAGAATCCAACAACGTCACCAAAGAGAAGCGGGCCAACATCCTCAAATGGTGTGCCGACGAGTTTGTGGCAGCAGCAGCCGATCTGCCCCGCATCTCAGCCCTGAGCGCAAGTGAGTCAGGCCGCGCAAGCAAGCAGGCAGCCCTCGCCTTTGCAGGACGCACATACATGCTCCTCAACGACTGGACATCCGGCGCATCTGTCTACAAGCAGATCATCGATCTCGACGACAACCGTATCCACCCCGTCTACTCCGAACTCTTCCTTTCCGGCACCGGCTCATCCAATAAGGAAAACATCTTCTACATCGAGTATCTCGAAAACTTCTTCGGTTGGGGTCACCCCCAGCAGTGTCTCTCTGCAAAGGATGGCGGTTGGAGCCTTTCAAACCCCGCCGCAGGCCTCTTCGAGGAATATGAGTTCACCGACGGAACCCCCTTCAGCTACGACGATCCCCGCTACAATCCCGACAACCTCGGCGAAAACCGCGACCCGCGCCTCGACTACACCATGTATTATAACGGCGCAACCTTCAAGGGCACCGAATATCGCATGAGCCCCGACTATTCTGCAGCCGTAAAGGAGCGTATCGACTACTCTTCCGAGGCTTCCAAGACCGGCTTTATGTGGCGCAAATTCTATGACGAAGGCGGCATCAACGACCTCAACAGCTACAGCGTTGTTGTGCCTGTGATCCGCTACGCCGAAGTGCTCCTGAGCTATCTCGAATGTGTGCTCGAAAGCGGCCAACCCGTGTCGCAGCAGATCCTCGACCAGACCATCAACGCAATCCGCGGTCGCGCCGATGTAAACATGCCTCCCGTTCTGGCCGGCTCGAGCGATCAGATCCGTAAGGCCATGCGCCATGAGCGTCGCGTGGAGCTCTGCTACGAGGGCATCTACTATTGGGACCTTCTCCGCTGGCACACCGCCCATGAGGTTCTCGTTGGCGAAATCTGGGGAGCACCTTATCCCGGATCGGCCCTCTATGAGAGCTCGACCAAGAAAGTCGACCCCACCGGCAACTGCCGCTGGTATGTGGGCCGTCGCGACTTCCGCAATCCCGACGACTACAAATGGCCCATTCCGCTGTCTGAACAGAACATCAATCCTAACCTCCGCGATTGACCTTAAGCCACTTTCAGCCATCATAAACTGAAAATTCCATTCTCACCGCAACACCCCATGCTTTCCCCGGCATGGGGTGTTGCCACTTCATCAACCCCCACTCTAACAACGTCCCCTCACTCAGAAAACGTCCCCTCATTCTGTGGCGGCCCCCTAATTCTAAGGCGGTTTTACACTTCATTATCAGTATGATTAAGCCTTTCATGATTTAAATCAGTTTATTCACTTGAGATAAGATATTACAGTCATATTTCGTTAAATTCCAATATAGCGTGGTATTTGAAAACGACAAAAGCCGCGAACTACTTCACCATCGACGGCTGCAACCTCGGCTCTCAGCGCACCCCCACCTCCAAGCTCCTCATCCCATAATCATCAGTTGCTACGAAGCTGATTCAAAATAATCATAACCTTTTAAAGAAAAGAAAATGTATGTAAATCAAAAAGCTTTTATTTCCCAACCTACCGGATTGACTTCCTTATTCCTAAATAATTCCTTCTACCTAAATAATTAGGTGTTTTTTTCTCACAGAGGATTAAAAAAGGACAGCTTGAAATTTTGAGAATTTTTTTGGTGGGGAGGGGGATTAGTGTTACTTTTGCGTGATAACGTTAAAATTATTTCACTATGCTTTTTATGCC